>NZ_JASNGE010000020.1:0-83943 GCF_030164735.1 Bacillus sp. RB3
TTTTCCATTCCTAATAATTCAAGAGCACGATTGGCAATGACTTCATTTGCATTCATGTTCATTGAAGTACCTGCTCCGCCTTGGATTGGATCGACGATGAAATGATCGTGCCATTTTCCATCAAGAATTTCTTGAGCAGCTTCTGCGATCGCGCCACCCTTGTTCAATTCCAATCTTCCTACATCTGTATTCGCAAGCGCTGCTGCTTTTTTTACAATTGCGAACGCTCTAATTAAACTTTCATGAATTTTATACCCTGTAATCGGGAAATTTTCAACAGCGCGTAAAGTCTGAATTCCGTAATATGCCTCAATAGGTAATTCCTTTCCTCCCAAAAAATCATTCTCTACTCGCATATTCTTGTTTGTCATTGCCATTTTAATTTCTCCCCCATATTAAATGTAAAACCTAAATAAATCATATGAAGTCATTACCAATCCTTATCAGATTTTATTGTTAAATCGTAGACTAAAGGCTCTTCAATAATTTTTTTAATCTCTTCTAATTTATTAGTTTTCCCAAGCGCCCACATCAATTTTGCTATGATGGCTTCCGTATTCATATCTCCAGACAATATTACTTGATGTTGTGCCACTTTCCGTCCTACTTCATAGAGAAGTATGTCTTCTCCTTCTTCCAGGCATTGAGTAGTAATCACTACAGCAATCCCCATTTCAGTCAACTCTTGAATTTTCGAAAGCAAGTTCCTTCCTTCAAAAGGTAATCCACCGTTTCCAAAACTTTCAATAATAATTCCTTTATACAAATCTTTTAAGCAATCAAATATCTCTGGCTTTGTACCTGGATACAATTTCATAAGAAAAACATCCGTACATAAATTAGTATTTATTGAAAGTTCATTATGGGGGGACGTTGGCTTCCAATGATATTTCACTTCATCTTCATTTACCTCAGCAACATATGGATAATTCACACTTTCAAATGCATCATAACTTTTTGTTCGCATTTTAACTGCTCTCGTCCCAATAATCACCCTACTATCAAAAACAATAAACACACCGCCAACATCCTCACAGGCAAATCTAAGAGCATCAGCTACATTTTTCTTTGCATCTGTCTTTTTAAAACTAATAGGTACTTGTGAGCCTGTTAAAACAACTGGTTTTCTTAAACCTTGCAGCATATAAGATAACGCGGAAGATGTATAAGCTAACGTATCCGTTCCATGTGTAATCACAAACCCGTCATAGTCATCATAGTGATTAAAAACAGCATTAGCTATTTCTTTCCAGTGCTCAGGTTGCATATTGGTACTATCAATATTCATTAAGATTTTGCAATCTATTTCTAAGTTTCGAGAAGACTTCGAAAAATAATTCAATAATTCCTCAGCAGACAATCCTGGAACAAGCCCCTCATTCCCCTCCACAGATGCAATTGTCCCACCAGTTGCAAGTAATAAAATTTTCTTCATACACAACCCCTCCATAAAATAAACAACGATATATCGTTCGCGTAATGCGTATTTATATTTATCATTATAGAACTTAATTTGAATTAATCAAGATTTTGTATTCAATACGCGTACTTTTTTTCTATTCTTGATTCTTTTTCTATGCTATAATTAATTTAATAAAATTAGATGGGGTATGAGACGAATGCTGGAACGTTTATCTAAATTAAGAAAAAATCAAAAATGGTCCTTACAAGAGACAGCAGATCGACTTGGGATTGCGAAAAGCACCTATGCTGGTTATGAAAATGGTTATAGATTACCTTCATTACAATCTTTATCTAAAATAGCCGATTTATTTGATACATCTGTAGATTATATATTAGGTCGAATTGAACATTCACATCAAAACAAAGATGTAATTGATATTACAAGACTCCTAAACGATCCAGATGCAACACTTTTAGTAGATGGAGAAGCACTGTCAACAGAAGAGATAATAGATTTTATTGCTTTTGTGAGAAGTAAACGAGAACTAAGTTCCAAGAGAATAGAAAATATTGAACCAACATGTAAAAGTTAATTCAATAAAAAACGAAGACACTGCACTCTTTAAACTTAGAAATACTTAGACAATTAATTTGTAAACGGTTTATATAATGGATTCTTAGCAGTTGGCCTCATTTGGAGACTTATACTTGGAAACAATCCCATTGGTTATATGATTCAATTATTTTTCATCATTTGTGTGGGGTAGCAGCTATTTTCGGAGGTCTCACATCCAATAAATCAATTATCATGAAACAAGGACTTCTCGCTATTTTAGCATTGCTTGCCCTTTTATCTGTCATATAGAACTAAAGCTTTTCAATAAAGGAACTCACGTTCGAAGAATACGCCATTCTTTCTGTAGATTTATAAGAAAGAATGGCGTTTTTGTATGTCTATTTCTGTATCGAGAGAATTTGAAAGTATAACAGAATTCAAACAAGAATTAGCAAAGTATATAAAGTACTATAATCATGAAAGAATCAAGGAAAAATAAAAGGGAATGAATCCGGTATTGTACTAGGCTCATTCCCTAGAGGCTACTTAACAAACCGACCTTTCTAACTTTCGGGGACACAGTCTAGTTGAAGTGCTACAAGCAACGAATTTACTATTTTAAAGTTAAGTATTTAACCTTGAAGTACTTAATTCTTTTTTCCAGACAAAGCATACATTATATCTTGATGCTTTATTGTCCTCTTATAATTATGTGGTATCGGGAATTTGTTTCGTTGTTCTTTTATTATAATTATGATTACTATAAGTGATAAAGCTACAGGTATAAAAACGATTAACAAAGCATCTTAATGTTTATGAAATTCTTTGTTAATCGTTTCTCTTCTCCCTAATCTCCTGCGAGACTATATTTTTTATTAAAATTTCCCATATCTTATTTGATTTATTCTGTGACACCAGATTGGGTTACTTTTACATCAGCTGTTACACGAAAACGTAAATCTTTATAGGATTCTTCCCATTCTTGACTGTTCCATTTTCTTACGTGAGTTCTACCAAGCTTTCTAAGTCCTATAGGATCTGTGTCTTTTTTAATAAATCTCTTTATCAATGTAGTTGCTTTTTTTCTATTTCTTTTTCCATAATTTTTTCTAATTTTTTTATTTCTTTAGGATTATCTAGATTTTTTGTTTTTGTAAATTCTTGAATTTCAGCTTTAACTTGAATATGAGCATTTACGAATGGATGCTTACTATTCCCCTCCATCTTATATTTTGTTCTAGCTTTTATATTCTCTATCGTAGCGTAAGTATTTGAAGAACCAGGTAGTTTGAATTGGTATGTACCTTGTTTAAAATTATCTGTCAACAATTTAAATACAAATAAATCTTTAGGGTTCACTTTATCAACCATTTTACATCTTTTAAAAAGTGCTATTCCATCTAACTCCAACACGTTACCTTTTTTAGATATTATCGGTAAATAGGAATCTCTCGCATCATCATTAAGTTGGTTTAAAAACATAAAAAAATTTGTTTTGGGCTGCGTTCCATTGTCCATATTTTGCTCCAGTAAAGAGGATAGATAGGAAGCAATTTCTTTTTCTTTAGAATAGTTCCCCTTTAATAGTGATTCCCCTTTTACATTTGTAATTGCTAAATAAATTGCATTTCCTACACTAGGATTTCGGTTCAAAGTCTCTAAAATTTCCTGCATTCCCTTTTCAATTATTTTTTCATTAAATATAATAACACGCAATTGCCCCAACTCTAGAGGTCCAGAAGATTTTTCGGATGCTCTTGCAAGAACTTCTCTACCAGTCTGGCCTGATGCTGAATAGATTTTTGTTTCACCTTCCCCGCCTCCTTTATAAGCTGAAATCGCAAAGGTTCCTTTTAGCTTACCTTCTGCTTCGGTATCATATGCCGCAACTTGAACTAAGTCAATGTCATCCACAATTTTCGTTTTAGCACAACCTATTAAGAAGACACTTAATATAAGGAAAAGTATCCATCGCTTCATGTTTATCTCCTTAACTTTATTTTGACCGTTTGAATTAGCCATAGTACAGGTAGGTATACATATATATATACAAAGCCCATTTGACCTGTCCAAGTATTTAATAAGTTAATTTTATTACGATTATTCAAGAAAAATGATAAAACAAAGATGAATAGGATGATAACTGGCAAAACATATTTTTGCTTTATTCCCAGTGCCTCTTTTATACCACGACTTACTCCCCATAATGTAAAGGAAACATTGGGTAATATAAAAAAAGCCCAAACAGAAACAATAATGTATTCAAACCGCTCTATAAAGGGAAATTGTATAATTTTAATCATGCTTAAATATGCCCATATCGCACTCGCTAGTTGTTTTTCACTAAAAAATGCAAGAGTTAAAATCATAAGGTATGTGTAGACAATAGTCGTTACTAAATTTGCATAGTGCGCATATTTTTGAGACGTTTTTGCCTTTTTAATAAATGGGTAGTACAGCAATAACATTTCAAATCCAAAAAAACTAAACATATTTCCTTTCATTCCTTTCATAATTTCTAGGAATGAATGCTGTGCAATTGGAAATAAATTCTGGAAATCTGCATACTGCAAAGGATAAAAAAATGTGAAGATTAGAATGCTTGGGATAACGATTCCAAAGAAGCCGATTCCGGCAACTACACGAAATCCTCCAGTAACAATGTAATAACATAGACCCAAAAAAGCCCCTGCTATAACCCAAGATGAAATTGAAGGAAACATCCAAACATGTACTACTTCGATATAAGTATGTAGTGTTGTTGCACCTAACAATACAATATAGGATAAAAAAATGAAGTTGAGCAATCCACCAATCCATTTTCCAAGTACGTTTTGATTGATTGCAATGATGTCTCCATTACCCTGATTTAAAATCTGATATATGATCCAAATCATAACATTAACAGATATTCCAAAAAGTAGCGTGCTAATCCACGCATCATTTCCAACTAATTTTGCACTAATCCTTTCAAAACCAAGCATACCAACTCCCAACTGTATAGTAATAATTAAAAAAAATACCATATATGGCGAGACTTGATACTCAATTGGGATCTGTTTCATAATGCTCCTCCCTGTTAAATTCAATCATCAAAATCATTTCGTGATATGATTTTATTTTTCTCTACCTCTTCTGGATTAAAGCGAAAACGCTGTTTAGACCTTGAAAAAATAGGACGTCGAAACATCGCTGAGATTGGCATACGTATAATGCTGTCTTTCCAATCTGTAGGACGTGTAGGATAAAAAGGGAACAAATAAGGACGTCTTAATGATTCTGTACGTAATAAGCGTACTAAAAGGAAAGAACTTGTTAAAACAATTCCTAATAAGCCCAATAGGTGTGCAGATATTATAAAAGGAAAACGAATTACTCGAATTGTATTACCAATTCGATATATTGGTGCTGTAAATGAACTAAGAGCTGAAAGTGCAACAATGATAATAAGTACGTTACTTGTAAGACTTGCTTCTACCGATGCTTGTCCAATTACAATACCACCTACGATACCGACAGTTAAACCCACTTTAGTTGGTAAACGTGCCCCTGCTTCTCTCAGTAATTCAATCGTTATTTCTAAAAAAAGTGCTTCAATTAATGGAGGAAAAGGTACTTTACTTCTCGATATGATTAACGTTTCAAGAAGTTCTTTTGGGATAAGCTCGTAATGATATGTTAAGATCGAGACATATAATGGCGTCGTTAAGACAGAAAATATAAAAGCAAAAAGCCTTAATAGACGAAAAAAAGAGGCTATAATCCAAGGCATGGTGTAATCTTCTGTCGTAGAAAAAAAATCAATTAATGTTGTTGGAAGAGTGATGGCATAAGGCGAGCCATCTACAAAAAGTGCAATTTTCCCTTCTGCTAATACAGCTGCCACACGGTCCGGACGTTCTGTATTCAAAAATTGAGGGAATATAGAATTTGGGTTGTCTGCAATTAACTGCATCAAATAAGTACTATCCAAAACATGGTCTGTTTTTATTTGACTTACCCTTTTTATAATTTCTTGTAGATTTTGATCATTTACAATTCCCTCAATAAATACAATCGCAACAGTTGTGTTAGAGAGAGAGCCTACTTTCAATTCCTTCATTTGTAAATAAGGTGTTGGGAGCTTTCTACGTACTAAATTTAAATTTACATCTAAATCTTCGACAAATGCGATTTGCGGACCCACAATATTGTATTCAATTTCAGCTTTTGTAATATCCCTTTTTTCTTTCTTTGACACATTTACTAACAAACAATTTAGTTTATCTGTATCGAACTGAATAAGTATATAGCCATTTAAAATACTATCCTGAATATCTTCAATTTGATTTGTTATTTTTGAATTTTCAAAGGGTAAGACAGACCGAATATCTTGTAATGAATCGCAGCTCTTCTCTTTTATATAAGTTAAAACCTCTTCATGAAATATATTTACATCGATTAAGGTTCTAAAATATGAAATGACTATAGAGGATTTGTTTGAAGCGATCTCCAACGTTATAAAATCTTTAGATTTTTTTAGTAATTGCATTAATTCCTGCAAAGATTTTATAGAGTGAACAGGTACTTTTTCATGTGGTTTCAATTGATAATACCCTTCCTTTCAAAAAGAACCTATATATAGTTTTTAGAAATTTCTATTTTAAAAATGAGGGATTTTTATATGTCAATATGCTCATTAAAAATAATGCCTTTTTAACTAACTTAACCAAAATTAGTTAAAAAATGTATTAAAAGTAAAAATTTTAAATATCCCCAAGAAAAATTACAATATTAAAAACATCCTTTCTTTTGGTTCTAAAGAAAGGATGTTTTTATAACAGGCTTTTTCAAGTGTCTATTCTATAGGGTACATTTACCAGTGTTCTTCTCTTTATTATTTCATTAAGTAACATTATCATTACATTCTGTATGGTTTCTTAAAAAATTTCAGTAAAAGAACATATTAATTTTGAAGTGTACAAATAGGGAGAGTGACTTCAACTGTAGTTCCCTTATTCACTTCACTCTCAATAAATACCTTTCCCTGATGTGTTTCAATGATTTTATAACAGATCATTAACCCTAAGCCAATCCCCTCTTCTTTAATACTATAAAAAGGTTCTCCAAGGTATGGTATACGTTCTTTTGGAATCCCACACCCTTGATCGATAAAACGAATACTTAATTGATTATTATCAAGTATATTTAATTGAATGAGAATTTCTCCTCCCATCGGCATAGATTCAATTGCATTTTTTAATATATTAACAAATACTTGCTTTAATTGATTTCCTTCACATGAAATCAATGGAATACCAGGGTTAAGATCGATTCTAATTTTTATATTATTCATCATTGCTTGAGGTTGTAGTAGCATTAAAACTTGATCCATTAGCACACTAATATCATTAGGTTTTATTTTTACCACCTGTGGTTTGGCTACCGCCATAAATTCAGTTGTAATACTCTCTATACGCTCAATCTCTGATGATACTATATTTATATAACCTTGATTATTTTCATTTTCCGTTGATTTTAGTAATTGCATGAACCCTTTCATTGCAGTTAATGGATTATTAATCTCATGAGCCATTACAGTCGCTAATTGTCCTACAACAGCAAGTTTTTCAGATTTTCGTAATAATTCTTCTGTTTTTAGCCGTTCAGTGATATCACGAGAAATACTTAGGAAAACTTTTTTACCATTTAAGTTAAAAACACGAACACTAAACTCAGTTGTTATTACTTTTCCTGTTGGAAAAACATATTCATCTTGCAAAGTGAAGGAAGTTTGTCCCTTTTTAATTTTTTCTAATAACCTTACGATTATTTGAGAATCTTGTGGTACTACATTTGAAAATGATAATGAGAGCAACTCTTCTCTACTATATCCAAATCTTCTACACCCAACAGGGTTTACCTCAATAAATCGACTTGGAGCATTATCTTCATTCAGCTCTACTACATATACCGCATCAGTTGCTTGTTCAATTAGTGCACGGTACTTCATTTCACTATCTCTTAATTGCTGGTGTAATCGATGTCGTTCTCTTTCTGCTTGTTTTCTTTCAGAGATGTCTCTACATATTGCTGATAAAGCTATCACATTTCCTCTTACATCTAGTATAGGAGAAACTGTCAGACTGACATCAAGAAGACTCCCATCGCTCCTTTGTCTAACAGTTTCTAATCTAGTAACCACAGATTCACCTGTTAGAATTTTCTGAATATTTTTAAGCGATTCTTCCATTAAAAAATCTGGTACACAAGGTAATCTCTTACCTATGATTTCTTGTGATGACCACCCAAATATCTTTTCATAAGCTTTATTCGCTTGTAAAATATGCCCTTCTCGATCAGAAATGGTAATAGCATCTAGATTGTGCTTTATAAATGATTCCAATAATTCTTTGGTAGCGCTTAATTCTGATTCTACCTTTTTCCTTTCGGTTATATCAACTGTAGAACCAACAACTTCAATAACTTGTCCATTTCGTTTAATCGGCCTAAGCGCAATAAGAATAATAGTTTTATCATTTGGCCAAGGTAATTCAAATATAATTTCTTTTCCTTCCCATGCCTGAAGATAGTACTTCATCAATTGTGGAACTAAATGTGGAGGAACAATAGAAGCATCAATAGTACGTAAGCTTTTTCCTACCACCTGTTCAGAATAAAATCCGTTTTGATAATAAAACTGTCCATCACATAAAGTGTGTATAAAGTGCTTACCCACTTTTTTAAATTTAAAAATTCCTCCTTGAAGCTCATGTACGGTATCTGCAAGTTCTTGCTTCGATTTTTTTAATTCTCGATTCATTTTAGATAAGTCCTGTGTTAAATAATACAATCTCTGGTAGGCTTCCATAAGAAATAGCCCAATTAAAAGTCCTAACGCTATATATAATAAGCCTCCTGTGTAAAGTAATGTAGTATTAAATAATACGCCAACTAACCACTTTATTCCAATAAAAACAGAAAAATATAACGATGCACTTTTAAAAGGATGTAGTTTTTTAAAATAAGTTTTAAAGGTAGAAAATAGAATCCCCATACCTAAATAAGCAATCACAGGAGGTTCCCAGTACCCTCCTGTGTAAAAGATACGCATTACAATTATGCTAATTAACGTAATCCAACCAGCAATACGACCAAAGTAAATAAAAGATAGAATAAGAGGAACAACTCGAAGATCGTAGGAAAATCCCATGTATGGAAAAGAAAAGAACATTAACGTAACTGCAATAATCCCTCCATAGAGCTTTTCAAAATATCGACTAGAATTAATTGTAAACACTTGAATAAATATTGCTGCGCTAACTAATAAAGAAAAAATAGAAAGGTTGATGAAATAATCTTTAATAATCATGTAATGTCCCTCCTTGCATTAAGTGTATTCGACAAAAAAGCTAAAAATCCTACAAATTGTATAAACAGTTCAAATGCATAAATTTTAAACTAGGATAAAATCTAGAAAAGTAAATACGGAGCACAGCAGATGAGATATTTTAATGAAAAATAGTTCAAAAAAGATAATAGTAACCGTTGACTACTATTATCTTTTTTCTTTAATTTATCGTAATATGTCTGAAACTCTAAGGGACGTGGTATGTCATTTCATCAAACAATGATTATATGCTGAGTGATGAATATAGAAATTTCAGCAGTAATTTTTGAAAAATAACATAAAAAACAAAACTATCTTTAAAAATGGAAAAAAACTATATAAATGTCAACTAATCTATGTACAAAAACGTTCACTTAATTTTGCATAAAATCACTCAACTTAGGAAGCTAAGTAGTTCTTCAAGGTCGATAAGAACACCTGTAGATGCTTCAAGATAACTACATAATTGTATGAGTAATGTACTTGAAACCTTTCGGTAAAACCATACACATAAGACAACTAACTCCTTGGTTCAATATTTACTTTTTCGCTGAACAAATTCTTTTTCTTGAGCAAAATATTCTAGGATATAAGGAGATTTTTCAATTAACTTGTTGTCTAGTTTATTGTCCAGCTCCAATTACTTCGTTACTTTCAGATTCGGTTCATTATATTTTGTACTTTGTCTTTATACACAACATATTCTTTACCATCCACTACTGCTACTACCGCAAATTCATCATTTGGATTAAATGAAAGCCAATCAGCCCACATGTTAGTATTAGCCCCTCCACTCCACATATTATGAACAGTGTTTTTAGTTAAATTCATAACTTTATAAGACGCATTTGGCGCATTTATTCCAGTCTTTATTTCAAAAGTGTATGCGTTATGAATTTTTTTATAAAAGTAGAAAACGTTTGATGGACGAAGCTGATTCAAAAAATCCTGTTCTTTTTTCTCTGCAATTTTTATCCCTTCTTGCAAAGTGACAACATCTGTTTTTAATGTTTTCCAACTGTTTTTCGCTGCATTCAAGCTAGGGGTTAAGAATTTATATTTATTTTGATCAGCTTTTTGAACAGCTTTATCAATATGTCCCAGTACACCCGAATATTGAGAATCTAAATCCTCCCATTGCGTAGACATATAAGTAAGAGCAGTGATAGCACTATCAAGCATACTATGCATATCACTAATATTATGAAATGCAACTCCAACTACACGATTCAATGTTATTTTATAATCTACAGTCTGACGCAATTTTGCTAATTCAGGTTCTAGCCAACCTAACTTACCTCTTGCATCACCTATCATTATGCCACCAGCAATCAAGGTTGGAATAAAGGGGATTTTAACCATGTCTAAGCCCTTAGATTCTATGTCTTTCTGATATTTTACTTGTCCTAAAAGGTCCTCTAGACGCTTTTGGTCAGCCTCCACATCAGCACCTTGGTTTTTTAAAATCGATTGCAATGTCTCTTTATGACTTCCAAATGTTCTAACATCTTCTCCAATAGCATTTTTTAATTGAATTAATTCTTCTTTTAATGCTTTTGCAGACTTTTGATTTTGTTGAATTCCTCCCTGTAAATCTGTAATCCCTTTTTTTAAAGTATCTCCATTTCCAGTATTGATCGCCTCTACTAATGTTTCATAATAATTTTCAAATTTTGTATCGTATTCTATAATGCCTGTCAATGTATCAAAAAGCTGTTTTTTTACTTGTGTATTCCATGTAACAGCATGTGCTCTTGCATTCTTTTGATCTTGTACAATTTTACTAGGTAAATCTGCATTTCCATTAATAGTTATTCCTTCAAAACTCACATCTGGATTATTAATTAGCAAATAAGAATATTCATTCATAGCTTTTGCAAATAAACCAGCATCTTGCAAAGCTTTTTTCATCTGTTCTTCATTTGCTGAAAAAGACATATTTTCAGTGTTCGTTTGTTCAATTTCAATTGCAAAAGTTTCTAGTGGTATGACTGCATAAGTAGTTGTTATAGTTAAAAATGCTGATACAGCGAGTAGTTTATGAGGGATTTTTTTCATCATTTCGTATTCCTCCTATATAAGGTATGGTTTCAAGTTCTAATCTTATTAAAAAGCGATGTCTTTCAAAATGAGTTCTACATCTTTTATCAGTATCGTTTGAACTTTCTTTAGCAGCCTTCAAATCATTAAGTATTAAAGAAAATGTATATAATCTGCTTCAAATTAACCGATTCTGTTGCAAATTTTAAAAAAGCAATTAAACTACAAGGTTATTTTTTATTCGAATCATACTTATATATAATTGAAAGGCGAAGTCTTTAATGAGACTCCGCCTTTCTGTTATATAAGGATTTATTAATTATTACTTTTCTGTTTAACAGTGTAATCATAGACTTTCTATGTTTTAGTTCACTTTACAACAGAATTAATATTTCCCTATTTTTGTGGAGTAACAGTTTCCACTTTTAATTCCTTTATTCCTTCTTTTAATGTAACAGCATCTGTTCGTAATGTTTTCCAACTGTCTTTCGCTGCATTTAAATTAGGTTTTAAGAATTTAAATTTATTTTGATCGGCTTTTTGAGCTGCATTCTCAATATGCCCTAGAACGCCCGAATATTGAGAATCTAAATCATGCCACTGTGTGGACATATAAGTAAGAGCGTTAATAGCATCATCAAGCGCCTTGTGCATTTCATTAATATTACTGTAAGCAACTCCAACTACACGATTTAAGGTTACTTTATAATCCACGGTCTGACGTAATTCTGCTAATAAAGGCTCTAACTTACCTAAATTATCCCTTGCTACTCCCACTATGATACCGCCAATTATTGGTAGACCCAAAATAGCACCCTTCATTACATTAAACCCATCAGATTCTAATTGTTTATAATAGTTTACTGATCCTAATACTTCTTCTAGACGCTTTTGATCGGCATCAACATCTGCACCTTGATTTTTTAAAATTGACTGCAAGAGCTCTTTATTACTTCCAAATGCTCTAACATCGTGTCCAATAGAGTCTCTTAATTTAGTTAATTCTTCTATTAGTTGTTGTGCATACTTTTGATTTTGTTGAATTTCACCTCGTAAATCTGTAATCCCTTCTTTTAAAGTTTCTCCATCCCCTGTATTAATCGCCTCTATCATTGTTTCATAATAATTATCAAATGTTGTATCGTATTCAACAATACCATTCAATGTATCTAAAAGCTGTTTTTTTACTTTCGTATCCCAAGTAACGGCATGTGCCCTTGCATTCTTTTGATCTTGTACGATTCTACCAGGTAAATCTACATACCCATTAATGGTAATTCCCTCAAAATTCACATCAGGATTCTTAATTAACATATAAGAATAGGCATTCATAGATTTTGCAAATAATCCAGCCTTTTGCAAGGTCTCTTTCATTCTCGCTTCATTTGCAGAAAGTGCTGTATCTTCATTGTTCGTTTGTTCAATTTCACTTGCAAAAGTTGTTACTGGTGAAACTACATTAGCAGTTGTAATAGTTAATAACGTCGATACAGCGAGTAATTTGTAAGGGATTTTTTTTATCATTTCATTTTCCTCCAATTTAGGTTTTAAATTTCAGTTCTACTCCTGTTTAAAAGCAATATCTTTTGAAATGAATTCTGCATCTTTATGAATATCATTCCAACTTTCTTTAGCGGCTTTTAAATCATCTGGTATTAAAGAGAATTTGTGGTCTTGCATAGAATCGATATTATCCAATAAATCTGTATAATTTGCACCCATTGTATTCCATTGCTTTTGAATATTTGTTAGAGACAATATCGCTTGATCTACAGTCTGATATAGATATGCCAATGTTTCTTTCGCGTTAGTAAGCGAAAGAACTGCTTGATTAGCACGATCTGCTTTCATACTTAATTCTCCGATTTTGTTAGAAATTTCATTATAGGAGTCCATATGCTTAGATGCTGTGACACCAGCCGCTGTTCCTAGACCGATACCAGCTGCACCAAGAGCCGAGAGTCCACCAACAACAGCCGGTGTTGCTGTACCGCCAGTTACAACAATAACTACCGCTCCTCCAATAGCTGCAATAACTAAAATAGCTGCTCCCAATCCACCACCAATTGACCATGCTAATACATCATCAAAATGTTTTTTCTGAGTAGAACGAAGTTGCTCAATTTCAGCTTGAAGTTGTGGAATCGTTGCCTGTTGACCTGCTAATATTGCAGTTAATCCACCTTTCCCATCCGGACCACCAACATTATTTTTAAAATCTGTAGAATTTTGATATAGTTTCCCTTTGAAGTCTTGTAGCATCTTAATCACATCTGTAACTTCTTTTGAATTTGTATTGATTGTAGTAATTAAATCATTTATACCCTCTTTTAGACCTGCCTTATCTTTCTTTTGTACAGTTTCTACTAATGTGTCGTAATAATTTTGAAATTGTTCATCGTAATTTACAATATTACGAGCAGTTTTTTGAATCTGTGGCTTCGCTGTATCTAACCAGTAATTCGCATTGATTCGTGACAGCTCTTGATTAAGGTGAATATTTTTGAGCAACTCTCCCCCCTCTGAGCCTAAATCGATATTAGATAAATTTACATTTGGTTGCTTAATCATTGTTTTTGCGTATAAATCCATTACTAGAATATGAGACCCTGTTTCAGCTAATGCTTTCTTCAGTCCTTCGGGGCCTAATGCATAATTGCCTACTTTTTGTTCTTGAGCGGTCGTTTCTTGTGCAAATGCATGAATAGTGTTACCGGTAGTAGCAGTTATAACTGTTGCTAATGTAGCTAAAGTTAGTACTTTGAATGGAAATTTTTTCATGACTATTCTCCTTCTTTCGCTAAATGCTTATAATCTTTATGAATTCCCGAAAAACGCAATATTAAAATTTATATACTTGTTCTTCAAGGTAACTTATTACATTTTTTAATTGTCTTAATGTATCTTTTTGAGACTGCTCGTTAGTTGTATCAACATTAGTAGATAATTTTGTAATGCTATTTTTTATTAGATTTAAATCTTCTTTATAGCGCTTTAGTAGATCAAGTTCTACATCTACTTGATTTGCAAACGTATGCAAATCATTTTGTGTAAGAAGAAGCATTGATTTTTGTAAATCAGCTATTGATAATTTCGTTGTTAAATCATATATTTTTTGATTTTGTTTCTCTAAATCATCTAAATATGCTCGCTGTTCTGCTGTTAATTTATTTACTTCAGCAAAAACGCCAAATGTTTTCTTAATCTTTTCGGTATCAATGACCTTCATCAGGTCATACTCTTGTGTTTTTGCTGCGGCTGCGGCTGCTATTTCACCTTGTTTGCTTTTCTCAATTGCTTCACGAGCTGCTTTTTTTGCTGATTCAATCTCTAGAGCAGTTTTACCTTGCTCTGTTGCTTCTTGCACTGCTTTTTTCTCAGCTTCTAGAATAGAGTTGTTAATTTCTTTTCCTTTGTTATACGCTGCCACCCCTGCTTGAGCAGCTGGTTCAATAATTTCTTTTGAAAGACTATAAACTTCTTTGAATATAGCAAATCCCTGTTCATTTAAAGCCCCTGGTATTAATGCAATTTGCTGTAAATCATTTTGAATTGCTTTTTTGGTATTTAATATTTCATTTTTTAACTGATCTATTTTTCCTGTCCCATCTGTACTTAGTATGCCTTGCGCAGTTGCCACATTAGTATCAAAATCTTTTAATTTTTTATCAAGCTGTAATTTAAGATCTGTTAATTCATTGATTTGTCGTTGCGCATTTTCTTGATTCGTCATAGCCATTTCTTGAAGTACTTCAAGTCTATCCGAAAACCCTTCTCTATCTTCTTTATTGTCTACAAACGATTTTAATGTCGGGTAATAACTATTAAATTTTGTTACAAATCCTTTACTTTTTGAATTTAATAGAATTAACTGTGGATAGAGTTCCGATGACCATTCCTTCATATCTTGTTTGATTAGGAATTGATTGGTATTTAAAGCTGGGACTTCCTCTAGCTGTACATTAGGACTCATTAAAGATTGATCAATATACGTTTGAATTAATTTAGATTGCGCACCTAATTTTCGTAATGATGAAGAAATATCCATGTTTTCTTGTTGAGTTTCTGCTTGAACGATTGGTGTTGCGAGAGTATTGATAGGAATAGTTGCTCCAGTTACAATGGATGTTATTAAAAATCCTGTCATTATTTTAGTTTTCATTCCGTACACTCCTTTACCATTGTTTTTATAACTTAATTCATATAACTTGTACGACCGCTCTCTTTGTAAACTGGATAAGAAGGAGAAATCTTTCAGATACGTTAATAACGTTGTTTTTTACTTCTAATAGGATGTAAGGATTTTATTTATCTCTCATTTCGATACTCTATTTTTTAAAATATAAATAACAAAAATTTATTAACTATATTTGAATCAGGCACCCTATGAGTAGTAAATTATTAATTCTTTCCTAAATTTGCGGTTTAACTTACAGAATCGTGAGGATCAATAAACCAATGCTTACAGTTAATCCTGTCATAACATTGTTTAATTTCAATTTGATAATATCCCTCTTAGTTTTGTCAGCAAACTCCTTACTAGACAACAAAAGGTGAAATTATACTGTACATCGCTTATACTTTTATTGCGGAATAACTTCACTTTTGTTATGCAGAAACTTAGAACACGTTTATTACCAATTTGATTCTTGACCTTTTGTGAATAAATTGACTATTTAGAAAATTGTCAACGACATAATGTTACTTACAACTTCACTATAATTCCTATTATCGTAACCTTCTCCTTTCTGTCTGGTCATACCAGTTATGTTGTTCATTAAAACATTAAATTTTTAATGCGTAAATAGAAAAATTTTGTCGATTATGCTCGATAATTTACTGTTAAATAAAAATATGAACCGAAAAAAATTATATGAATATAGTTATTCGTAAATTTCATTTCTGTAATTGTAATGATTACAAATTAATGTGTATACGGTTAAAAATAACTATTTTAGCTCAACCGAGAAATTTTATTTTAGAAAAAATACTTATAGAATAATATAATAGGTCTTTTTATACTTTTTTACCTTTATTTAGTTATGCATAATTGCATAACATGTAGATATATTTAGTAATATATGTTATATTATTGATTTTTTTACATAACATTCTAATATCATTATTAACAAATATCTAGTGTGAAGATATTAGTCTATAAACTTGTCATCGTTATAAACATAGGTTTTAAATTACAAAAAAGCTGCAAAGCTTCCATGGAACACTTTGCAGCCTTCTGTCTTTTTATTTCCTTTAGCAAAATAACGGTTAATGTATTTTTTCAAATTAACAATATGGTACAAAGATTTCCATTGAGCTTTTGCTCACATATGTGTTTATAAAGTCTTCAAGAGCTATTTGTTTGAGCTGACGTCAGACTAGTTTATCTGATTTAGAACTATACCGATAAATTCAGCACCTGATTGCTATTAAAAAAATAGATAAACTTTGCTTCTCCATTATTTTTCTAACTCCTAAAAATTGAAACTGTTCCGCTAACAAGATAATATCAGGTTAATCTCATACGTCTATTTGAATACAAGTTCTTTTTCTAGACAAATCACAAACTCTTTCTAGCGTAATAAGTTCAGTATTTTCATCTTTTGGGATACTTACACCCATGTTTAAGTCTTTACATTGGAGACAGTAGATAACAAACTTATATTATTGTATATTTTTCACGGTACTGCCTAGGAGTCATGCTAGTTATTTTTTTGAAAACTCTTATAAAATAACTTTGGTCATTAAAGTTAAGCCAAGCACAGATATCTGATAACGAATAAGTAGTGAGTGTTAATAATTTCTTTGCTTCTTCCACTCGTTCCCTTTGAATATATTCACTTAAAGTAATTCCCATTTCTTTTTTAAATAGTTTAGACAGATAAGTAGGCGTAATTTCTAAATGATTAGCAAGTTCATTCAGAGATATTCCATCGTAAACATTTTTATTAATATGTTTTATACATGTAGTAACCGCGTAAGAATACTTTTTTGCATTGTATTCTTTCACACGATCTGCAAAGGTACGTAAAGCGTCCCCTGATAATCGCTTTACAGATTCTACATTATCTAATTGTTCTAGGGTTTGTATATATAAAATACTATGGGCAAAAGCAATATCTGGTGGCAGATTTCCTTCTATTGCATATCGAGTGGCTAAGGTAATCGCAATAATTCCAAGGTTTTTTTGATTCCTGAGCGGATCCTCTACTAGCATAAGTTCAACATCTTCTTGCGAAACCGCATACATATACTGTATTAACTTTTTTTTATTTCCTTCTTTGATAGTCGAAAAGAAATCATTTACTAATGCCATATTGTGCGTTTTAGGTTTGTTTTGTCGACGTTTTAAAATATATAAATCAGGTTTCACATTTTTATTAGGAGTTTCCTCTAGTACTTTATTTTTTTCCAAGACAATATCTACATCTAACTTTTCATTGAAAATCATGTAATGTAATAAAATTCCCATATCAATTAATGTAGTTTTTTTAATCTCAGATAAACACTGATAATAGGCAAGTCTTTCTTGAATGTTATCATTTGATTTAAATTCTTTCTGAAATTTTATGATCATATCATCTGAATCTTTTGAATGTATAGTAGGACCGATTATAATAGTCCCTTTAATATCATCATGATTTTCTATATGAATTAGAACAAAATTTTCAAGATAGTTGTTGCTTCGAAAAAGTGGCAAGTTACAGGGATCGTTTTCTTGATAAATATCACTAAGATGTTCTTCTTTTGAAGAATAAAAAGGACTACAAACATTATCAGATGTAGAATGATATAAAATTTTTCTGTCTGCAGATAAAATATGTAAAGGGGCATTAAATGCTTTATGTGCAAGATCACACAAGTGTTGTATATCGATAGAAGTATTCATTACATTCTCCTTTATAGATCCATAAAATATATTTTGTTATATATAATTCACGACAAATAATACTATAAAATATCAAATTAGTACAATTCACAACAAAATATTACTATATCTTTTTTATAAAAATCATATATTATTTAATTGTAGTTAGCATCTAAATATCAGAGTAGATACGTAAAGGAAATACACTAAGTTCTTTTCTTAATTCTACAAAATATAATTATTGAACTTGAGAAAACAGTGAAGTACTTCAAAATACAGTGGTAGTCAATGCGAGGACCAAGCTGGAAAAAGATTTAAAATAAAGCGAAAGTAACAGGAGATACTGTACCACCGCAAGAAACAACAGTCAAAGTTCCAATTCAATCATTTATACAAATTGAATTCAAAAAATAAATACTGCTAATTTAAATGTGAAACTGAAAAACTATTTTGCTCCAAATTTTAGAAAAAGATAATAAAGAAGTTGTGAAATTGGAAACAGATGAAAGCGATACGGCTATTTTTGAAGCACTATGCTTTGAAAAGTACAAGGTGGAGGAAATTCAAGTACTCAATTAAATATTTAATTGAGAGAAAGGTCTTTTCATCAACTAAAAATAAAAAACGAATGGAATATTCAAAAACATGACACTATATTACTGGTCGTAACAATAGTTTTACTTTCCACAAAAGAGGAAAAATATATAGACTTTACAAATACTAAGAATAGCAAACTAGATAGTTTTATTACCGCATCACATAAAGTGAAACTTTAATCAGTGGGGGTTTTGTTCATCCCCCACTGATTATTAGCTCTCACCAATCGGGCTTTTACGGGCAGCCCGCCCCCCACCTAACTTCTTTGCTTCCGCTGAATTTTGAGGTGAAGGTCTTACTGCCCGGCAAATAGCGGGATAAACTTATTATTAATTTCCAAATACAATAGTTGTTAATCAACAAAAAAACTTCAATAATTAAGGTGCACAGTAAATTGACCTCAAAACAGTAATTACTACAATATCAGTTTTTACTTATTCTATAAAAAAAAAATATCACTTAATAATTATTACTTTATATCAATTTAGACATAAAACATTTTATTATATCGGCTTAAGTATTATGAAATTAAAATTACAAATAACACCAAAACTCTTTTAAGGGCCCATACATCGTTCGTATCGGGTTGATTATCTTTTGATACCTATGTCATTAATACAACTAAAAAAGTTTATTGTAAAGGAATCTGAGAGATTTTTTCAATTTCGAAATTTATTTTTTTGTAAATTAAAGGAAAAATAATCCATATATATACGGATTATTTTCTTAGTGTACTCTGTATTGACCTGTTAACTGTTTTTCAGCCATTCGAACTAAGCGTTTTGTAATCTCTCCACCGATCCGAACCATTTGCAGATGATGTGATGTATCAGGTCCCAGTGTGACTCCTAGTTCAAAAGCAATTTCATACTTCATTTGCTCAATAGTACTTGTAGTAGCAGAAATAAGAATTTCATTTGTATTACTTTCGCATCTTTGAATATTTATAAATAACATGTACCTAATTATGCTATTTATGCATGAGTAACCTAATTTATTCCAGTATTTTTATAGGAACCCTTTCCCTCCCCTTATTCCACCAATTAAATTTGAAACACAAATGTACATTGCATTTCAATATAACAATAAAAGCTACAAAAGCAACGAATTTACTATTTTAAAGTTAAGTGTTTAACCTTGAAGTACTTAAATTCTTTTTTCCAGATAAAGCATACATTATATCTTGATGTTTTATTGTCCTCTTATAATTATGTGGTATCGGGAATTTATTTCGGTGTTCTTTTATTATAATTAAAGTTTGAAGTTCTATGTTCAATACTTTTGCGAGGACATGATAGTTATATCCATTGTTTAACAGAGAAATTATGTCATAAAACATAGTTTTTCCACCCACTAATTTTACTAATTTATTCTTTAACTCATCCCCTTTTTCTTTAGCTTCATCAATTTCTAACAACATAGATTTTTTATTTGTCTGCTTAATGTATTGAGTATACAACTCTGGGAATTCTTTTTGTACTTCTTTGTTTAATACTGGTTTATATTTAATCATATAAGTAACTTGTAACAATGAGCGTTTTAACAAACTATCTTCAATGAGATACGCTACTTTATTAAATAAATGGACATATTCCTCAATATTGGAATAACTATTAAAATGAGCTAATACTCTACTTTTTATACTAAAAGCCTTGCCTACATAAATAATATTGTCACTATAATCTTTAATGAAATAAATACCACTGTCAGATTTTTTCAATTTATTATCTAATTCTTCTATACTCATAAAATGCAATTCACTCATACTTCTCTCTCCTTAGCAGTTTTAAATCGTAAAAAACAAGCAAGGTTTCTAAAAAAGTACTTAGCTGCCCTAGCATCTCTTATTTTATCTCTTGCTAAATGTCAAAAAACTGTTTCTATGTTCCTCAACTATCAATATGATTATTAATAAAATTTTCTATCGTTATTATCTCGCAATTTTATCATGTAATTTCGAGATCGTTTCCTCATTTAAATTACTGTGTTTTATCGAATAAAGGAAATATATTACTACCCCAATAGTAATCCAAATACTAAAGTACACCCATGTCCTTAACGGTAAATTTAGCATTAAAAACAAACAGCATACAATTGCAACGCATGGTAATACAGGTACAAAAGGTACCATAAATCCACGTTTTAAATTTGGGTGTGATTTACGTAGAATAATAACTGATAGACAAACTAACGCAAACGTCACCAAACTACCGATATTAACTAAATTAACTAATTCTTTCAAATCAATAAACCCAGCTATTATAGAGCTCCCTATTCCTGCCAATCCAGTTATAAAAGCGGGTGCTCCAGTTTTCTTATTAACTTTCGCAAATGATTTCGGTAATAATCCATCACGACTCATTGCAAAGAATACTCGTGTTGCCGCATACATATTGGAAAAAATAACAGCCATAAGGCCAATTACAGCACCTGCAGCAATTGCACCAGCGACTTTTCCTTGTCCTACAACTTCCATTACATAAGCCATCGCCTCAGGAACATTTAATTCTTTATAGGAAACCATTCCTGTCATAACAAGACATACCATAACATAAATAATTGTACATATGATTAATGATGCAATAATACCGATCGGAAGATTACGTTTCGGATCTTTTACTTCTTCTGCTGAAGTTGCTAATATATCAAAACCCGTAAAAGCGAATAAAATAGCTGCTCCACCCGTAAAAACTCCACTTAAACCGTATGGTGCAATTGGTATCCAGTTCATTGGTTTTACATAGAATATACCAACCGTAATAAACAACAAAATCATTCCAATTTTAATCAATACCATTGTATTATTGATTCGTTTACTTTCCCTCGTACCACGGGATAACATCCATGCTAATATCAATGTAATGATTACTGCTGGTAGATTCACAATACCACCATGCGAAGGAATCGTTACTAGAGCTTTAGGTATCTCTAATCCAAATCCCTTTATTAAATTGTGGAAATAGCCTGTCCATCCAGCAGCGACAGCCGCTGTTGCCACGATATATATTAATAGCAATGACCAACCTACTAGATGAGCAACAAACTCACCAATTGTTGCATATGAGTATGTATATACACTACCAGACGCCGGGAGTGTAGAAGCAATTTCCGCGTAACATAATGCTATAAATCCACATATAATTGCTGCAAGTATAAATGAAAAAACAACTGCTGGGCCAGCATTTCTTGCTGCTACTAATCCAGTTAACACAAGAACACCCGTTCCAACTATCGAGCCTACCCCTAACATAATTAAATCAAATGCTCCTAATGTTTTCGTTAAAGTCTTGCTTTGATTATGCTCTAACAATTGTGTAACGGATTTCTTTTTTAGTAAATTACTCATATTTTCTGTATCCCCTTTAAAATAAGGTTTATTCTTCTCGTTAGTGTTGTATATAAATTTACTTAGTTATTAACTAGCCTCATAATATTTCTTTTACATTAAATAGATTTAAAATATTATATAAATTCGCTTCTCACTTACTAGTTAAACTAGACATTTCCATAGATTTTTGCGTACAACGTTTCATAGCTGAAATGATAGCTGTTCTTAAACCTTTTTCTTCTAGCGTTACTACAGCCTCTATCGTCGTTCCACCTGGAGAACAAACCATATCCTTCAATTCACCTGGATGTATTCCTGTTTCCAATACCATTTTTGCAGAACCTAATACAGCCTGAGCCGCAAATTTATAAGCTTGTTTTCTCGGCATACCGCCAAGTACAGCAGCATCTGCCATGGCTTCTATAAACATATACACATATGCTGGAGAAGAACCACTAATAGATGTAACAACATCCATTAGTTTTTCATTTATGACCTCCGTCTGGCCGAAAATATTAAATATGTTCAGTACCTCTTTTATATCTTTTTCTGTAACCATTTCATTAAAACATAACGCAGACATTCCTTCTCCAACAAGTGCCGGTGTATTAGGCATTACTCTAACAACTTTTAACTTTCTACCAAATTCATTCTCAGTGCTCTTAATACTTTTCCCTGCAGCAATAGTTACAACGATTACATCATTTTTTATTTGATCTTTTATTTGGTTAATTACCGATGAGTATAAATCTGGTTTGATTGATAAAATTAAAATGTCAGCGCTGTTAGCGACTTCATTGTTGTTAGTAGTTATAGTTATGCCATATTCATTACTAGCATTTTTTAAATTAATGACATTTAAATCTGAACAAATTATTTGATCTGGAGAAACTATATTTTTTTTAATCATCCCACCTATCATAGCAATACCCATGTTTCCACATCCGATGAATCCTATTTGTTTATTCATAATAATTTGCTCTTACTCCTTCTACTCTAAATTTTATTGATTTTGAAATTATTATTCTAAATAAGGGCTATTACAATTACTTGGTTTATCAATAGAATTTCAAAATTCTCCTTCCTATATAGAGCTTACATATACCTCTAATAACTTCTTTGCTTTCGCTGAATTTTGAGGTGTGGGTCTTACTGCCCAGCAAATAGCGGGATAAAATCATTTCTTTAATCTATAATAAGAAGGACATAAAAAAACAAAAAGTTACAAAAATTTTCAAATTAAAACTTTTATAACTTTTTGTTTTGATGTAAATATAATTTCAATTAAAGTATCTCATCGTTTTAAACTTGACGCTCCATAATCTTGTATAGTTACATTTATATGATATTTAATCGGTACTTTACTAAATGTTTGATCCCAATCTTTTTTAACTTTCTCCCATGTTCTCGGGTGTTTAATTCTTAATTGGTTGCCAAAACCCGCAATATCGACTTGATATTCTTTTTGTATTTTTTTTGTAACATGATGTACTAAGTGCTTTACTTCTTTTTCAATAACTTTTTCTTCCCTTTTTAAAAATTTATTTTTAAATTTTTTTCCTGATTGCATCCAATTTTCAGACAAACGTCCTTCTGATTCAATGTTTACATCAAAGGAAATATTATTTCCATTAACATGTGGTATGATTTGGCTTTTTATTGAATTTATTTCGTATATAATGAGTTTCTTTGATTCTTTATCAAAAGTTTTTACCACACCACCATTCCTTTTTCCATTTATCCATACTACTCCTTCCAATTCCTGTTCATTTAAAAAGCCCATCAACTTTTTTGTCTTCCCTTTAATTACAGCAGCTCCTGCAAATTTTGTTTCCCCTTTTATCGAGATTACATTTTGCAAAAGAAAACTGGACCCTGACCGCATCTTTCCTTCCAATTTAGCGAGCGATACAGGAGGTAAAATCCTTGTTGTTCTATTTCTATTATCTGCAATTCCAGACAAACGAAATGCTGGGATTTCTCCTTTTTTGTTTGATTCCAGTACCTCCTTCGCTAGACCCTTGCTAATTAAGAGCATACAGCTAAGCCGAACTTCATTGTCACGGAGATACTGTTCAAGTAATTGTTCTAAACTGAATGTACGTACAAGACTATCACTAATAACAATGTTTTTTAAATGTGGGCTGAACATTGTGCTCTCTCTTTTCAATGAAAACTCACGAACAATTTGATGAATGGAATCACCGGTCTCAGAAACATTTATATAACGTTTTTGTTGTCCATTTCCTTTACTTTGTGCTTGCGAACTAACAATTTGATAAGTAGCTGTTATAAGATTTCTTTTAGGATAACCTCCTTCCTCATCCTCTTTCTCAATTGTTGAATCCTTCCCTTTATCTAGTGCTATACCTGCAGTTAAACTCAACTCTTCTACTTCTTTACTGCTCCAACATCCTGTTAAAAATAGAAGCAAAAGCGTCCATAACAAAGCCAAATAGAACCGCATATAATTAAATTTATTTTTCACACTACTCCTCCTTTTAATCGCGTAATAATAAGAAGAAGCAGTGGCAGTAAACCAAATAAAAATAAAGCAGCATTACCGAGCATATCCCCCAATTTAAGCAAGTCATTTATATTTTTCGAAGTCATAGCAATGATGTAAATGATTGGAATCAAAGCAAAAATAAACGGATGAATTCCCTTTTTAAAGAGTTGTGCTAATCCTAATGCAGCTGCATAATAACTAATCGTATAGGTAGCAAATATTTGCATAATCCATATTACAAGCAATAAAGATTCAAAACGTTCAAATATCAATCCAGAAATTTCAAAACTGCGCATAAGATCAATTGTCGGCCATGTTCTTGTTACAACCCCATCAATTGATAATGCACCAATGACCATTACAACAGTTATTACATAAAAGATTAACGGAATAGAAATTCCAACTAAAATAGCTTTTACTGCTTTATTTCGTTGTTCCATAAATACCAAAAGAATTAACATAATTTCAGGACCTGTATATGCGAGAGACGTTGTTTTTATCCCATCTAACACTGGTTTAATCCCCAAACCCAATACGGGACGGAGATTATCTATCTCGAATATTCCGATGCTCATAAAGGAAATGATTAAAAAAATAAAAACAGTAATAGGAAATATTATTTCAAACATCCGTGCAATTGAATTAATACCACTCATAATCAAATAGAGACCTATCCACATAAAAGGCATAACAATAGCCCATGTGGGGGTTCCTTCGAGCAAAAAAAAGCTTATTACTTCTGCCATTGAACGAATTTGAAATGCTGAAGTTGTAAGAAAATACCCTATAATAAGAAAGCTAAGCAACCTGCCTATCCATTTCCCTACAATATCTTGACTGTATTGGTAAAATGTTTTTTCTGGAAACTGCTGACTTAATTTGACCATAATTACTCCTGAAACCATTGCCAGTATTCCACCTAATATCACACTTAGCCATACATCTGGTGTTTTCACTTTTTCCACAGATGCTCTGGGCAAAGTGAGGATTCCTGTCCCAAGTATGTAATTTACAATAATAACAACTGCTTGCGAAGTTGTTATTCGGTCTTTAAGTTTAGTAATCACTGAAGGCCACTTCCTTTCGTCATCAGCTACCTTTTGCGGATATTTTTTTTGGTATGCATTATTTTTGGTCGACGTCTCATTATTTTTAATGGCATGCGAACCATAAAATCTTTCCAGTCACTAAATCGATATGGAACAGCAGGACTGGTATAAGGAACGCCAAAACTTTTCAGTTTCACTAAATGACTGCAAAGTAAAAGAAAGAAGAGAATAACTCCATACAAGCCAAATATCGCAGCACAAAACATAGCTATAAAACGAAGAATGCGTAACGTAATTCCCACACTATATTGCGGAATAGTAAAAGAAGAAATAGCTGTTACCGCAACAACGATAACCATTATTGGACTAACAATTCCTGCTTCTACGGCAGCCTGACCAATTATTAAACCACCCACAATTCCCATTGCAGGCCCAATCGGTTTAGGCAGACGTAAACCTGCTTCTCGCAAAACTTCGATAGCTACTTCCATAATTAACGCTTCTATTAAAGCGGGAAAAGGAACTCCTTCTCGCGATCCGATAATAGAAATAGCGAGCTTAGTGGGAATTAATCCTGGATGAAATGAAATAAAAGAAATATATAGTGCTGGGGCAAATAATGAAACAAAAGCTGTCATGAAGCGTAATAAGCGGAGAAGCGTACCAGGAAGCCACCTTTCATAATAATCTTCTGGTGATTGCAGCAGCATACTAAATGTAACTGGAGCAATTAAAACAAATGGTGTTCCATCTAACAAAATAGCTACTCGACCTTCCATTAAAGCACTAATAACACGATCAGGTCGTTCTGTATTTTGAATCTGCGGAAAAGGACTGAGATAATTATCTTCAATAAGTTGCTCTATATAACCAGATTCGAGTACACTGTCTATGTCAATTTTCTGAATTCTGTTTTTTATTTCATCCACCAATTCTGTACTAGCAAGATCTTTAATAAATGCGACAACTAACTCTTTCTTTGCACGTTCTCCTACTGGTAGCTTTACTAATGATAAGTTCTCATCCGCACAGTGTCGTCGCAAAAGTGAGGTATTATCACTCAATACTTCAGTAAAACCGACCCGTGGCCCTCTGACTAATGCCTCCGATACTGGTTCTTCAATATTTCGTTTATTTGCTTTTGTTGTACCAAGAATAAACACATCTGCTAAACCATCAATTAAAAGAGCTGTTGAACCTATCAATACTTTGGGTATTAAATCTTTTATGTAATGGACTTCTGCTACTTCACTAATTGTAAGAACTTTATTTTTAATATATTCTTTTGAAACAGTCCCCTCCACATAAGAAGATTCATTTTTATATTCATCAGAAAAATCATCCATTAGTAATTTCATAATATGTTTGTCAATTATCTCTTTATCTGATAGACCATCAATAAAAACGATCCCAGCTTGAATATCTGTGCGTCCAATATTAAACTTCCGAAAGCGAACATCAGAATTATGCCCGATTTGTTGCTTTATAAGTTCTAAGTTAGAGGCAAAATCATTTGTGAAATGAACGTTTGCATTTTGAGATGGTTTATGCTCTTGTTTCGTTTTACTTTGAATATTATTTTTTTTCACTTGTTTGTCTCTTGACTTCCACCAACTCATTCTTCCCACTCTTTCTCTGACATACGAACCCAATGAAAAAATCTTGAGATAGTATACGGAATTAAAAACAAGATAAAAGCTTGTACAAAGACTTTCCAATCTGGAAGATAAGAAGTAATTATGTTCCACATTTTTATCACCCAATTTATATACTCTGCTAGGATTGAGATTTCTAAAAAACGATATGTACTTAATAAAAAATAACGATAAGATTAAAGAGCAGAAAAGCGAGACATTATGCTTATTTAGTACAAATAACCTAATTAGTATAAAAACATTTCTGACCTAAAATACCATTTCCAATTATAATTTGTTAAATATTATCTCCTTTTCCCTTATTTATATGCCCGCATTTGAATTTCAAATAATATAAGGATCAATGATATTTCCTCTTAAAGAAAAAAAGATGCTAGAAGATAGCATCTTTTTTTAAATTCAACTTACTATGTAGTTATATTTTATTTTGGAAATACTCGTTTTTTTAATGAATATTAATGTTTAAAAAAATAAAAAATACATATTCTTTTGTTCTAAGTTCATGCACTTCTACCAAATCGATACGGAATTTTCTGATTTTAAAACTAATATGAAATAAAGGAGAATAAAAAGAAAAACTATTATCAATCTATCAATTGAAAATAATACTTAACAAGAGTTTATCATCTTAACTCCAAGTGTATTCGTTTTGCTTCAAAATAAAGAACTTGAATAAATTTTTTCGTATCAATACGAGCAGGTAATGTTGGTTCATTATTCAATTCTGTCATCTTTCTCCTTACGGTAGTAAAATCAAAAAATCTAGAAGCATAATTTTCGAACTTCGGGTTTAAAAAATCAGTAAGTCCAAGGGATGCTAAATGGTTTAATGATTGATAAATTGCTCTCCGAATCCGTTGTTTGGAAGCTTCTATGAACCTTTTTAATTCGGCATCTTCAGCTGAATCCCCAAGTTTTTTTTGAGCCAAATTCATAAAAATCTCTTTTAGTGAGGGAAAGCCTTGTTCCAACGTGTTATCTTGTTCATATTTATATAAATAATCTAGCATATCCATCAAATCTTTACTTCCACTTTCACTGGCTATTCCTAATTCAGACAAAAGAAAATGAATGGAATTTTGAAAATGATTAAAAGTATTTAAATGTTTTTCATTACGGTATTTTTCTTGCGTACTTGAATTACTATCTAATTTTAGTACCATATTAAGCGATTCTTGAATGTTTTTTATCGATTTTTCCAAACGAATTCGTTCAATGACTTTCCGAACAACTGTTAATACTTCAATCCGGTTAATTGGCTTAATAATATAGTATTCAACACCAAGCGAATAAGCTTCAGCAATTAATTCTTTTGATTCTACTTGAGAGACCATGATGATTTTCCCTTTAAACGAAGGTTTTATTTGACGGATTGTTTTTATTCCATCTTGAATCGGCATTAACAAATCGATAAATAAAATGTCTATATTTTTAAGGATTAGCATTTGTTGCTCTAAAGATAAACCATCCTCAGCTTCTCCTATAACCTCCCCAAGATCTTCATCCTCGATAATTTGAGCCAACATTGAGCGAACCGCTTTTTCATCATCTACTATATAAAAATACATAGAATCACCCTTTCGAAATTATATGATCAATCCCTAATCTAATTATAAAAATTGATCCTTTTCCTTCGGTTCTGTCCTCAAGCGTAACATCACCTTCAAGTTGTTCGACCATTTCTTTAACATACGATAATCCGATACCTGTCGATGGGTTGCCTAAATCATCATATTTAGAAGTAAACCCAGGCTCAAAAATTGAATCTTTATATTTTGAAGAAATACCAGGACCATTATCGCCTATTTGAAATTCAACAAAATGGTGGTCTTTATTAATGTCAATTGTGATGGTTCCCATACCTTGGATAGCTTCTACAGCGTTTGTAACGATATTATTTATAATAGATAAGATTGTGTAAATATGATAATGAGAATGCACACCATCAATTTTATACACAAATTGGATGTCTTTCTCTAGCAACCGTGCATATTTCGTATTTGCCCGTATAATGATATTTACTAGTTCATGTACAGACATATAATCTGTAAAACTTTCATCAGAAATTAGTTTTGAAAGTCCCGCAAAAATACGTTGGTTATCCTTTTTAACGTCATGGACCTCACCAGCAATTTGTAATGCCTGTTGCCTTAAATCCCCAAACTGAAAATCCATCTGTTTGTGCTCAAAAGAGTCTAAGGTTTTATATAAATCATAGGATTTTTTTGTTATATTCTCAGCATCTTGTAATGTTTTCTTTAAATGAACAGCATCTTCATATAAATTAGAGATAAGCATGAGCATGTGTTCATTTTGCTTCTTTATATGTCTCTCCCTTGATTGCGCTTCATACAATTTCATCATATTGAAAAAGCTTATAACTATAAAACTATGGGAACATGCGATAACAATAATCTCATTTATTGCCTCGGATGTGATCGATGTTTTTAATACGAAATATTGAATCATTAATTCCACACAGTCTGACAGTATTTCAATCATGCAACCAATAAAACCAATCATTAGTGGTTGATGATAAAAACGTTTGATTTTTGCTAAATGAAAGAGATACGAATAAGTAAAATAAAAGAAAAAACTAGGATAGTGAGTATGAAAAGCGGCTAGCCAATCCATATTTCCCTTTATAATGACATCCATTGAGATACGAAATACTACAACGACTATCGCTGTTAAAAAACCCGGTAAAAATGCTGGAATTCGTCGAAACAATAACAAAAAAAAGAAAAATGTTGGTGCGCCAAAGCTCATTCTAAATGTTTCATTTAAAGGAAATGACTTTATTTCACCTACTAAGGGTACTGTAAGTATCATTAAAACGAGAATATAGATGTCTTTTTTTACTAAATTACTAAGATTCAAAATAATCACTTCTCACTTTCGCCTAACAGTCAGTATACAAACCTATTTGCATTAATACAATACTTACTCTATTTTTTTCAAAAACTGATAAATAAGATATAAACGAAAGCATTATAGATTGTGAGTATTCATTACACCCTTCTACTTTAGAAAGATACTTTATAACTCAAAAATGTTCAGACACAATATAAGGTCTGAACACTTTTGGACTCGCTCTAACACCAAAATATCTGTGCTCCTTTTTAAAATATACTTAAATCCCATTCTTTTGCAATATGTTCTAACAACATAATTCCTGGTAAACTATTCCCATATTCATCAATGGCTGGTCCGTAAATACCAATACCACATCCATCTTGGAACGATAAATCCTTCCTAGATTTTGAGGGAACAAGTGTCATAATTCCGCCGGATACCCCACTCTTAGCTGGTAATCCAATGAAAGCAGCAAATTTTCCAGAAGCATTGTACATTCCACAAGTTAGCATTAAAGCTTTTGTTAACCTAGCTACTTCTTTAGGGAGCACTTGTTCTTTGCGAATAGGATGATATCCATCATGTGCTAGTATAAGCCCTATTAAGGCAATATCTTCTGTATTTATTTCAATCGAACATTGTTTTAAGTAAACCTCTAGTGTCTCCTCCACATCTGATTCTAGAAAACCATTCTCCTTTAAATAGTATGCTAATGCTCTATTACGATGAGCCGTTTCCCATTCTGATTGAAATACTATTTCATTAATAGCGGGACGCTTCTCTATCATTTTTTCAATTAATACGTATAGAGATTCTAATTTTTCTTGCACCGATGTCCCTGGCAAAAGTGAAGCTATCGTAATCGCTCCAGCATTGATCATAGGATTAAAAGGTTTTCCTGGTTTATGTATCTCTAAACGAATAATTGAATTAAAGGCATCTCCAGTTGGCTCTACGTCAACTCGTTCTAATACATAAGAAATACCGCGACTTAAACAAGCGGCTATAAAACCGATTACTTTTGATATACTTTGTAATGTGAAAGGTATCTCCCAATCTCCTGATTTTATCATTGTTCCATCTGGCTTTACTATACAAATACCTAACTGCGATACATTTATTTCCCCCAGAGCGGGAATATAACTGGCGCTTCGTCCCTTAGCTGCATACGCTCGATAATGAGCTACCCATTGATCTAAGCAAACTTTTTCTTGACCCTCAACTTGAACGCTAGAATCCTTTATCATTTAATCATATTCCCCCGTACTATTAACTTTATATAGAATGATTTTTTCTTTACTATAATCAATAATATTTGCACTAGAACCAAGAAAAATATTCAGACATATTGCAGTCTGAATATCCTTCTTATTACACACTTTTCTTTTTTGAAGTTTTCTCATAACTATCCCAACATTCAATATTTTCAAGCCCTTTAATGTTTTCTTTATAAAAAACAGGATCTTTACCAGCTTTTTTCTGGTTTATATAATCTTGTAACGCCGCAAATGCTACTTTTGAAAGTAAGGTAATAGCAATTAAATTAATAATAACCATAAAGCCCATAAATAAGTCCGCTAAATCCCATACAATTTGAATCTTTGCAACAGAACCAAATACAATCATAGCCAACACACTTATTCTGTATATCATTAACCACACTTTACTTGTATGTAAGAAGCGAATATTTGTTTCACCATAATAATAGTTGCCAATTAACGCACCAAATCCAAATAAAAAAACAAAGATAGCAAGACAACCCGATGCCCAAGGACCTATGTGTTCACTTAATGCTGCTTGTGTAAGTGCAATACCATTTAACCCCGGTTGTTTATATGCATCAGACAGCAAAATAATAAAGGCAGTGCTAGTACAAATGATCAGTGTATCCGTTAATACACCAAATGCTTGAATCAGTCCTTGTTTCACCGGATGACTTGTTGTTGCTGTTGCGGCAACGTTTGGTGCACTTCCCATACCAGCTTCATTTGAGAATAAACCGCGTTTAACTCCATTCATAAGTGCTGCACCAATTGAACCGCCTGCTATTTGTTTAAAACCAAATGCGTTTTGAACAATAAGAGAAAGAACTTCCGGCATTTTTGATATGTTGGTAACTACAACAAATAATGCAACTCCAATGTATAATACTGCTAAAAATACCACCTTGTATTCAGCCATTTTTGCAATACGTTGTACACCACCAAAAATAATCGCAGCGAAAGCAATGGCCATGATTATCCCAACTGTTAGACGATCTGTACCAAATGAGTTTTGAAAAGCAATTGTAACTGTATTTGATTGTACTGAATTGAATACAAGACCAAAAGTAATTGTGATTAAAATAGAGAATAATACTCCCATCCAACGTTTATTCAACCCTTTTTCCATATAATAGGATGGACCACCGCGGAAACCAGTTTTATCTTTTACTTTATATATCTGTGCTAATGTGCTTTCGACAAAACTGGAGGCCGAGCTAATAATAGAAATAATCCACATCCAAAATACAGCTCCAGGACCACCTAATGCAATTGCAATCGCAATTCCTGTGATATTCCCTGTTCCAACGCGGGCTGCCATACCAATACAAAACGCTTGAAAAGGAGAGATTTGATCTTTAGAACCACTTTTCCCCTCCATTAATACACGGACCATTTCTTTTAACATTCGAAACTGTACAAAATTCAATTTAAATGTAAAATAAATTCCGCAAATAACAAGCATAATAATTAACAATTTAGACCATAAAAAATCATTTGTTGATCCGACTAACTCTACAAAAAATCTTTCCATATTATCACTCCATACCAAAAATTTATCTATCATAATCTATATAAAATCACCTATATTCCTTGGCATAAATACCTCATTCATATTCAAATACAACAAGGATAAAAATTTTCTATATTAATAGAATTGGCCTGTTTAAACAAACATCGCAACACGCAACCTCAAAACTGAATTTTCTAAAAACTTACCATTTATACACACGATGCTCTATCCCCTTCTGCAAAACTAATATTCTTATCCACTAATGTTGTTGTACTATTATGTTTGTTTCGTTTACCGGTGATTTACATTTAAATCATAATAATCAATAGTGATTAACTGGTTTTTTGTTAATTTTCTTAAGAACATGGAAATATCTCCTTTCTTACTACTAATCTCAAAATAGGCTAGGTAAAAATTTCACGAAAAATCTATAAAGCGCTTTCAATCTTTAACTAAGAGAAGCTTGTCTTTAATTTATAATTAAAAGTACAGAATGTTACGAAAAAGTACAGATTTTTATAAAAACAAAAAAATATTTTAAGATTTTTCATCTAAAAAAACAGTGAGATTTTGTGAATTTTATACAGTATCCAAACGTCGCAGATTTTGTTCTATCTATCCTTTGACAAGCCTCTATTTTCTTCATAAAAACATGCATATTTTTTCTCTTTTAGAAGTTCATATAAAGTATTTGAAATCAAGAATCAACGGAATATTATAAGAATATTTAAAAAATAAAACATTTAATTTATTTATGGTATCATACAAAAAACATTTGTTTTCTCAATTAATCCCCCTAGTTGGATTCGTCTATATTGCACATATTTACAACATGAAAGACACTAAGAAAAAAGGATTTTGTTGAAGGGATGAAACATTACAAAACTCTTATTTAGGACCTTATGTCATCCTCTTTTCTAGCAATATCGAGTTATCCCAAAAACGTATATTTACTAACATAGATTACAGGTGGTGTATTGTGAAAGAAATAGTATTCGTTCAAAATAAAAAAAGACTCCTTATGAAATTCGAATTTTTAAAAAAGGATTTAGTACTTACCATTTCACTGATACTAGCAATTGTAAGCTGCTTAATACATTCGCCAAAGATCGAATATATTAACTTTGAAGTGTTAATTAGCTTATTTAATCTAATGGTGGCCATTAAGGCCTTGGAACAGCTAAAGATATTAGACAAACTTGCCGTTGCGATTTTAAATAAATGCAATAACAGCAGGTCAATATCTATTATTCTAATTTTGTTATGCTTTATTTGCTCCATGTTTGTAACAAATGATGTTGCTCTCCTCACTTTTGTACCAATAACACTTGTCATTAGTAAAAAAACACAAATGAACATGATGGATACAATCATCCTGCAGACAATTGCGGCAAACATCGGTAGTAGCTTGATGCCTATGGGAAACCCACAAAATTTATACCTATATTCTTACTATGGAATTAAGCTCATCCCATTTTTAGGTTCAATCCTGCTTTTAGCTGTACTTGGAATTAGTTTGTTATTTATATTTACTCAAAAACTTCAAAAAACAGATTTGAAAATAGAACTACCTGTTATTACCGTGAAAAATCAAAAAAAAGCTACCGTCTGGATTTTGATACTTATTACTATCATTGCATCTATTTTTGGTGTTATTAATTATTACATTGCGCTAATAGTCACACTGATAGCAGCATTTACGTTAGATAGAAACTTACTATTTAAGATTGATTACTTTCTTCTAATAACCTTTGTCTGTTTTTTTATTTTTATCGGAAACATTTCCCATTCCGATGCACTGGGGACATTTGCTCGCGCTAATTTAAGAGGAGATACTTCAGTCTTCTTTAGTTCCATATTTTTGAGTCAATTGATTAGCAATTTTCCTACTTCAATTCTTCTATCAAACTTTACTTCTGATTGGAAAGCTTTATTACTAGGAGTAAATATTGGAGGGCTTGGAACAATTATCGCATCTTTAGCCAGTGTAATCTCCTATAAACTATTCATTCAGGCCAATGTTAAAGAGAGTAAGGCATATTTAATTAAATTTAGCATTTACAACTTTTCATTTTTAATCATACTTACATGTATACAATACTTTATCTTTAAATTTCTAAAAATTTTTTAAAAAATTGATTCCTTTAGAAAAACCCAAATATCTCAATTTAATGCTGAGATATTTGGGTTTTAATATAGGTATGTTTAAAGAGCTACAACAAAGTTACCATCAATTTAATATTTTGAGATGTTCCCAAAGCGAAAACCTTTTAGCTTTTACGTTATTTAATAGAGTTTGGTTCATTTTTTATGCACTCAGTTATATAATAAATGACTGAATTTATAGGGTAATAACTTTCAATTAATAATAGAAAGTTATTACAATGTTATTTCATTTTTGAAGTCCTCTTCACAAAATCCTTAATGTCCCTCAAATTTTTCCCACTAATATTATCTTTGATGGTTAAATTTAGTTCAATTTCTAATTTTGCAAATACTGCTCCTACACAATTATAGATACTTAATCCCTCTAAACTCTTTCAAGCGGTAATCCATTCCGATAGAAATTACAAATGACAAAATTTATCCGTTTTTCCTACTTGCTAAATTCAGCAAGTAAAATGTTTTTAAAAACTTCTGGGTTATTAAGGTTTAAACTGTTCGAATTGATAGCGAGTGTATGTTTACCTCCAAGTGTTCCACCAGCAAAAGTGGAAAACCCTGGAACGCCCCCCCTGTGTCCCCATACCGAGACACCGTTCGGAAGCTTAATTTCAAGTATTCCAAGACCATATCCGGTTCCCTCTCTATTTGTAGGAACTGTAGTAAGCATTTGTTTTAACTGCTGTTCCTTCAGTAATTTGCCACCTAGTAAGCAAGAGAAGAATTTGTTTAAGTCGTCAGCAGTAGAAATCATATCTCCATCCGAGCTACCTGGGTTAATATAAGTAACATCTTTTAGCTCACTCGCTCCGTCTAGTTGCAAATAGCCACGGGCATGCTTGGTGCCTGGAATCACGCTTGAATTACCAGGTAAAAATGTATTTGACAAATCAAGCGGTTCAATAATCCGATTTTCAACCTCTTCCGCATAGCTGTTTCCTGTTACTTTTTCAATAAGGATTCCTAGTATTACATATCCTGTATTTGAATAAGACCAACCCTTTCCTGGGGCAAAGTCTGGGGGAAGTGAAATCCCCATCTTTACAAATTCTTCAGCCGTATACGATTTTTTTATATCCGTAATATCAAAGTCTTTTGAATTTATATAGTCAGCAATACCACTTGTATGATTCAATATTTGCCGGATCGTAATCTGGTTACCATCATATCCGTTTCCTTGAATAACACCAGGTAACCATTTTTCAATGGAGTCGTCTAGATTCAAACGGTTCTCTCCAGATAATTGAAGTAGAACTGTTGCAATGAACGTTTTCGTCACACTGCCAATGCGAAAGCGAAAATCTGCTTTCATTGGTTTCTTAGTTTTCAGATCCGCTACCCCAGCACTATAACTCCAAGTTTTATCCCCCTTAGAAATTTTAGCGAGTATTCCTGGGTATCCAAGTTGCAGTTCATCTCGCATTGCTTTCTTAACGGAAGTACGATCGCTTTGCGTACTTGTTTGTAACGAACTAGATACATTTTGCGTAGATTCTGCTTTTACAACTGATGTTGGTGTTATGTATAACAGGGAACTTCCACCTATTAAAAGTGCTAGACTTGCACATGTAATTTTACTGCGTGTTTTCATAAAAAATTCCTCTCTTCTATTAAAATTGTATAGATAGTTGATAGCAGTGTCATATACGAGCCACACAGCTATCCATTCTCTCAATGATGAAAAGGCAACAATACATTTGCAATCATTGTACTCATTATTTTCACAAAACACTCTTGTTACTAATTGTTATATATATGCCGTACTTATCCCCCCTTCACGCCTCCTTATATTTTTATCCTACACAATGAAAATCTCTTTTTCCTTACCTATCCCTTACAAATTCCTTACATTCAAAATCACTTGTACACTAGGGTTGAAGTAGCATCTGTGCCCGAAAACGCAAAAAATAGATTACCTGCACACGAAAAAGTATAGTGCACAGGTAATCTATTTGTTTTTAAGATTAACAAAAACCTAATTTATCTTTTGAATTCTTCCATCAATAATAGACTGAATTGGTTCTTTTGATTTTTTTATATAATCTACTAATGCTTCAAAATCAGTTGGTCCTGTTTCAGCATCTTTACCGTTTTTAAAAGATACAAATCCATCTCCCCCTGAAGCTAGAAATGCGTTAGCAACGACGCTGTAAGTTTTAGAAGGAATAATTTCTTCTCCATTCGTTAAGCGAATACTTGTTACTTTTTCTCCATTGGGCTTGTTCGCATCCCAAGTGTATTGGATTCCTGAAATTTGAAGCATTCTTGTTATGTCTTTTTGCCATTGTTGATTTAAAATATCACGAATGTCTTGACCTGTTAAATTTACTTTTATTAATTGATTTCCGAATGGTTGAATACCATATATCTCTCCCCATGTAATATCACCAGCATCTAAGTCATTACGAATACCACCAGGATTCATAAGTGCAATTTGGGATTGCATTGTTGTACGCTGGGCATCAGCAACTAAATTTCCAAGAGTAGATTCACCAGCCGTATTGAGTTTGCGATCTAGTGGCGCAATAGACTTACCTACAACTTCATTAACAAGAGGTGCGATTTTTGCTTGATATTTCTCCATCTTCTTCTTTATTTTTTTATCAGGCTCTATGCCTTCATGATAAGTTGTAACAATTTCTGCTTTTTTCTCAACAATATCTTGTGTTTTACGATCAATCTTTACATCAACATCAGCAAAAGCCATACCATATGAATTTGCTTGTACGACAAGTTTATTATTAACAGTTCCATTTACATAAGTGTGGCTATGGCCACCAAAAATAACATCGACTTCTGGATCAGTCTCATTTGCTAATCGGACGATATCACCATTTGTTACGCCGTTCCCATCTGTTATACCTCCGTTATGTGCAAGAACAACGATAGATTTAACGCCTAGTTTTTTTAATTGCTTTACGGATTTGTTAATAGCTTCAACTTCATCTGTAATTTCTACATTCTTTAGCATAGTAGGCATAACAAGGTTAGGAACATCCGTTGTTACGACTCCGATAAATCCAACAGGAACTCCTTGTACCTTTTTTATAGTGAATGGTGGTAAAAATAAACGACCGGTGGATTTATTATAGAGATTTGCAGCAACATATGGGAATTTTGCTCCTTTAAAATTCCCTGTTTTCTCATGGTATCCACCATAAATAAGGCGGTTCATTTCTTCAACACCTTCATCAAATTCATGATTCCCTATCGTTCCAACATCGAATTTCAAATCATTTAGAAATTCAATCGTAGGTTCGTCTTGTAATAATGCTGAAACAGGAGTACTTGCTCCAACAACATCTCCAGCATGTACCTTTAATGTATTCGGATTTTGTTTTTCACGATCACGTAAATAAGCCCCTAAGTACTCAATTCCCCCTGCATCTTTATTGTTAATTTTTTTTACAGTGTCTAGTTGCCCATGAAAATCGTTAATACCGAGCATTTGTACATCTATGTAGCGGTTTGATTCTGTACTTGCTTGGGCTGAAGGCATAGCAAATACACTAGTAAAAGTAACTGTACTTAATGCTAAAGCAACTGGAATGATTTTTTTCAACATAAAATTTCTCTCCCCTAATTAAAATCTGACATAATACGATGTTATTTTAATATATTAAGAGAATTATTTCCACAAAAATTCTACCAATTATAAAAATTAATAAGATTTCATTGTTTTCTGACAAGATATTTCTTCCTCAAAAAATGTATATTTCTTTGTTTTGAGAATTATTCAAAATATTATCTTGATAGTAATATAACAATACTTCTAAGAAATCTAAAAAACTCTAATCAATATATTTTAGCTGTTAAGAAGAGTATTCAATCCAAAATTAATGGAGATTTATCAACCTAACATCTCAATATCACCATTAAAAAGATGCTCCTGGATTTATCCAAGAGCATCTTTTATAAAGCTTTATTTTAACTTGTTTATAATTTATTAATTAACAATTATATAGTTGTAATTAGTCCTTTAAAAATGATAGGAGTGCTTCATTAAATTCTTTGGCATGCGTTGCATTTAGCCCATGTGGACCACCCTTTATTAACGTTACTTTAGAATTAGGAATTGCTTCATGTGTTAATTTCCCACTATATTCATATGGTACAGTTGCATCAGAATCACCGTGAATAATAAGAGTAGGTATATTAAACTTCTCCAAGTCTTTTCTAAAATCTGTCTTACTAAAGGCGGTAATACAATCAAGTGTTCCTTTAGGTGATGCACTGGCTGCAATATCCCAATTATATAAACGGAATGGCTCACTAACTAAATCTGTTCGATTACCAGCTGCGAAAAATCCCTTAGTAAATTCATCAAGAAATGCAAGGCGGTCATTAATCACACCACTTTTGAACGCTTCAATTGTTGCATCATCTAATGCCCCTTCAGGATGATCCTCTGATTTGTATAAATATGGAGGTACTGCTCCAGCAAAAACAGCCTTTTCAATACGGTCTGTTCCATACGTACTAATATACCGGGCTACTTCGCCTCCACCCATAGAAAAACCAACAAGTGTGACATTTTGAAGCTCTAAATGTTCTAATAGTTGATGTAAATCAGAAGTAAAGGTATCATATTCATACCCTTCCCACGGCTGAGATGATTTTCCAAATCCTCGACGATCATATGTTATAACTCTGTATCCAGCCTCAACAAGAGCGGGAACTTGGTATTCCCAAGATCGACCACTTAACGGCCAACCATGAATTAGTACAACTGGTTTTCCTGTGCCATAATCCTCATAATATATCTCAATTGGTTCTTGATTTTCGGTTCCTACAGTAATTTTAGCCATGCTTCTACCTCCAAAAAATATTCTAATATGTATCCTTTTCTTCAATAATCCGGATGAATGTCATAACCTATTCATGCACGTTTATGTTGTGAACTCTAAGTATGAAACTCTATTGTTCCAATGCATTCATTTTCTCCTTTTGGAACAATCCCCCCTCTAATACCTTTTTCATCAAAAAATAATTACTGAACATTACTCCTATTCAATTGTAATAACAAAAATAGGTGACTATCAATATTGTTCTATCTATAGGATGTATAGGTAAAACCAATCTATTTTATAGTGAAAACAACTATAGTTACGACCTATACGAATTATAGATAATTTAGAATTGATTAACGAATCAGTTTTCAAATACTATAAAATTGTATAGCACTTCATGTTCTGTGAATGCTGCTATAACCAATATTATTGGTCAGCTTAGTTATAAACGAAGAAACTTATGATAGTATCCGACTATTTAAACTTTCTTCGATTACTTAATTTTTAGGAGGAATACATAATGACTGATCTCTATTCTCGTATTAACAAAGATGATGCTGTTGTGCTTTTAGTAGATCATCAAACTGGTCTTATGTCCGGACTAGTACGTGACTATGGTGTTGATGAATTCAAGAACAATGTTTTAGCTCTTGCTCATACTGCTAAGTTTTTTGATTTACCAGTTATTTTAACAACAAGTTTCGAAAACGGGCCTAATGGACCTTTAATGCAAGAATTGGTTGATCTCTTTCCTCATGCACCAAAAATAGCTCGACCTGGACAAATTAACGCATGGGATAATGATGATTTTGTAAAAGCAATCGAAGAAACTGGAAAAAAACAACTTATCATCGCAGGCGTAGTTACGGACGTTTGTGTTGCTTTCCCGGCACTTTCCGCTATAAAAGCTGGATATGAAGTATTTGCTGTTACGGATGCTTCAGGAACTTTCAGTAAACAAGTTGCAGATGCTGCCAATACTCGTATGGCACATAGTGGTGTGCAACTTATGAATTGGTTTAGCGTAGCTTGCGAATTACAACGCGATTGGCGCAACGATGTCGAAGGTTTTGGCAATTTGCTTGCTAGCAATCTTCCAGGCTATCAAAATATAATTGGAAGCTATAGGGGAGCTCAGCGAGATCTTAGTAAACAAAATGCATAAAGTGAAACTTTAATCAGTGGGGGTTTTGTTCATCCCCCACTGATTATTAGTTGAACCAATCGGGCTTTTACAGGCAGTTGATCCCCCACCTAACTTCTTTGCTTCCGCTGAATTTTGAGGTGGGGGTCTTACTGCCCGTTAATGCGGGATAAATGTATTCCAAGGAAATAGCTTTAAATCACTTTTTTTAAGTAGATAGTATAAATTTAGTGCTGATTAAATCAGCACTAAATTTTACATTAAAAAGTATAGCAGTGTTTTAATTGACAGAAAATATATTATTTTCAATAAACAATTAAAAAAGGAGCGTTTTATTATGAGTAGGTTAGAATTGTTAAATCCGGAGAACAGTGCCTTAATTTTGATTGATTTTCAACCCCAAATGACTTTTGGAGTTGCAAGTATTGATAGACAAACATTGATTAATAACGTTATGTTGCTTGCTAAATCAGCAAAAACTTTTAACGTACCTACTATTCTTACTACAGTTGAGACACGCAGCTTTTCTGGTTATTTTTGGCCACAAATTCTTGACATATTCCCAAACCATGAAATTATAGAACGCAGTTCAATGAACTCTTGGGAAGATCCAAAATTTGTTGAAGCAGTTAAAGCAACAGGTAGAAAGAAATTAATATTTGCAGCACTTTGGACTGAAGTTTGCCTTGCATTCCCTGTGCTTGAAGCAATTAAAGCTGGCTATGAGGTGTATGCAGTTGATGATGCTTCAGGTGGTACTAGTTTGACAGCACATAGCGCTGCTATGCGTCGTGTAGAACAAGCTGGTGCAATTCCAGTGACAGCAATTCAAGTTTTACTTGAATACCAACGTGACTGGGCACACAAAGACACTTATGATGCTGTAATGGAAATTGTAAAAGAGCACACTGGCGCTTATGGTCAAGGAGTAGAATATGCATATACTATGGTGCACGGCGCGCTTCCAAGCAGGAAAATATGAAACAAGAAGGAGTAGCTGTCGAAGAGACTTATACAGGTAACACGATGGATGCTGCTGATCCAGTAACAACGATTGTTACATGGGAAATTCAACAAGGTAAAGAAAAACAGTTTGAAACATGGAGACATGAAATCGAAGCTGCCGCTACTAAATTCCCAGGGCATTTAGGTGTAAATCTAATAGTCCCAAATAACGAATCGAGAGAGTATACTGTTATTTTTCGCTTTGATACGTATGAGCATCTACGTGCTTGGCAAGAATCAGATGTTCGCCGAGATTTGTTAAAAACGGCAGAACAATTTCAGGTTACTAATCCGAGTTACAAAACTGAAAGTAGTTTGGCTTATTGGTTTGTTACTCCGAAAACGCCAGTTCCACCGCCAAAATGGAAAATGTCTATCGTTACCCTTTTGGGTGTATGGCCTCTTAGCATGTTAGTTCCTAAATTGATAGGACCTATTATAAAACATATGAATCCTATTATGTCCGCTTTTTTTGTTTCTATATGTATAGTGTCCTTGCTATCATGGGTAGTCATGCCGATTTTCGGTAAATTATTTCATCCATGGTTACAAAATAATAGAAAGTAGACGAGGTGTGAACATGAATTTACCGGATATGATCTTATATAACGGAAAAATTACTACCCTTGACCCTTCTCAGCCTGAGGTATCTGCTATCGCCATAACTGATGGTTTAGTCACTGCAGTAGGTGGAGATGAGCTTCTTAATAGTGCCACGGAAAAAACAAAGAAAATAGACCTTAAAAGAAAGAGAGCTATTCCAGGCCTGAATGACTCTCATATACACGTTATTCGTGGTGGTCTGCATTATAATATGGAATTACGTTGGGAAGGCGTGCCATCACTTTTTATTGCTCTAGAAATGCTCAAAGAACAGGCAAGGCGTACACCTGCTCCTCAGTGGGTAAGGGTAGTTGGAGGTTGGTCTGAATTTCAATTTAAAGAGAGACGGTTGCCAACTTTGGAAGAAATTAATGCCGTTTCTGAAGACACTCCTGTCTTTGTGCTACATCTTTACGATAGAGCACTTGTAAATCGTGCTGGGCTGCATGCACTGGGATATACAAAAGATACACCAGACCCTCCAGGCTGCTTAATTGAGCGGGATAAACGAGGTAATCCAACGGGCCTTTTAATTGCGAATCCTAACGCTTCTATTCTTTATTCAAGTTTGGGTAAAGCACCAGCACTTAATTTTGACGACCAGATTAATTCCACTCGCCATTTTATGCGCGAATTAAATAGATTAGGTATTACAAGTGCTATTGACGCAGGTGGTGGATTCCAAAATTATCCTGATGATTACAAAGTTGTTGAACATTTAGCCGCGAAGGAACAATTAACTTTGCGTATTGCTTATAATCTATTTACGCAAAATCCAAATCATGAATATGAAGACTTTGCTTCATGGGCAAAAATTGTTTCTCCAGGTCAAGGAACTGATAAGTATAAAATGAATGGTGCCGGAGAGATGTTAGTATTCTCAGCAGCCGATTTTGAAAAATTTCAAATGCCACAGCCTGAACTAGCTACGATGATGGAAGCTGACTTAAAGAAAGTAATTTCTCTATTGGTGGAAAACCGTTGGCCCTTCCGTTTACATGCAACTTATGATGAGTCAATCACACGTTTCTTAAATGTATTCGAGGAAGTTAACAGTGAAATTCCTTTTAATGGTCTACGATGGTGGTTTGATCATGCAGAAACAATCTCAGATCGTAGTATGGAACGTGTTAAGGCTTTAAATGGCGGTATTGCCATCCAAGACCGCATGGCTTTTCAAGGTGAATACTTTGTTGATTTATACGGAAAGGAAGCTGCAAAGCGTACTCCTCCGATTTATCGTATGTTAGACCTTGGTATACCTGTTGGCGCCGGTAGTGATGCAACTAGAGTTTCCAGCTATAACCCTTGGGTCGCTCTTTATTGGATGGTTGCCGGAAAAACCATTGGTGGACTTTCGATATACGATGAAAAAAATAAACTTGATAGAAAAGTAGCCCTGGAATTATATTCAAAAGGAAGTGCGTGGTTCTCTGGTGATGAAGGTAAAAAAGGAACCCTTGCAGTAGGTCAGTTTGCTGATCTTGCTGTATTGTCTGCTGACTACTTTACTGTGCCAGAAGAAGAAATCAAGAACCTTGAATCATTACTCACAATTATGGGTGGACAAGTTGTTTATGGAAATGATGAATTTAAAAATTTATCACCTGAATTACCGCCAGCATCACCTGATTGGTCACCGACGGGAGTTTATGGTTATGGTGGTGCTAACCTAGCCCACACTATACTTTCTCACGATGCTCATGATCACAAGTTACATAGTTGCAGTAACCCTCTCCATCAGCACACTCATACCGTAATAGGAAAAGATGGAACTAAATGGGGTATTGGTTGTACTTGCTTTGCTTTCTAAGTCAAAACCACCGGTATAATGCCGGTGGTTTTCTTTATGCAATAAGGATATGTAGATTCGAAATAGCATTGTATATCTCTATTGGAATCTATTACTATTTAATAGGACAAAAGAGTTGATAGCTTAAACTTGATTTGTTTTTTACATCCTTCTCTCCTTGCAAAGCCTACCCCTTTCCCTTAAGTAAAAGTCAAAAATCGATCACACCACACATATAAAGCCACTGCCCTTTGACTTTAATATTTGCTTTATCTTAAGACTTATAGATTTTTTCAAATTTCACACTAGAATCATTATTATTTCTATTACACTGATACTTTTTGCGAATCATTTAACTTCTGCATAAAGATGCGTGCAGCAAAACTTAAAAATTTATCATCAAAGTGAATAAGATTAATATCTTGACTTGGTGTTGGATCAGTAATACGAACTATGCTCAAAGTATCATTATTAACAAAGTTAACCAGTGAACGAGGTATTATGGCAACCCCATGTCCATTGTATACAAGGCTCAATAGAGAAATAGAAGATTTTGTTTCTATATTTGCTTCAGATAAAGATAACCCTAAACTCTCACAATATATTTTAATAGATTCACGACAACTACATGAAACCATTATTCTACTCAGCCCTACTAATTCTCGAAAAGAAACAAATGATTTTTCATTCAAAGGATGATTTTTTGGAATGACAAGGACGAGCTCTTCACTATACAAAAGGGTGTTTGTTAATGTGTCTGGAATTTGAGCACTACGTGTAATCCCAAAATCAATATTTTTGTCAACGATTTGATTTACGGAAACTTCGGATTCTACAATTTTCACTACGATGTTGGGATAATGTTGTTGAAACTTCATAATATAAGGTGTTAAATAAGTAAGGTCCTCTAATAGACCTCCTATAGTAATCACACCTCTTTTTACACCCTTTAATTCAAAAATTTCATTATAAACGTCATCAAATTGTTGCATGATAAATTTTCCTTTATCAAATAGCAGCTTACCCGCTTCTGTCATTTTGATACCTCTTCCAACTCGATGAAACAAAGGTGTATCAAGTTCACCTTCTAACACACGTATTTGTTGACTTAAAGTCGGCTGTGAAATACCTAGAACTTCCGCAGCTTTAGTAAAACTATTATTATTACAAACTTGAATAAAATACTCTAAATGACGTAACTCCATTCTTGATACCCACTCTCCGCTTTATGAAAGATTTATAATGAAAAGGACGATATGTATACGTGAACATAACAACTTTATTTCCTACTATATTAATTGCAATTACATAATTTCTTTATTTTGTACTACAATACATTTACTACTATTTATTAATTTTCCCTCCTATTTATTTAATTTATATTTAATTAGGATATTACTAAACAGAAATAACATCTAAAAACTTACACTTTCTGTGCGTAATATCCTAACTTTTTCAACTGTTTAATTATCATTTTTTCTCAATGTAGTCCAAACTACCAAATATATGCCGAATCGCCTCTTTATGCTGAGGAAAAATACTATCAATTAACTGAATACCATCTGAAGTAATTGACGCATACATGATACTACTACTTGCAAATCATATTTTGTCCCCAATTTTTTTATAGGCTGATCAGCTTTACTGTATAGTAGCTCAAGCACTGCAAATTCAGTTGCATTAAGTCCATAAATTTTTAGATCCTTTTCAATACGTTTAGTGATTGGCTGTAATTCCCTTGATAATATAACAATTAACTTTAAAGATAAGCTCTCATCGTTAATCACGCTCACAATTACCAATCCTTTACAAATTACCTTGAATTCGAGATTTATTATATTATCGTCAAAATATTATGTCAATCATTCATTTTAGCTTTATCAAGCCACTTATAATTTATTTCTCAACATAAGACATATGGAATCGTTAGAAAATAACTGTTAATATATAGATATCTCAATTACGTTATTTTTTAGAGGGCTTGTTGTCTAGCGCAAGCTCTCTTTTTTCATAGTCTAAATGGAATTCGGACACATTTTATATGGTGAGTTTTGCCCTCTTTTAGCGATAGAGACAAAAAATCTGGTTGTGATGTAAAAACTTCAAAATAACCGCAAATAATCTATAAAACTCAGACATATCAATGAATACGCATTCAAGCGATTCCGATCCACAATGCTACACTCCATCCACCTCAAGCGTATGCCCATCCTCCGACAAAGGATCCAACAGCACCACCCAAAAAGAAAATAGACATGAATAATCCATTTAAGCGACTACGAACTTCTGGTTGCAAAGAGAAAATCAAACGTTGACTTAAAACTGGCAGAAGAATATCGTACTCGATGTTTCCGCCCCGTCGACTGCAAGCAAAGCAACTTCTAGAGAAGGGAATTCAAAGAGGAGAATTGAAAGAAAACCTTGATATTGAATTATCCATCGATCTCATTTACGGACCAATTTTTTATCGGTTGCTAGTAACCGGTGATAAGTTGGATGATTCCTATGTACATCACTTGGTAACAAGCGCATTCGATGGAATACGATTAACATGAATAACATTCGAAAAAAGAATTAAATGCGCCTTCCTCATATACGAATAAAATTTCGCTTAACTTAATAAATAAAATATCTAATTATTTAAGCAGATGTATATGAATCGGTCCCCCACATACATCTGCTTAAGAGTTGAGAATTACCCTAAATGAATGAACATGCAAAAAAATTTATTCTGAGGATTTTACGATATTTTATTTAATCGAAATGTGACATAACTCCTAATATTAGTTTTATTAAGACGCAAGCTCCCTCTCTTCTATTTTTTAATTGAATATTTTAGGTTTATAATGATTTATTTTTAGAGATAATTACCTAATTTATTAACTTATTTTAGAGTAAAAATTAGGAGAAGCCTATCGTGACAGACTCCTCCTAAAAAACAACCGTTGTATACATATGGAAAATAAATTTATTTTATTAATAATGAATATTCACCAGTGTTATCATCAAATTTATACACATTCAAATAATATTTCCCTGGTTTCGCTACGAATTTTCCCTTTATAGCATTTCCTTCATCTTCACCACAAACTACGTAATTTTGCATGTCTGATTCATGATAAAGTACCCATGTCATCCCAATGTTTTGTTCATTTACCACAGAAATATCTACTTCTTTTGGAACTGTAACATCAAACGTATAAACATCTGTTTGATCAGGAGCAATCAGATTTCCTTTTACAAGCTTATTAAATGGGAGTACCTTTTCCTCTTCAAGGGATCCACCTGTTTGCGGATCTTGTTTTACAGTAACTTTTGTTTGTTCTTTACTTTCTTTTCCTCTACTATCTTTCACAGTTAGTTCCACAGTATATGTTCCTTTTTCCCCATATACATGGGTAGGGTTGGCTTCAGTACTTGTTGTACCATCTCCAAAGTTCCATAGATAAGAAATAATTTTTCCATTTTCACTTTCTGTACCATCACTATGGAATTGAATTCCTTCATTTACTATCCCGCTATATGGTCCATTCATATTTACTATAGTCGTTGTTTTTTCTTTTTCCTCTGTTGCAACACCATGGAAAACAATATCATATTCAAATTGATTGGCTGCATTCACACGATAGTTAACAAAATAGGCTGTAACTGTTTTATAGCCGCTCCATCCTGTTTGAGACAACTGCTCCAAGGTTTGATTGACTTGTTTACTCATTGTTTTCCAGTCTTCAGACTCACCTTTTGATGTACTACCTATGTACTTGCCTTCTACAGTAAATGTGTTAAAAAATTGAGACTCATGTTTTGTGATTTTTGCATCTTTTATATTAGTTACATCGACAATTTCTTTCTTCACTTCAGCTAACGGCTTAGGTGCATGTTGTATTAAGTAATCATTTGTTACTTGTGGTACATTGTATTTATCTTGATTATCAATCAACTGCTGCATATACGTTTGATATTCTGTATTCAGCTGTGCATCTTTACTTAATGCTTCACGATACGCGTCATAATTTTTCACATCGTTTGCCCGGATTAAATCCTGAATCTTATCAAAGGTTTCAAAGTGGTGATTATATAGATAAGACTGTAGTGCAAAGGAATAATTATAAAAATCCCATGATCCATATTTTGCGAACAAAGTTTGCTTTGCAGTATAACGGCTTGCCGGATCAGATGATAAGCCACTTATAATACTTTTACGTGGAACAACATTATTTGTACGTGTAGATCCTGCAAAGAATTCTGCATTCCCTTCTTGGAACCAAGTTAAGCGTTCATTTTGATATAGTTCTCCACTCCCAAATAAACCAGGAACCTCGTATCTTCCTTGTAAATAATGAGTGAATTCGTGACGGAATAACTCTTCTAGACTATAAATACTCTGTTTTGGTGTACGCTCATATGTAAAGAAAGTACCCTTCTCTTCAATATAAATACCGCCGTTGTTCGTTTCATATCCATATAATTGTCTATTTAATTGATAATCATCTGGATTATTATAAATTACAATTGTCAGCACATCATCTGCGTTACCTGGTTCTAGTGCTTTATCATTTCCAATTACACGGTGATATTGTGCCTTTACTTCTTTGGCTGCCCAATATAACCTTTTAATTTTCTCTTCTGTTACTTTATCGCCTGTCTTAAAAACAATAGATCCATCATCAAATGTATATGTTTTAGGTAAGTATTGTAACTTTCCTTCTTCACGTATTTTCTGTAAATCTACTGTATTTCCATCATAATCTTTTCCACCGTAGTTTGTTTTGATTTGCTCTACCGCTATAAAATAAGGTCCACTTAGGCGAGGATACATATTCATCGCTTGTGTAATAACTTCCAATCCTTTGTTTGGATTGCTATGAAATTTCCCTAAACGTCCTGCATAATAAATCCCATTATTAATTAGCCAACTATTCTCAGTTGTTAAATTCCGTATGAGAGCAATTCTACTAACCTCATTTATAAAGTTATCTATCTTCCCATACCACATTGTTGCATTAGGCTTTTTATTCGTTTCCTGCAAATAAGATTGTATATCATAATCAATACCTTTTACGATTTCATATACAGCTTGTTCTTTCATATAATCATTAGCATACATAGAAAGGTTATCATTAAACTGTTTTAAAATATTTGCCGCATACTGTACTGTTTCAGCATCACTAGAAGCATTACTAATTAATTTCCCATACGCAACTACTACTCTATCTTGCTCAGCTGTACCTAATGTAAAGTTTGGATTTTTTGCAATAGCTTTTAATGCTGGTAAACATTTGTCATGGAAGCTTCTCTCATTTAAGTAACCTACTTCATTATTAAAATATCCCACATAAAAAGCAGAACGTAATATCTCAACAAAAGTTTCAATTCCCATTGAGTCCTCTTTCGTAAAAGATTTCCCTCGTCGTCCTAATTCATTAATGATAACGTTCATACGTTCTCTATTTTGATAAAAAGCTTTCGTATCTTGATTGAATTGAAATAAGTCTGTAATTTGATTCCATGAAACTCTTGATAGCGTATCAATGAATTGACTATCAGGCATTTTATTCAGTTCTGCCAGAGTATAGCTTTGCTTTAATTGCCTGTCATTATGTTTCATCACCGAAGTTGGCCTTTGTGAAAAATCACCTACTTTTAAACGCTCTTCAAAAGTTAAAGTTCCATCCGCTTTTGTAGCATGTGCAATTTCATCTTTTAAAGTTTCTGTCCCAATCGGTTTCATCTGTAACGTATTATAGGGTGCTTTTTCTTCTGCGGATACCTGTGTTTGAATACTTCCAAATGATAATGCCATCGTACTAATACCGATCATCATTTGAGTAAATTTTAAATTCTTGTTCATAACATTTCCTCCATTTATATATTCCACCCAAAAATATAACATTTTATTTTAATAAATTATCATAAAATGTATTATTACATATTGTTTAATATGTATTTCTATATAAATTAATATTAAACAAAGCATTATTGAATCTCTTTCTTTTTCCATACATACTCATAAATTGAGTAAACTTTTTGTTTGGAATTTACAGGTTCGTTGCACGAAACCAGACTCTCTGGCAAGATTTCTTAAGATGTTCGGGGATAAATAACATTGAATTTCTTGAGCAAATAGTTGTAGTTCATCAGATACAAAAATAGACATAAAAAACGCTATCCTTTCCTATGATTCTAGAGAAAGAATAGCGTTTTTTTACTCGTTCAGTACTTAGTAGGTATAACTTTTTATATTTCAAATGACTTTTCTCTCTAAAATTATTTTTCATACAAATTTTCAGATTCTAAAAAATCTATAAATTTCTTATAATGTGTCACTGTTCTTTCTAAAGCAATCATTAAAACAAATATAAAATAAATTGCTTGAATTCCATTCATATAATTAAAGAGTGATTCAAATATATATACAATACTTGCAATCATAGAACAAAACCATAAATAAAATTTCATTTTCAGTTTTTTAATTTTTTGCTTAGTTGTCTTACAAGGCTGGCCATGAACTCTTATAAACAAATAAATTGCTGTATGCAAAATAATAATTAAAAATTGGAAACTTCGATTGTCCTCTGAACTAAATTCAGAGAAACCTATTTCTAATGAATGTAATACTATCCAAATAGAAAACAAAGATAGCACGAAGACATATAAAAAACCAAATAATAATTCAAAAATAAATAACCAAGGTTTATTTAATATTGAGTAAAATGGATTTAGATATTTTATGGTTAATAAAAATTTCTTCACTAAATCAGTAATAATAATTGATGTATTAGTTATATTCATATAGAAAAGTAATGTTATTGGAACCAATAACATTATAGCAATGCCCCAAATGGTAATCTTAATACCGGATAAAAAGAAAACAGCTCCAAAAATTACAACTGAAAAAATAAAAGTTGATATTGGAACAAACATTAAAAATATAAGAGTTCTTATTAAGATTAACTCCCCTAAAAAATCTTTTATTATGAAAACATGTATTTTTTCCTCCTTGTAATTCTTCACAGTTTCAACTATTTCTTTCTCGGATAAAAGAAAATACTTCAATCTATTAAACATAAAAAAACTCCTTTATATTAATTTAAAAAAGATTGCCCTCTGTATGCTACAGAGGGCAATCTTTATTGATGATTAAAATATATACCCAACTGTTAGCAAATATATTAAAAGACATTGTCATTAATTCACTTTAAATTTCACTTCTGGGTATTTGGAGTCCAATTTTTCAAGCGCAGAGCTATCGTCTACCTGTTTCACATATCGATCAAAAAAAGCGAGACTGAATTCGTTTATAATACGGTGAACGTATCTTGGATCTTCATCTAAGCTTCGTAACAAAGGAGAGAACAAATGAAAATCAGTGAAACTCGTATGATTGGTATGGGGAATAACCATTGACATGCCACCACCTGCAAGTGCATGGTCACTACGAACTTTTCCCTCTAAAAAATCTTTCGTGGAATCATCACTAGTCTCTGCATTTATAATCAAAAACGGTTTTCCAACTCTAGATTTCGGAACATTTTCCCCATATAATGTACCATCCATATTGATGGCTGCTTTGACACGGGAGTCTTCCACTAACACTTGCGCAGCTGTAGCTCCACCATAAGAATGTCCAAACATTCCAATTCGGGATGTATCCATTCTTCCTGTAAAGCGATTATCTTTATCGCTTTGGTTAAGCTTCTCTATTTGATTAAGTACAAAAACAACATCTTCCTTCCATAATTTGATATGGCGATCTCGTTCGGCAAAATCAGTTAAATTGATCGACTGTACAAAAGCGGTTCTGCCATCTGGAAAGACGGTAGCTGCAGCATCATAGGTATGATCAATTCCTACGACGATGTAACCTTGGCTGGCCAACTCCTCCACCTCAAACGTGTTTTGATTGCGAAAACCGCTTAAACCATGGGAAAAGAGTAGAACCGGATAACGTTCCTCTGAATCTGACAATTGAGCTTCCATGAATGCATTCGACTTCATCAAGCCTAGATGATGAAACGCGAATGCTGGAATAGACAATGATTTTTCCAACCCCTTGGCAATCTCATCCGAGTTATGGATATAAGGTGCGCGATTCATCTCTCCTTTTTCTTTTGCAGGATACCAAACCTGAACCATCAGCTCGCGCCGGCCGTTCAAATCTTTCATATAAGGTTCTTCTCGATTATAATCAATCCAATGATAAAGTGTAGTACCAACCTTGAAGGGACCGCTCGTTTTTTCAAATAAAACTACTGGCATGAGGGAAGGAAGCATGACCGCAATAGTCAAATAAATGACCAGTAGCGCTGTCTTGACTGTGAATGCCCCACAACTTTTAACGTTCTTTTTTAATTCAGCAAATAGATAGCAGCTTGTTAAAATAAATGGGGACAAATAAGCAGGAATCATCTGCCAGCGATACCCTTCTATGATAAGCTGCACAACAACCACACAAAAGGCAACTGTTAGAATGAAGACAGACCATTGTTTTATTTTCTCACTAAAAAACAATATACAGCCTAGAATACTAAAATTCACAATAATTATAACAGTCTCAAAAAAATCCATTTACATTCCTCCTATACCCGTATTTTATCTTCAAGGACATCCCAGCCAAATTGAAAAAACAATTTAAAATTACAAACTTTTCGTTTCCATCTCTGATTACCTTAATTCGTACCTTCAGTACCGAAAAATTATTTTCGGTACTCATTTTATATTATACCGAAATCTTCCAGACTGTAAAGTATAATTACCCTTAAGTAAAATCGACATAAAGTGAAACTTTAATCAGTGGGGTTTTCTTCATCCCCCACTGATTATCAGCCCTCACCAATCGGACTTTTATGGGCAGTTGATCTCCCACCTAAATTCTTTGCTTTCACTGAATTTTGAGGTAGGAATCTTACTGCCCATTAAAGCGGGATAAAAATAAAAAATGAGCGAGGCTACGTTAACCTGTATGGTTATTGTGACCCTACTCATTTTTTATGTAGAAGTACTATTTAATCCTTACTTGTGATTCCATGCAATATGATATCGGCCATCATTGCAAGTGACTCTTGTAGAGTAATTTGGTTAGAGGCTATACTCCCCTGTTCAAAAATTGATTTCATTAACGTTTTGAGTGTTTGGATTAGCACTGGAATGTCCATTGAACGTAAAACACCGCTATTGATGCCCTCTTCAACTAGCCCAGTAATTACCTCCCATTCTTCATTTATGCCTTGTTCTATTTTTGCCCACTGCTCTGGATGGTAACGTCGCAGTTCAATCAGTAAACGTACGAAGCTGTGCTGAAAATCCTTAGGCACAATTAAAAGAATCCCTTTTAATTTTTCCGGTATGGTCAAATTCGAATTATCGATAATTTCCCGAAAACGTATTTGGGCTTCTTCATTTATTTGCTCAACTACATAACCAATAAGCTCGTCCTTAGATGGAAAATGCTCGTAAAGCGTACTTTTGCTTACACCTAGATCACGAGCTAAATCACTCATTGTGAATTTTATTCCCCTTACATGAAAAAGCGCAATAGCAGTTTTGGCAATCCGATCTTTCATCATTTATTCACCTCATACCAAAATAGTAAAGTTATTATCTCTCCAGTACTATAATAGTACTTCGAGTACAAGAATAGTTTAACTTTTTATTTCTTGAAGGTCAAACGTGATGAAGATGATGACATTTCACCTCATAGCCTTTAAATGAAAATATTATGTTTTTTATGGAAACCAAGTTTATTTTTATCATTGCGGGGACATCAAAACTTTAACTTGATAGGGATATGGCACTACCCCAATTAATAAATATTATTAACTATATGTCTATCATATTTTTTATAAACAGGACTAATTAGATTTAAAAAAAGACTTCTTTTTCTTTACTCGTAATAAATCACCTGTCCATCCTTTGAATCGCATATACATATACATACCCGCTGTTGTGAAAATAATAAATAAGAGAGCCATTAAATAGCTATATTTCCATTCAAGTTCAGGCATGTATTTAAAATTCATACCCCATAATGCTCCTAAGGCTGTCAAAGGCGTACTCACAGCAGTTAATACAGTAAGAGCTTTCATAATTTCATTCCCACGATGAGAAGAAACAACTTCTTGCAAATGAATCATCGTGTCTAATTCTTCTTGGTACTCTTTAACAAGTTGTAATCCACGCTCTAATTTTACGTGTGTTTGTTTATAACAAAGGGTGTTTGTTAGTTTTTCTAACCAAGCTTCCTCCAAGCCTTGTAACACTTCTTGTATTAAGCGAAACACATGTGTGTTCATAAATAATTCATGACGAATATGATAAATCCTTTCTAAAACTGCTATGTTATTATAATGATAAAAATCCCATAACACATTTCTGAAATTGTTTTCAAAATAGTCAACCTTTCGTAAATAGTGAGATATAAATATCGATAAGATGGCACATAGTCCTTCAGCGGAACTATTACAATTTTTTATACCTATAGGGAAATTATGTATTAATTCTTGAAAATCTTCTTCCTCTTTTTCTTGGACCGTTATCAGTATCCCATGAGCTACGAAATAATGAAGAAATTTTTGAATTTTGGCGTCCTTTTTATCTTGATCATATAAAAACGAACCATATACACAAGTTTGACTTGGTGATAACGTATAAACATATAATCCATTTTCACAAGGAGAACTTATTTTCTTTACAAATTGAGGGAAATAAGATGTTACATCACGGGGGATTATAGAAGAAATTTCTTCAAGCTCACTAGTTTTCACATGATACCAACTCCATTTCGTCATTTTTATGCATTCCATATTATTCTTCCTTTCTAAATAGTTTTATGTTTGATCGAATCATATCCGTAATATGAAATTTGTATGTAGGTATCCATATCTTGGAGGAAAAGTTTTTAAATCATCTAAATTACAAAATAAATGCATAGGAGGTCTTATTCTTTAAAAAGGAAGACCCCCTATATATTAGTTATTTTTATTCTCAATTTTAAACATTTCCTCTATACAAGCACTTTTTATCTTTTCTTATTTATATTTGGAAAAGAAGCCACACAATTTGGCACGTCTATTCAACGAACTCCATTTCGGTCGTCATTATAATTTGGATTTATATGCAGATTGATTGGTGATGTCCTCAAATACTTGACTTCCAATAATATAGTATCCATGAAGCGCGGCCTCTTTTGAAGCGTCTACCATACGGAAAGAAACAATTTCACCTTGCATTTTTTCAATTTGTTTTTTGTGGAGATCTACTACTCCTCCTGTCCAAATAATAGTATCATACTGGTCTAACTTAAATTGTTCTTGTAATACACGCATGATGTCTTGGAAATGTGTATCCAACTCTTTTTGAATTAAAATATCCACCTGACTTGTCTCATAATTTTCTTCTTTATCTCCATATCCTTTTTCTAATATTTTTGGCATGTCATTAATATGCAATTGATTACTTTCACCCGCATGATTCTGCAGGATATTCTTAATATTTTTCAAAGGCTTGCTACATCCTAGTTCCGTCTCATAATGATTTAAAATGACATTCTGTTTCATATCTGTCATTTCTAATGTACGAAATCCACCATCAATAATTAAGATGCGATCTTGTTCCTGAATGATTCCCTCTTTTAAGAAATAGGCATGTAAAGCGATCGGTTGCTGAAGAATCAAAGCATTTTCAACCGTAATATTAATAAATTTCCCATCAATTTGTACGGAAGTTTCTTTTTTTAGTGCACGTTGTAATTGCTCATGCTGACTACCAAAACAAGTGACTGGAAGCCCGGTAACAACTAAAGGTAACACGACATTTTCTTTATAATCCTTTGCAATGCAACCAAATATTTGTTGTTTAAACTGTTCGCTTTCATAATAATTTTCTATTTCTTCGTCAAATGGAGGAAGAAATGAAGCGTCAGATTGATGTGCTTCATTTCCCATGTAGTATGCAAAGTCTAAGTCTATAAAACTTACCTTTGTTAAATCTTCACTTTCAGCATGATTAGGTACAGGAGCTAGTGTGGCAGCTTCACTCTTAATCGTCACCTCAGAATCTACATCCTGTCGATATGCCCGCTTAGTAAAACCAATTCCTACATCAATTGCATACAGAGATTTCATACTTTTTTCCTCACTTTCTCTTTTTAGAATTAAATCTAAGCACTCTCTTCTTTCCCTTCTTTCACATATTTCTTTTCATTTTCCGTTTTTTCTCCGTCTAGGTTCTTACTATTTTGTTTTATTTCATTATCCTTTTCATCTTTTTTCTTTTTGTTATTTTCGTTTTCTGTTAAATCTTTAATAGTAGAAATGACAACCGGTGTGGCTGTAAGCAGTTGTGGTAATGTTTGTTTTGCAACATTAGCTGCAGTTACAGAGAATTGTTTACTTGTCTCGGTTACCTTCTCTAATGTTTCCTTTATGTTTCCTTCTTGTAGTTTGTCTTTTACGCTTTTTCCTTTTGTTTGTATAGCTTTCCGATTTTCTTTTTTTAACAGAGATACCATGACTCCGGTCGTAATCCCAATCACAGCATATTTAAATATTGTATGTTTCATTTTTCTCACCCTTCTCTACTTTTATTTTCTTCCATGCTACAACCTAAAATAATTAACTTATCTATTTATTAGATATTGCAATCTATTAGAGAGAATGATAGTTTTGCGGCTGCCTATCACTCGCCGTTAGTGTTTCATCTGTTACTAGAAGTAAAATTCTCCCTTGATCTAGTTTTTCTTCATATAAGTTAGCTTCCTCCTTCGACAACCCCATTTCCTCCATTTGATTTCGGAGCTCGTCCCCTTTTTTGGAGAAAAAGTTGATAATACTTGTGCCCAACCCTTGTTCTTTTACTCCAATCGTATTTGTGTTTGTATCATCCGCAATCTTTTTTGTTATATGTTTTTCATGTGTTAAGACGTAAATGTCATCTTGGTGAATCCCTTTCAATTCTAGCTCTTTTACTTTCATAACTACTTCCTGTTCATTTTGATATTCATAAACCACCGGTTTTCTTTCATTCTTATGCATCGTATTTTTCCTCCCTTAGATTTTTTATTTTCTTATTTAGTTGTTATGTAATATGTAATACACCTATTTTAAAGATGTTAAACCTAAATTTTCAAAAAACTTCACATAATAGGTTATTAATGTTTTTGAATATCAAGGAAATGTCACGAGCACTTTGCTTTGATAACAGTGTTACAAATAACGCTTTATTTGGAAGACAAGCCTATTGTTTTATAGAAAATTTCGATTTAAAAAAGTTACAAAAGGAGTACAAGATATTTTTTTCGTTAATTAAATCAAAGGAAAATAAAAAAACACTCTTTTTAAAAGAGTGCTAAAAAACATATACCCTAATAATGTTTCTAGTTTAATTACAGAAAGAAAGTCTTTATTAAAACATATAGTTGCTAATTTAATTGCGATCTTCCTTGCACCCAAGCAGCAATATCATTTATAACATACTCAAGAATATTAGCAGGACTATAATATTCATCCGGTTTACTTATTTCTCCATCCCCTTCTGTAAAGAAATGATTTAACTTTGGATATAGTCGATAATCAATGTTATCTCGTTCTTTTAATTGTTCTTTCCATAGAGAGATTTCGATTTTCGATTGAACTTGATAGTCTCTTTCACCTTGAATAATAAAAAGCGATGTCTTTTGTTCTTTTGACATTTCTGCTGCTTTAATTTTTCGGATGGAATTCTTACTTCACAGAATTTTTTGCTGTTTTCACTATATACTTACTATACAAATGAAAATATACAACGATACTAAATATACAAACTTTGCATAAAAAATGATTTTATAGCCTCTTTTTAATATCCATGCCCACTTTGCCAGCCACCGTGTCCACCTTGCCAACCACCGTGTCCGCCTTGCCAACCACTGTGTCCGCCTTGCCAACCACCGTGTCCACCTTGCCAACCACTATGTCCGCCTTGCCAACCACCGTGTCCACCCGGCCAACCACCGTGTCCGCCTTGCCAACCACCATGTCCACCTTGCCAACCACCATGTCCACCTTGCCAACCACCGTGTCCGCCTTGCCAACCACCGTGTCCACCCGGCCAACCACCACCGTGCCCGCCTTGCCACCAGCCTACATAGCCTTGTCTCTGTGAGTTCATTCCTTCGCATCCCTTCTTATTAAAAATTCAAATACTGTAACTGGGTATTCTCTAAATATAATTATGTATCCAAAAAATAAATGTATCCGCAAACATCTCGATTATCGGTAAAGTAATTATCTAATGAAAAAACATTTATCATTGCAAATCTAAGCTCTATTGTTTTTTACTTTTTTTAAAAAAAATTCCGCTATTTTATTAGCATACTTTTTAGATTCAAATTCGTCATAGTTACTTAGTATTGCAACAGACAAATCATTACTTGGGATCATTTTTCAACATTACATCAGAATCCATAGCTGGGCTTTAGTTATACAATGAAAAACGATACTTCACTATTGAAATATCGCAAAAAACTATTTATTTACATTATTATGATTATAATCCTATCCGGTATTAGTTAATCACCTATAATTGCAACAGGGCTAAACGATTCATAATGAATCAATTCCTTTGGTACTTCCCATTTATACAAAATTTTAATACTAGCTTCCATAAAAGGAAGAGAACCGCATATATAAATTTGCTTCCTTGGTAGCAATATTTCTCTATTTAAACAAACTGCAAGTAACCACTCATCCTTAGAATGAGTGGTTACTCGGTATTTTTATATAAAGAGCCATAAAAATAATGTCAGCATACGAACCATCTTTGAACCTAATTTGGTTTATTTCCCCATCTTCGGTTTACACCACCGACCGACTCTCTAAAAGAAAAACTACTTTTACTCTTTCCTTTTATCGTTTTCAAACAATATACATTTTAATTATCATCACTTTACAATAACTCTGTGTATTTATCAAGGGATGTTTTTTAAAATAAAATATATTCATAATTAATTCACAAAATACATTTTCTAATATATATAAGGAGATCTAATTTCATCTAGAAATGTTGTGTTTTGCATAAAAGCCACGAAGATATAAATAAAAAATAATACGATTTGCACGAAAGAATAACCATACAATGTTATCCCTCCTTTAAACACCTATTTAAGAAAAACTTAAGAAATTCACTTCTAAATTCATAAGAATTTTTTCCTATACTTAAAAATAAGTAATTTAACAAAAGGAGAAACGTTCATGAAGAAATTTGTAATTTTTATACTAGGAATAGGCCTCCCTATATACTTACTACCTTTCATATTACGTGGAGATTTAGACAGATTTAATCCGATTGCTGAAGAAAAAAATGTATATGCCGTTGCGAAAGGATATGGTGTTCCAGATTATCATCATAAAGGAAGAGCTATGTACTCACTAAAAGGTGTTGATGAATTAAGCAATGAAAAAGAATATAAAATTGGAACGAACACGCCTAATGATTTTAGAAGAAAAACTTACTTAAAAATTCATGTAAAAGGAAAGTATGTCTATTCTTACGACGTTATTTCTGAAAAGGACATTCCGGAGAAAATAAGGGGACAATTGGAGATAGCAAATAAATAAAAGAGCCAATTCATACGATTTGGCTCTTTATTCTCTCTCCCATCTACCGTTTGGATAATTCTTTCGGTAGATTTATTAAATTCGTTATCATTGTTCCAATAACCATTGCTCAATTACTTTTACTGTTTCATCTCGTTGTGCTTTTGGCGTAATTAAACTCGCATTATCACCTTTTTGCTCACCATACATACCAAAATGAGCATGATTGCCCCCTTTTATCATGTGCATAGTTGTATTTTTGGACATGAACTTTTTATTGTTTTCTATTTTTTCTACAGTTGCTAAAGCATCTACTTCCCCATAAATTGATAACATCGGAATCGATTTCGTAGAGAAGTCATCTGCAGGATACGAACCTAAGAAAATGATTCCGTCTACCTTGTCTTCATGTTGAAAGGCATACTTAGAAATCATAGCTCCTCCCATTGAATGCCCTGCAACATACCATTTTTGAACTTCCGGATACTTTTCAATTACACTGTCTACCTCATTTATTCCAAGTATCGCTAAATTTAATGGTAACTGAGGCATTACTACAAAGTGCCCATCTTTTGCAAGAGCTTCTCCTAAGTAACTATAAGCCTCAGCTTCTACTTTAGCTCCTTGATAAAAAATAACCCCTACTTTCGCATCTTTCGCTCCAAAAACGATATTATCTTCATCTTTTTTATCATCTACTAACGCCAAAGCCTCTTGCGTCGGTTTATAAGTAAACTGAGACCAAGTCAAAAAAGTAATACTTCCTATAATTAAAATAGCTAGTAAAGAGTACAGCGTAATTTTTATCCATTTCTTCACAAAGATGACCTCCATAAGATGTATATATTCCATATTTCGGATTATCATTAACACACATAAAAACTCGAGCATTTTTATTATGCTCAAGTTTTTATTTACGCCTTTAATTTATACTATAAATGGTCCAAGATAAATATGTAGCAAATGCAGTCCATAAAAAATATGGAATTAGCAACCATGTCGATACTTTAGATAAATTGGAAGAAACCGCTATGAGAAGCAACGTAGTAATAGCGACTAGTAAACAATCTATTGTTGCTAAAAACAAATTCTTTTGGCTAAATTGAAAATAGCTGAACGCTTGATTGAATATATAATTTAAAAGGAATAAAAACCAAAATGTTTTTGGCTTAAATCCATAGTTGTTGTAAATAATTGCAACTGATAATGCAATAAGTCCAAATAATACAGCCCATATCATTCCGATTGTCATACCAGGAGGTGTCCAAGACGGCTTTTCTAACGCATCATACCAAGTACGATCAATAGGGAATAAAACACTAGAAACATAAAACAAACCATATGTTAGTAAAAATACTATAATACTAGATTTTTTCATAAACATTCTCCTTTTTACTAGAAGATTATAGAAACTTTATATGATTAGTATGTCCTTATAATGGATAAAATTCTAAATACATATTGTTTAACCTATTTCATACAAATTCTTTCATATTTTTATATGCACAAAGGGCTCTATCTCGTGCTGCCTTATGTTCAACAATCGGATAAGGATATGTATTCCCAAGTTTTATATTGGATTTTTGTAAAATATGCTCAGGTGCTTCCCAAGGTTTATGTATATATTTGTTTGGGATATCTCTTAATTCTGGTACCCATCTTCTTATATACTCTCCATTTTTATCAAACTTTTCTCCTTGTGTGATAGGATTAAAAATACGAAAGTACGGTGATGCATCTGCTCCACTTCCAGCAACCCATTGCCATCCCATTGTATTATTTGCAATATCAGCATCTAGTAGTGTATCCATAAACCATTTTGCACCTTCTTGCCACGGAATTAACAAATGCTTTACAAGAAAAGAGGCTACAGCCATTCTTGCCCGATTATGCATAAAACCGGTTTGCCATAGTTCTCGCATTCCCGCATCAATAAACGGATAACCAGTTTCACCCTTCTGCCATACTCTTAATAACTCCTCTTCCTTATTCCACGGAAAATGTTCAAAGTTTTTATTAAGAGGTTTATATGCTGTAAACGGATAGTGATATAGCATATAATAAGAAAACTCTCTCCAAATTAATTGGCGTATAAAACTAATCACTTGTTTTTCAAAAAAACTACATTGTCTTTCGGTACTTTTATTTATTAAGTAGTGATACATTAACTTCACTGATATTTGGCCAAATGAAAGATATGGCGCCAACATTGAATGAGCATTTTGATTTGGAAAATCTCTTCCTTCACTATAAGAGGCTAATTTACTAGAGAAAAATTTCTTAAATGTTTTGTATGCCCCTTCCTCTGTAGGCTCCCATATTGCTTCCATATGAGATGTCCACGGTATAGTCGGCAACAAGTGTAATTCTGAGACAGATAAGCTTGCTGGTAAAGAGCTTCCCCACTTTATACTCTGTACTCTGCTAATAGGTTTAGGTATTACCTGCTTTTGAAATGCATTGTAAAAAGGCGTAAACACCTTATATTCAGTGTTATCCTTCTTTTTTATAATCCACGGTTCTAATAATAAATGCGAATTAAATTCCTTACAAATAATACCTTTATCTTCTAATATCATTTTCATTTTTTGATTAGATTTTAACCTGTCTGGATCATAACAACTATTCCAATATACAGCCGTTATATCTAATTGTTTTATGAGAGAAAGTATTTCTTCCTGTATATTTCCTTTGCGGATTATTAAAGTAGAGCCCAATGCCTTAAGTTGCTTTTGGACATCTATTATAGCATGGTGTAACCACCACTTTGCCGCACTTCCTATTGAAAAAGTTTCATCTTGTACATATACCGGAAGAACCTCCCCGGACTGAACAGCCTCAAATAGAGCTGGGTTATCATATAAACGAAAATCTTTTTGAAACATAACGATAATTTTGTTTTGCATGGCTATCCCCTCTTACTCTTAAAACATAATAGATTCTTTATGTGAATAATCCTCTTTTTTACTTTTGCATTATTATATTAATAATTCTTTGTAATCGTAAACAAACGTTTCCATAGTTATTGGACTTCTATCTAGTAAATTCGATAAATCTGATGTGACTTTTTTAGCTAACCCTAATTTTGCAGTTGTATATATTCCAATCATAACCCAAATAAAGTCACTGTTAAGTCCCTTTTGAATCATTCTTTTTCTAAATTTAAATATACTTGGATTTGTATAAGTAATATCTTTATTTATTATTTTTGAAATAATAGCAGCAACTTCATAATATGTTAATGCCTCATTTCCCGTTAAAGAATAAGCTTTAAATTCATGTCCCTCTTCGGTTAATATCTTAGCTGCAACTTCTCCAATATCCCGTACATCTATAAAACTTGTTTCCCCTTTACCAGCAGGTACTTCAATTATTTTTTCATTTCTTAATTCATCACCATGTTGTGATAATAAATTTTGCATAAAAAAACTCGGTCTTAGGAATGTGTAAGGGATCCCAGAAGCCTTTATCATAGCTTCAATTTTAGCATGAGGTACTATCGGATTTTTTTCTACACCTAATAAAGATAAAAATACAATGTGTTTTATACCTATTTCTTTTGCGGCATCTACAACAGGCTGGAAATACTTTTTTGCATCAGCTAGATGTGGTGGTCTTATTAGAAAGACTTTAGTAACACCTGTTAAAGCCGCCTTTACAGATGAAGGATTTTCAAAATCAAAATACACTCCTTCAGTTTCTCTACTGCGCGTTGTGACTTTGAAAGTAGCATTTCTTTTTATTAGGCATTTTACAACCTCTTTTCCTACATTCCCTGTAGCACCTGTTACTAAAATCATTTTAATCACCCTTTATTTTTTTGTAAATTTTGAATCATACTTTGCAAAACTCGAACTGTATTTTCTACTTCCTCTTTAGGAATACTAGCTGTAGCATTTTTTATAACTTCATCGCTTACATTTTCTATCTCCTGTATTAATGCCTTAGTTTCATCTGTTAAAAATATTAAATGTGACCGTTTATCTTTAGGATTATGTTTTATAAGAATCCATTCTTTTTGCAATAATCTTTGTATAATTCCGGTTACTGTTGGACGGTCTGCTAAGAGCCTTTCAGCAATCATAGCCGGGGTGGTTCCATTTGGATAAAGAGATATATCCTTTAACACAGACCATTGCTGAGCTGTTATTTTATATTCTTTTAATTGATTTGATAATTCTGTTTTCGTCATTATACTTACCTTGTGTAATAAATAGCCTAAATTATTCATATAACCTCCAATATAGTTAGTACACTAATTATATAGTTAGTATACTAACTATAATGTGTAATTACAAACTTCAATTAATAGTTTATATATAAAAGATGTATCAAATTCTTATTTTGTACTATTTCATATTATATTTAAAATCTTCTTTAATCCTGTTTTGCATGTATTGTACACTCTATATACAAAGGTTATTCCTTGCTGTTACTTTAAATAAGCATTTACAATTGTATCTAGCATAGGTATTTCTTATTATCCGATTAGTCATATTTATTCTTAATTCTGCAAAATAAAAAAGAAAATGGAGCGAAAGATGAAAAAACAATTTGATAAACAATCAAACTTAAATACATTTATTGATTCAACAATCCTATGGACTTTTCAAAACAAAAATGCTATAAATACACTTTTGAATGAAGGTAAGCTTATAGCCAATCCTATTTTTGTTAGTAAAGAAGATTTCACAGCATATAAATACATTGTAAGACACATGAAACAGAAAGGTATTGACTTTACTATAGATTTCCCCATTTGGGCATGGCATTCATGCAATGGTTACCAAAAGAAGCCTACTTTTGAGACTGCAAGGGAATTACTATCAGATATTCAATTAGAGAAAGAAATATACCTCATCGAATTCACATGTCCTAATTTTTTATTTATGTTAACAAACTATAGCGGATGGTGCGACATTTATTTTAAACTCACTGGCAATCCTAAAGCAAGTGTAACAAATGATGAAGAAAAATACTTATTTAACCTTTATCCTACCATTGAGGAAGAATGGGAATATCATCATATCCAAGCAACTCTACCCTACCTAAAAAAAGAATGGATTATACAAATAACAGAAATTAGTAAGATGAATGGGTTTAACAAATAATATTGTTTATAAATGCTTTATTTAAGCATTCATAAACATAACAAATAGTCACATTAAACTAATACATTTAAAATAGCGTTTTTTTACAATGGAACCCTAAATAAACTCGTTACTACTATGATTTTGCATACATGTAGCTTACTCATTTAGTTTTGGTCTAGTTTGTAAATATAAATTCAAATCCGGACTTGAACCGCTAATAATTATATCTCGAACAATTTTAGAAAGCACCATACTATATACTAATCCATTATCTCCATACGCATAGATAAAGTGACAATTTGGAAACTCTTCATACATTCCAATTATAGGTAAACCATCATGAGTACCACCATAAAAAGCACTTAAATAAAATTCAGGTTCAACTGTTATATTGGGAAAGAGCTTATTAAATTCATTTACTATTTTCTCTTTTTTATGGATTAATTTTGAATCTCTTTCTTGAGCAATGTTTGTATCTTCATCTAACCCACCTATAATAATCCTGTTATCTGCAGTAGTTCTCATATAAATATATGGTCTCGCAGTTTCCCAAATGAGAGTACGTTTATACCAAGAAGATAAATCTTCTACAGGATTAGTAACAACTGCATATGAGCTAATCAGTGTAGCGTTCTTTTCCTTTTTAAATTCCAACCCTTCATATCCTGCAGCCACAATTACTTTATTGGCAGTAATAGAATTGCCCCCCTTTGTATAAAAGATAGCACATTCTTTCTCTAACTTTTTGCCAACAATCTCTGTATCTTCATAAATTTGAACTCCTTTATTAGCAGCTTGTTCTAATAAACTATGTGTAAATTTATAAGGATTTATTTCACCATCATTATACGTATAAATAGCTGCACGTTTTTTAAATGGATATCTCTGTCCAATTTGTTCCTCTGATAGCCAAGTCGCTTTAAAATCATGCTTATGTAAATAATACAGTTCTTTTTCTAATTTCTTTATATCCTCTTCATAACTTGCATAATATAAACTGTCACGTCGTTTAAAATCAGAGCAATAAGGCAAGTTTTGATCAGCATATTCAATATCATTAATAGCTTGTTCACATAATTTCATATGCTTAACTGCATACTCTTCTCCAAATGTATTTACAAGTTCAAAAAACATCTTGTCACCTAAATATTGAATCAGTGCTGTATTTGTAAGGTTACTTCCGTGTCCTACCTTTCTTTTATCAACGACAACAATATTTAAATCTGATTCACTCAAATAGTATGCTGATTGAGCACCTGAACTTCCTGCTCCTATTATTAGTACGTCACATTTTATATCTTCTTCCAAGCGAGGATAAGAAGATGTATTAGAAAAAGTTGTGTTCCAATATAATTTCCCTTTCTGTAAATCCATTTAAAGTGCACCGTCCTAAATAAAATAGTTATATCCCCATCTGTATCTCCAAATCATTCTTACTATATACTTCTTATCAAATTTATTTTTGCTACCATTAGATTATTAATGCAATATTTTGTTCACCCATATATGGTATTAAACTAGGCTTATAAAAAGTTAATAGTATATATATTATTTATTTTCATTTAGAAATTTAAGAACTTGGTTAAAAGCTTCTTCACCTGCTGGAGTGTTCATTTTAAATTGAAATTCATGTGCTAACTCGCCAGAGATATTTTTATCAAAGAAAAGTGTATCTACAGGTATTCCTTTATTTTGTAAAGTAGAAGCTAATGCTTTACCTTGCTCTTCAAATGATGCAGTATTTCCATCTGTGATGAACGTTGGTGGGTAATCTTTTGTAACGTGTTTATAAATAGAGGCGATTTCCATTTCAGGTAATGTTTCAAATTTCTTTTTCCCAAAGTAAGCCCAGCCAGTAGTACGCATAAAGTCTTGCACTTCTTTGGATGTTTCCATTTTAGCTAATGCAGGCATATTATAAGGGCCGCAAAATAGCAATATACCTTTAATTGTAGAAGGAGCAACAACAGCGTCAATCCCGGTTAATTTCGCATAATCTGGAGATGTTTGAATAGTAACAAATTGTCCAGATATTTGCGCTCCCGCAGAATCTCCTGCAAAATATAGGTCATCTAGTTTTACATTATATTTCTTTGCATTTGCTTTTATATATTCATAAGCCTCACCAAGTTGTAGTACTGGTGTAGGATACTTTCTTTTAGGAGCAAGAGCATAATTTATATTTATCACTGTATAACCACGAGCAGCTAATTCTACTGCATAACCAGTAATGTCTGATTTATCTCCACCTACAAATCCACCCCCGTGCACCCAAAAAATAACAGGTGTTTTCCCTATAAAATTTTTGGGATAAATAATGTCTAATGTACCATCAGGAAATTTAGAATTATAATTGATATCTTTAACAATTCGTGTCTCTTTTAGAGCGTTTTTATAATTATTAGATTGAACAAACATTCCACCTTCAAATGCTTTTTTTATGAGAAACGCTTTCGGAATAGGTGAAACATTCCAAAAAACAACCCCCGCAATAATCAATCCGAAAACAATAAAAAGAGTTAGCAACATTCTTTTTTTCCATATCACTTTAGGTTTTAACTGTTTTATTCTCATAATTAAAGAATCTCCATTCTTTTTAGTAATAATCTTAAAATAAAGTGAAACTTTAATCAGCCCTCACCAATAGGGCTGCCCGTTAATACGGGATCAATCACAATATACACTTCTATTTTACGATTAACTTTATTATCACCTGCTAATCCGTCCTTAAAATTTTATGCAAAAAGTTATATATTTTTATTATGTACATATTAGGTATCTCCTATAAAACACATTAAAAATTCAAACAAAAAGAGCAAAAGATCCCCATTTATAGAAGATTTCTTTTGCTCTTTGTAAAGGACACAAGTCCAAATAAAAGTTGCTTATCTATCGATAACTTACACATAAGAATGCATTTGTTTCAGTACTTTATTAGCAAAAACTTTAACAACCGTTTCTTTTTCACCCGTTCTATCAATTATGAAACCATGAACTTCAATATCAGAAGGTACTAATGGATGATGACGGATCATATCTATACTCTTTTCAATATTTTCACTAACATTTTTTTGTGCACTCAGCCATTGATTAAGGCTACCACTTGAAAATTCAGGCATGCAATTTTTAAAGAGATAGTCTAATTCTATATTATCTTTTATGAAATCACGTTGAGTTTGTAGATTAACTGAAGAAGTTTCTTTATCCTCTATTCCGACAACAAAAATTTCTTTAACATTTTCTTGATAAATAGCAATAATAATAGATCTCATTATATCTCCATAAGGATGTACAATTACAGAATCATAGCTGTGTATAGTCAACATGTTTTCTTGTTGAATGTTAGTTACTTGTTGGATACTAGGCTCTATTCCGTGTTCAATGTCTGTTAATAATAAAACTTTTTTATTCTTTGAATTCATATGGAGCACTCCTTCTTCATTATTGTATTTATGAAACTTTTAAGCTAGTAACAATAATAATTGTTACCAGTTTTTCCAGCTTCCCTCTGGATCAACACTTGCAAGTCTAACCCATCCATTTTGAACTTTTTCTCGAAATGTGAAATCATTATTTAACAAACGTTCTATATATTCAATAGGTGCTTGAATGACAATTAGTAAACGAAGTGGTGAATGATACGTCTCACTATCTGATTGCATAACCGATTGCCAAGGTAAGCCTGGCAACAGGTCACTAGCATTCCCTTGCATAACACCGAGACCCGCCGTTACGGTTTGGGTTGTTTTATTTCCACTACCATAATAATGAGGAGCTACAGTTGATGCGTAATATTGTAGATTTATCCACTGTGCAACTGTTCCTGGTCCTGCAATAATGTTAGCTAATATATCGCCACTTTCATCCTGTTTCCAATCATAATTATGAAGGAAAGCCCTGCCTTCTAAGTCACAATCTTGAGTTAATTCACGCTGTCCGATAATAAAAGATGCATTACGCGCTAATCCCCATTCTGGACGTATTTCACTCCAATCTTCTGCAAATCGATGTGCCTCTTTACTCGGATTTTTTATTTTCGTTTTAAAATTAGGTAATTGCGTTAAACGTTCTCTATTTGCATGTTGGCTCACATTTGGCATAATCGTCTCGATACAATCAAACGCTTCTTGCGCAGTTTTCGAAAGTTCTGGGACGTAAATCCATTCCAATTCGTCCACTGTTGTTTTATGTTCAGCTGCTGCAAAAATGGTATCCTTAGGAATGTTAATGCCTTCAGCAAACAACGCCTCTCTCACTTCTGGAAGATTACATAAAGTCGCAAAAACTCTTGCATTGAATCCTCCTGCTGCTCCGCCACAAGCACCACACTCAAGTGCTGCAGCATAAGGGTTGTTCGTACTTTGACTACTATGTCCGCACATTACAACTAAAGGAGCAAATTTTTCCGTCAGTCCCACCATTTTTAAAGTTTGACGCACATAGTTCACTTTTTCTTCTTTCGTAAAACCGATAGGTATCTCACCTTTTGTGTCATGAACATAATTAAGCGAGAATGTTGTATCAGGTTTTTGTAACATAGTTTTACGAAGTTTACGAATTAAACTACCAACTCCTCTTGGGACAAAGCTTCTTGTCACCATCTGTAGACCAAGTAAAGGACCACTTAGCTCAGGTAGCGCCATACTTGTCAGTACGTTCTGTTTCATCGTTTTAAATGTATAACGCACCGAACTGCCTACCCTCTTACGTTGCTCATAAGATTTAAATTCATTTTCATCTGTAAGCTCTTTTATTTGATGCTTCGGTTTCAGTATAACTGGCAAGGAAGGATGGCTGTCATTACTACCTAGTTCACTAGTCGCAATTGGTAACCCAAAGAAACCAGCTATTCCAAACGTTTCAAACGGACCTAGTTTTTCTAAGTGGCGACGAAACGGTTCTGAACGTACATCAATACAAAATGCTAATTGAGCTAATACACGCTTTTTATCATTGGTTGCACGTTGTTTAGAAGCAATCTTCTCTCTTAATTGCTCTGCATGCGTTTGTTCCCAAGCTTCCAGCCAAAGTTTCCTGCGAATATTTTCATCAAAACGATATGCAAATGCTAACAATTCGCTTTGTTCAGCTGCAGACATTTGTGACCATTCCCGTGTTGAAATATTCCCCCAATAGATCCAAGAAGCTATAAGTGGGATGATCGAAACTTTTTTCTCAACCTTTTGATTTTTTAAAGGTAAATAAGGTTTTGCAATAGCCAGCTCCATAGAAATTCGAACTGCTAAATATTCTATTAAAAGCCCCTGTTCCTGAATTGATTGTTGTGAGCGCCATCGTATCATTCCTGCCCACCCAGGTAAAGAAAGTAAGTGCCCTTCAAGATAAGCTTGTATGTTAGATTCAGAAATTCCTAGTTCAAATAACGCTCTCGCTAAAGCTACTTCGGCATCTTGTGGCCAATCTTTTAAAACTTTACGCTCATTTTTACTGAGCGCTGGATCAAATGTAATAAGGTGTTGCCATGCACGATAAAAACCTTTCTCTCGATTTGGCATCGTCCAACTTGATCCGGAGTCATCAAGATATAATTTACACCATTTAATGATATGATAATTAAGAATATCAGATAGGTTTTCACTATTTTGATTCTCTATAAGCGAACTTATTGGCTGCATAACAGAGGCTTTCATATTTGCTGTATTTATATAACTCATTTCTTCTGCCAATTTATTTAATTCTGGCGATGATAATAGACTAGAAGGTAATTTTTCTAACTTTAAAGCCGCTTGGCAAAATCGCTCTACTTTCTCTCGCGGAATATGAAAAGATTGTGAATCCAGCCAACGAGACAAACTCATTTGTAAAAATGATTCCTCAATCTCACCTTTCGCTTTTGCCGAATGAATCATGGAAGTACTAGGATACATATCCACATTACGAGCTTCTTTTAGCCAATTTGCGACTTGTTCAAATGATTGCTTTTCAAGTCCCATCCAAGGGTGGTGAGCTGCAAACGTAGAGATAGGCCAAAGTGGTGCAATAACTCGGCTAGCAGATGCAACTAAATCATTTATATTATTTTCTTGCATATCAATGTTTGTATTTTTCTTTAATATTGACGATATGCTCATCACGAATTACCTCCCTTTGATACATAATGTTTCAGATAGCTTGGGTGACTTTCTACTGATTTTCTTCTCGCCTCACCTACTCGAACTAACCAAAGATAAAGTACAGCGAATAAAGTAGAAGATTGATGACGAGTAACGAAAGTACTAGTAACACTACTAAATAGTAAAATACATATAACAAAGATAACGGCTGGAGCTGAAGGTTGAACACTTTGATAAATATCAGTATGCAACCATTTATAAAGAGAATTATGAACGGTAAAGTAAATGAGAGAAAATCCAATCAAAACAATTACGCCAGCAATTCGTCCCATTCTTCCCTCTCCAAAAACAACAAGCTGTTTCCATGAAAAGTATAGTGACCAGCCTAAGATTAACGCACTAACTAGCTGATACCCCTCTCCAGAAGTCATAAACCAGAAAGTAATTGCTATAAATAAGCCTAAAACACGCCCGACTATAATCCATAAATTTGACATCTTTTCATTAGACTGATTCACTACCCCAAAACGTTGCACTGAAGAACCAGCTTGTAAAAACAGTGTAGCTTTAAACAAACCATGTAAAATTAAATGAATAATAGCCGCTAAATAAGCGCCTAATGCACATTGAATAAGCATAAATCCCATTTGTGCAATAGTTGAACCTACTAGCTGACGTTTATAATCAACTTGGACTAAACTAATTCCTGTTCCGATTAAGACAGAAATACTAGAGAAAATAAGTAAAATGATTTGTGCAATATCATCATGAAAAAGAGGTGAAAATCTAGTTAACATGATACCGCCAGCATTTACTAAACCCGCATGCATAATAGCAGAAACAGGAGTTGGAGCAACAGCGGACTCAATTAACCATCTTTGAAAAGGCCATTGTGCTGCTGGAATCATCACCGCTAATATAATTAATAAGTTAATTCCTGTTCTCTCCAATGTTCCATGTAGCGCTACATTTTCATTCGTTAAAACTGATGTTAATTGCCACTGTCCAGTTACTTGAAAAAGCCAAATGATAGCTGATAGCAACGCAATCCAACTTATTGTAAATAAATAGCCAGAGATTTTTGTTGCTTCACTAACTACTTTCCACCCTTTATTTAGCCCTATGAGTAGAACCAATCCTATAAGCGTTGCTCCCCAACAAATGATCATTAAACGAAGATCATCACTTAACCATGCAACCGAAGATACACCTGTAGTAAATGTAAAAAGTAAAAAGTATTTTCGATATGAGCGGTCTCCCATTAAGTAACGTACAGAAAAACGCTGAATGATTAAACCAATTGTAAGAACAAAGAAAGCCATTAACCAAGCTAAAGTATCTAGATGCCAAGGCCCCACAACTCTATCTCCATTGTTATTAACAAGTGCGAGTAAAGAAATCAATGAAGGCAAAGCAGCGATACCAATATGGATATGAACAAAACGTAAAGGCATCCTTGCATGTAAAAACAATAATCCACTTAGCCAAGAAGCACTAAGCGCTATAAAAAATAATGTTAACAGTGTTGATGAACTCAGCGAAATTAACATGTTAAATACTCCCTTCTAAGCGAAAATAACCTATAAAAATTCCTTTTAATTAAGATGTTTTTTTAAATTTCAATTTTCATTCACTCTTTTTAGTGCATCGTTTTTTCCCATAAAAAAAACCGACAACTTCCATAATTCAATGATTTTATATCATCATTGAATTATGGAGATTGTCGGTTTCCCTTCAACTAACTTCAATAAAGTTTTTTGAAGAGCTCCCATTTTATAGAGGATAATAATGTATGTATTACTCCTATTAAAAAGAAATGTATATTTCTGATCTCCTAGATTATGCAATCAATATATCAATTTATGTTATACGCTATCTTTTAATTAAGAAACTTTTTCATTTAGTCAATATTACATATTAAAAAAATGCTAAAGCGTTAATTATAGCAAACTGTTAAAATGAGCATCTATCAATTTTTTAAAACAATTATAAGATAAACCATATTAAGCAGTTTGTCAATTTATTTATCCGTTTTTTAAGAGTTATTAGAATTAAGATTTATTATACCTAAATAACTTCAAGTTTTTAATTATTAGCCTGTTAATAAAGTGCAAAACTTGTAGGTTTCTTAATCCTTCCACTAACCTTAAGGTATTTTTAAAATTTCTCCTCAAGATTATGAAGCAATTTAAAAATCATTACTCGTTCGCCTGTACGGGAGCTTATATCCGTATGAAAGCTTTTCACTTTCTCTCCAGTTAATTCTAGTATAATCTCTTTCAGATCATCAATTCCAGATTCAACTAGCTCCGAACGATTCTTCTTTATCGTTAGCATCCCGTCTTTTGTTTCGCAAACACTATATTCAGCTGGCGTTAAAACACCTTGTAAATTTACGATAATCATATCCCGTAATATATCTGTCTTAACGGATATAGACCCGCGTCCTAGGTAGTCCTTTTCCCAGTGAGTAATTGCTTTGCTTATCTCTGATTCAATAGAGCCTTTTGAGCTTTTCATCTATGTATCCTCCTTCAATAAAATAAATTTACAATAACAATATAATAATCCGGATTGATTTTATTTTCAATTATTGAGAAGAATTTATTGGGATTGCAAAAAAGAACTCTTATAAAATTAAGAGTCCCTTTTACATTAAATGCGCTTTTCCTTAGTAATGTAACGCAAAATAGCACTTAGGCATTTGTAGATTTATACAACATATTTCGAAGCAGAATACAAATAAACCCTAATACTAATGCAAACATGCCTACAAATAAAATATATTTCGTTCCAATTTGTGCAATAATTATCCCTGCGATCCCAGTACCAATTGTAGTCCCTAAATTACAAGAAGTTAAAAATAATCCATTAGCGAAATCTGGTGAATTAGGTGCTGAAGACATCATCCAATATTGATTGACATTACCACCAATCCCGCCAAAAACACCCCAAATTACAATGAAAATTGCAGTTGGTATCGCAAGATCTGATACAAAGAAAAAGGCAAAATATAATATCATTAGAGCAATGGGATAAATGATTACCGTACGGACAGGAGCTATTGTCAGTAATCTCCCTGCAAGAATATTCCCGATAATATTTGCTAACCCATAAACAAATAGCATGATACTTATCATATACGGCGACATTTTCGTAACTACATCTAAATATTCGGCTAGATAACTATAAATTCCAAATACCGCTCCATTTAAAAAAGTTACAGCAAGTATGGATAGCCATGTGATACCTTTCGTTAAAATCTTAAGCTGCGAACCATAAGAAAGCTTTTCCTGAACAGGCATAGAGGGAATAAATACGATTGTCATAATAAACGCAAAAATATTAACAAGTGCAAAAAATGTTAATGATATTTCAAGTGTAAATACATTTGCTAAAAAGTTGACAATCGGTACACCTAAAACCATACCAGCTGAAACCCCAATAAACACTTTGGCAACTGCTTTTGGAGCTTCTTTTGCACTAACTGAAGTTGCTGCTACTGATAAAGCCATCGATACGTACACTGGATGAAAGAAAGCCGGAATTACTCGTGCAACTAAAGCAACTGTAAAATTCGCTGTAAAAATTGAAATAACGTTGCCGATAATAAAGATTGCTAGTACGAACAACATAACCGTTTTTCGATTTACACCCGAAAAAACTAAAGGAAGCGTTGGAGCCGCAATGGCAATGGCGAGCGCGAACAAACTAACCATTAAACTTACCTTCGAAACACTTACATCAAAATGATCTGATAATGCCGGAAGCAAGCCAATATATCCCATTTCAGTATTAAGAATACCGAAAACCCCTACTGCTAATATAAAAATTAATACACTTTTTGAATTCTTCATAAAAAACACTTCAACTCCTCTTTCACTTCTTATCAACGCTTTTGGTAATGTGATTATAAAATGGTATTATTGAGATAACAAATACCTATATTGAATACATTTCCATAACAAATAGGCATACGAAGGAGAAGAGTTTTTTGGACATACGTGTATTACGCTACTTCATTGCGGTAGCAACGCAAGAGAATATATCTGCTGCTGCAAATGCATTGCATTTATCTCAACCTACATTATCAAGACAGTTAAACAACCTGGAAGAAGAGCTTGGAACTACTTTATTTGTGCGAGGAAATCGAAAAATCACTTTAACAGACGAAGGTATGTTTTTATTAGATCGAGCAAAAGAAATTGTGGATTTAGTAGAAAAAACAGAAGCTAATTTTAACCAAAAATCTGAAATTATTAGTGGAGAAATTCATATTGGAGCTGGAGAAACAGAGGCAATGCAGTTCATTGCACAAACTATAAAAAAAGTTGTTGCCCATCACCCTAACATTAAATTTCATTTATATAGCGGCAACGCTGATGACATTACAACAAAATTAGATAGTGGTTTATTAGATTTTGGTATCGTTATTGAGCCAGCAAATAAACAAAAATATGACTACTTAAAGTTGCCAGCTACTGATGTATGGGGCGTACTTATGCGAAAAGACAGTCCCTTAGCGGAAAAAGCTTATATCCATCCAACAGACTTACTAAATAAACCTCTTATCATATCAAGACAAACGGCTGTAAGTAATGAATTATCAGGATGGCTTGGAGAGGAAATTGAAAACTTGAATGTTATAGGTACATATAATTTACTCTATAATGCATCCTTACTCGTAAAAGAAAATATAGGCTACGCATTATGTATTGATAAGCTTATGAATACGTCTGAGGAAAGTACACTTTGCTTCCGCCCCCTATCTCCTAAGCTAGAGGCTGGACTAAATATTCTTTGGAAAAAACATCAAACATTTTCAAGTGCTACAAAGATTTTTCTAACATATTTGCGAGGAGGTATGTAAATATTTTCTTACAAAAACTACATGTTTGAAAAGCGGCATAACCTTCTTTCTAGGATAAATTTTTAGAACGAAACACATATACACAAATGTAATACATCAATGAGATAAAAAAGGATTCCCCACGAACGGGGAACCCTTTTTTATTATATACATCTCATCTTGAGATAACTATTCCTTGATTATTTCTTAATTTTTTCTTTTGCTTTTTCTGGAACATCACTTTCTTTTACTTCTTCTAATGAAAAAACATAACCTCCTTTTACTCAAACTTTTATATAAGTATCTTGATATTCATGTTGGCCAGTAATCCCTACCTTAATTACCGATTCTTTTCCTGATTCATCCACTCCATTTAGCATATACATAAATCTTCTAGGGTAATCAAGGTCAGGGGCAGCTGGTCCCTTAGTAAGAGCATAGACATCTTTTTCTATCACAAGTGGATTATATCTATCTATAATTTCGTTTTCTGTAAAAGTTAATCCCGAACACACTATAATTAGCACTACAACTACTCCAGCAATTTTAAATAATAATTCTTTCATGTTTAAATTTCACCTTTCGTTAATTAATATATTTATAATAATATTTATATTTTTAAATTTTAAAATGATAAATATGTTGTATAAGACCTTTCTAAATATAATGGGTATATCTTAATAAAAAGTAAATAAATAACTTAAGTTTTTCTTAATCTCCCATAATGAGTCATTATCATAACGGACATAGACACTGTAACAGTGAATAAGAGCTATCGAAAAAATAAAGTTACCTCTCTAAGGAGCTACCTGTAGCAAAAGAAAAAGACGATTTCTTTATCGTATAGGAAATCGACTTTTGGCTTAATTATTGATTTAGTAATAAAAACACCTTTTTAAAATAACTATGTTTATACTATAGACGTTGATCTTTTTGGAAGTTTAGACGAAAATGATCCTCGTCATTATATACCCCAAATCCATACCCTTGCTCTTTATAAAATTTAATAATTTCAGGAAGGGCTTGTAATGTTTGCGCCTTTTCATGCATTAAAACAACTTCTACTTCTTCTGTTGTCTGTTTCTTTACATTATCGATAATCTGAGTTGGATTATCTTTTAATTTCCAATCATTTGAGTCTATTGTCCAATCCCAAACTTTTATTGCTGCTTCTACAATTTGGTTACGAATTTCCTCACCCTTTAATCCTGGTGCAGATCCATATGGCGGACGAACTAATTTAGGAGTTGTACCCGTAATATTATGGATAAGAGCTAACGTTTCTTTCATCTCCGGTACAAATTGTCCTTTTTTGTATAGCTTATCACTATTATGTGTCATACTATGAGCACCAATATAATGTCCTTCTTTTACCGCTCGTTTTACGTTTTCCTGAAAACCTGTATTTTGTAAATTGCTACCTTGCATAAAAAATGTCGAGGCGACATGTTGCTCTTTTAGTACATCTAAAAATTTCCCAGTTAGTTCGCTAGGACCATCATCGAATGTTAAATAAACAACCTTTCCCACCGGTTTTCCATCAGGTCTTTTCTGTTTTGCTGGTGGTGTTTCTTTTTTCTTTTCTTGTTGTTGCGTGTTAACTTGATTACTACTTTCGTTAGCTATTCCCTTCGCTGGGATAGAGTTCCATTTTCCAATTAAAAAGAAGGTGAAAAAGGTCGTTGCTAAAACAACTCCTAGAGATATTATTACCTTAGTTAGTCGACTTGTTTTTTTCTTACTTTGTGATTCTTTCATTATTTTTCGATCCTTTCCCTATTAATTTTTATATTCATTATTTATACAGCTGAGCATTAACTCCAGCTGATGTTTACAATAAATAGATTAATAGAGGAAGGTGAAGATAAAATGCAGATCATGTCGAATTTAGTTAAAGAATAACGTATGGCATCCACTCTTTAAAAAAATATTTGTTTCTCTACTACAGTTAAATTTAAAAACTGGATATACATCCAAAATAAAAGATACTACCCTTTCTAAACAATATTTTCATATCAAGATAACAACATGCTGGTATAAAGATAAAATACAAAGATAGCCGTACTATTGAAATTCTATTATAATTTTGTAATTGGAATTCATTTGAACCAAATGAAGAACTAGAAGAAATATTATCATGTGGAGGTGCCCCGATGAACCTTGTAATTAGAGAGTTAGAAACAAATGATTTAGATAATCTCCCGGAGATTGATGACAGTTTTATAGTGAATGCTCGGTTAATTCTTTCTCTTTCCAAAGGAAATAAACGTATAGAATATACAGTAGAAGACGTTCCGAGTTATGAAAAAAGTTATTTACAAAATCAAGATGATAATGAAGAACTGGCTTACAATGAATATATAAATAAACCTAATCAAGTCATTTACATAGCACTGTTACATAACCAAATCATTGGATTAATGGTATTGAAAAAGAATTGGAACCACTATGCTTACATAGAAGATATAACGGTAGATAAAAAATATCGTACACTCGGAGTTGGTAAAAGATTAGTTGATCAAGCAAAGCAGTGGGCAAAAAAAGGCAATATGCCAGGTATCATGCTTGAAACGCAAAATAATAATGTCGCAGCATGTAAGTTCTATGAAAAATGCGAATTTGTAATTGGTGGGTGTGATTTTCTTGTTTATAGAGGTTTGGATATTGAAAATGATGAAGTTGCAATTTATTGGTATTTGCATTTCAAATGAAACTGTTTTTAACATTAAACAAAGTCAAAATAAAAACCCAATCTCTCTATATTAAAATTGAGAAACTGGGGTTAAGTTATTTAACCATATTTTTTATTTAAAACAAATAACTAATTAATAATCCTGCTGATAATAAGAAGCCAAAAATCGTATTTGTCATCGCTGTTGATTTCATTGCGATGCGCATATACCCAGGATCCTTTGCCCCTTTTTGGAAACTTTGAATCGCAGAAATTGGCTTTCTCAAACCTAGGAACATAACTAATGCCCAAGGGCTTATATAACCCATTAATACAATTACGGCAATCCATAAATACGCAATGAAAAAGGCTACCGCTAGTGTTACCACAGCTTTCTCTCTTCCAAGGAGGATTACTAATGTCTTTCTTCCACCTTTAATATCTTCTTCGATATCTCGGATGTTATTTGACATATTGATTGCACCGACTAAAATTCCAATTGGAATGGAAATCAATACACTTTCAATCGTTATCGTATTCGTTTGAATAAAGAAAGCAATGAGTACAAAACATGTCCCCATTAACAATCCGGAAACTAATTCTCCAAACGGGGTGTACGCAATTGGTAATGGACCGCCTGTATATAAATAGCCAACTGCCATCCCAATTAAACCAATGACAACTAACCACCAGCTGCTATTCATACAAATATAAATGCCGATAAGTGCTGCTACGACATACAATAAAAGCGCAACTGTTAAAACATTTTTTGGCTTCAATCCATGACGGACAATTCCGCCACCGATGCCAACGGATTCAGCAGTGTCTAATCCACGTTTAAAATCATAGTACTCATTAAATAAGTTCGTTGCTATTTGCAATGCTAAACATGCAACCATCATCGCAATAAATAACAGCCAATCAATTTTAGCAACATAAAGTGATGCCACTGTCCCTAAAATTACAGGAGAAAACGTCGCCGTTAACGTATGCGGGCGCGTCATCTTCCATATTAATTTAGCGGAACTAATTTCTTTTTCTGTCCCCATAACTCTGTTCAATCTCCCTACATTTTAAGTATAAATTACTAGCAGTATCTTTCTATCTATTTCCTGCCACGCATCCATTCATTATATCAATAAATGATTATCCTTTCTAACAAATCAACTTTTAATAAAGTAAAAATTATAAAATGAAACTTTACCATTTTCACATAATATTCTGTATTATTTTTAAGAGTGGTTTTAAAGCGAAATGATAAGTAAATGAAATACATAATAAAAAAGAGTCAATCTCCAGCACAATAGAAGATTGACTCTTTCCTTTATTTACTCCCTTGTTTCAGAGAATCGCTTTATACGTTCACCAATTTCATCACGAACACGTTGAAATTCAGACCACTCTTTTCCTGCTGGATCGTCGAATCCCCAGTGAACACGATTTACATGCGGCGGAGTAGATGGACATACAGCATCTGCATGACTACACAGCGTAACGACTAAATCAGCACTATTTAAAATATTTGCATCAATTATATCTGATGTTTGATTTGTTATGTCGATATTTACTTCGTTCATTGCTTTAATTGCATTTGGATTTACTCCATGTGCTTCGATTCCTGCCGAATACACATTCCACTTATCTCCTAAATATTTCTTCCCCCACGCTTCTGCCATTTGGCTTCGGCACGAATTTCCTGTGCATAAGAAATAAATTGTCTTTTTGTTTTCCATGTTGTTTTCCGCCTTTGTTTTTAAATTATACTGGTTGATCATTAAAATATTTACGCTTAAACCAAAAAGCGACGTTTACAAGCGCAATCATTACAGGTACTTCCACTAACGGCCCAATAACAGCTGCAAATGCTGCACCTGAATGAATACCAAACACCCCAACTGCTACAGCAATCGCTAGCTCAAAGTTATTACTACCTGCTGTAAATGCTAACGTTGTAGTCACTGGATAGTTTGCACCAATTTTTCTTCCCATAAAGAAAGAAACAAAAAACATGACAATAAAATAGATTAATAACGGAATTGCTATTCTTACTACATCTAATGGTACGCTAACAATCATTTCCCCTTTTAAAGAGAACATAACGATGATTGTAAATAGCAATGCAAGTAATGTAAGTGGACTAATTTTAGGTATAAACACCTTTTCATACCACTGTCTTCCTTTTAACTTAACTAGTACAAAGCGTGTCAACATACCTGCTATAAAAGGAATTCCCAAATAGATAAATACTGATTTTGCTACTTCTATCATTGTAATATCGACAATAGCCCCTTCAATCCCTAACCATTCTGGAATTACAGTTACAAATACGTATGCATAAACTGAGAAAAAAAGCATTTGGAATACCGAATTAAAAGCAACTAAACCTGCCGCATACTCTTTATCCCCATCAGCAAGATCGTTCCAAACAATAACCATTGCAATACAACGTGCTAATCCAATCATAATGAGACCAACCATGTATTCTGGTTTATCAGGAAGAAAAATAATTGCTAACACAAACATAAGTACCGGACCGATAATCCAGTTTTGTACTAAAGATAGAACTAACACTTTTACATCTTTAAATACTCGGCCCATTTCCTCATAGCGAACTTTCGCTAATGGTGGATACATCATTACAATTAAACCAACAGCAAGTGGAATAGACGTCGTTCCAACTTGTAATGTATGTAGTCCGTCTACTACACTAGGAAACACAAACCCTAAACCAATCCCAACAGCCATCGCTAGAAAGATCCATAGTGTTAAATAGCGGTCTAGAAAAGATAAACGTTTCATTTTATTTTCCAGCTCCTATTAACAACAAGAATTTTTTTCTACTACTTTAGAAGTCGTACAACAAGATGGATCTTCTATTTTGTGAACATCACTATCTGCTTTTGTATAAAAGAACTCCCACTCATTACCATCGGGATCCGTTACCCAAAACTTATCTTGTACTGCATAGCAACAAGTCGTATCCATCTCATCACGCGCGAAGAAACCTTCTTTTTCTAATCGTTCTTTATGCAATGTAATTTCTTCAGCTGTATCTACTTGGAAACCGAAATGATTTACTTGGTTTCCCTTCACTTCATCTCTTACGTTCAGCGTGAAGTTAAGTCCTGGCGTCTCTAATAAAAATTTTGCATAATCCACCTTCACCTTAACTGGTGATACACAAAATACCTTTTCATAAAATTCAATAGACTTCTCTAAATTCGTAACGTTTATACCGACGTGAACATATCTCATACCTTATTCCTCCTTTATATATATCTTTAATCAATTTTTTTTGATTAATAGTGCAAAATTTTAACAGCAGCTACCTTTTCCTGTTTTTCTAAAGATACAACACAATTCTTCTGATAATAAATTATTCACTTCCGCATCATTTAAATCATAATAACTCCACGTACCTTTTGTTTCTTTTACAATTAAACCTGCATCTAATAAGATCTTTAAATGATAGGACAACTTAGATTGCGTCATTTCAAAAACTTCTGTCAAATCACATACACACGTCTGGCCTCGCTGGCAAAGCTCATACATGATTTCTAAACGTTTTTGATCAGCCAACGCTTTAAACTTTTTCTCATATAACTGAAAATTTCGTGCCACTGTAGTTCACTTCCCTTCATCAACTTTTTTTGATGTTTATAGTATATACGCTAGTGAGTTTATTATGCAACTTATTAATCAATTTTTTTTGATTTAGAAAAACTTCCTCCCATTATATCTTTGCTACAACTAAAAAGGACCCCAGCCTTTTCAAAAATGAAAAACTACGGTTCTTTTTACAACTTAATAGTTACAATATTTCCGAGAAATGGAGTCTCTATAACTATTTTAAATTTTAATTTGATCATTATAGAGTAGTGCCCCATCACCATCAATCTAAGAAAAACAAATACCCCAAAATGAGAAAAATCGATATAACTCTTCGGTAAATAAAGATAACTCTTGTTTTTAGTGCATAATCATAAAAAGCACGTCACCCTTTCTCATTAACATAAGAGAATAGTAACGTGCTTTCAATTTCAAAAATAGTCTAAATCCTTAAGTTGATGGTTGTGGGGCGGGCCCCAATAAGAACGGTATCTAAGATTGTATGAAAGGTGTTAGTTCCATTCAAAAGGCCTCAGCCGACGATTAACTCAAGTACCGGTTTCGGATGACTCCCATGTGATGAAGTTCGTGTCCTGCGATGCCGTACACGAGGGCGCGCGCCGTAATGCTTAGGTTGTTGGCTGTACCCTTGCGGTTCCACGCCTCCGCCGGTAGCCCGCGCAGCAATGTGATCGTTGATTGCCGGACGGCCTGGTAGTCTTCGGCCAGTTGCGCGATTGTCCAGCTTCCGAAAGGAGGCATGAACAATTCCTGATCGAAACCGGTCAGCGGCGTCTGGTCCCCTCTTGCGAACCGGAGCAGGCGGTAGGTTATGACGCGTTCCGCGTCTGTAATGTGGCCCACAACTTCTTTCAGCGTCCATTTTCCTTCCGCATACCGATATGCGGCCTGGCTTTCGGTCAACGATGCCAGGAGCTCGGTCATTTGCTTTTCCTGGGCGAGCAGAATGTCGATGATGTTACCGTCTGGCACCAAACGGATATATTCGCCGGAGCTCCCAGCGTATTCTTCTTCTGAAGGTCTTTGATTCATGCGTAGTCACCTCTTTATGTATATATAGAAAATTATAGGACTCGTCTATGTCTAATCAATTCGCGAAATGATAGAACTTTCCTTCTAATAATTGAGGATAAGCAACTATTTAGTCAGTCAGTCGCCACACTATCCTGATTCGTTAGCACAATAAGCAACGCTAATCAATAATGCATAAAAATTATCTGTTATACAATATTTCAAAGTTATTAATATATAAAGGTAACACCTTCTTTTTTTAATTTAAAGATGAATTTTCAATTATATTTTGAAATAGACCGAAGTAAAACACACTAGTCTAACTACTTTTCTATACAAGATTTTATGCAAAAAAGAATAGCGAAGACCCTAGAATCCCCGCTATATCAATGATGTATAAAATCTTGTATAAGAGATAGATAGACATAGAGACAAAAAATTTAGTAAAAATAAGGATGCTATGAAAAACTTGCTTCCAATAACGAAAAATATGGTGCGACAAGAAGTCGCATTCCCACAGGGTAGCTTCTGCTACTAGATTAG
>NZ_JASNGE010000021.1:0-78387 GCF_030164735.1 Bacillus sp. RB3
TAATTTTCCCCATAAAAAATCCCCTCCATAATAAACAGTAAAGTAACTTTCTTTCAACTGTCTACTATAAGGGGATCATATCAGGATACAGAAATCATCTTCTTGATGTTGCCTAACTTTTTTCAAAATGTCCTTTACAAAGGGTACAGATTAACCCGCGTCCTCTTTTTTATTGGTGATTTTGTTGAAATTGACTCAATAAAATAATACCAAATATTATTTTACTTTTAAATAGCGTTATATTAAAATTTAAAAATAAAATACATTCGTCTTATTCTTTTAATATATTTTTTACAAATATCCATATAGTATTGAAAAAACAGAGAAGGGGAAACTTCTCTGTTTACTTTTGTATGTTTTTTTCGACTTGTTCTCGAACTGTTTGAATGTAATTCATTTTATGATCCCAGCACTCTTGGCTTAAATCGACAGGGTATTCTTCAGGATTTAAAGTTCGCATATATTCTTCCCAAAATAGAGAGAGACTCTGTTCATTATATTTTTGAATATCTAATATACTTGGTAGTTCATATGTTCTTTCACCGTTAACGAAAATATCTTTATGCAGTTCACGGGCTTCAAAGTTTGTTACGAATTTACTTATATATGTGTGAACTGGATGGAACATTTTTAAGCGCTCTTCTTTTCCAGGTTCTTCAGAATCTAATGCAATATAATCGCCTTCTGCATGATCGTTTACCCGATTGATAATACGATAAATTCGTTTCAGTCCTGGAGTGGTAATTTTTTCAGGGTTAGATGAAATTTTAATCGTATCATTTAATTTTCCGTCAGTATCTTCAATCGCAACTAGTTTGTAAACAGCCCCCAATGCAGGTTGCTCAAAGGACGTAATTAATTTTGTCCCAACGCCCCATACGTCAATTTTTGCTCCTTGAGATTTAAGGTGCATAATTGTATATTCATCTAAATCGCTAGAAGCGATAATTTTTGTATTTGTAAACCCTGCTTCATCTAATAGTTTTCGTGCCTTTTTCGATAAATAAGCCATATCACCACTATCAAGACGTATGCCATAGAAATCAATACGATCCCCAAATTCTTTTGCAACACGAATCGCATTTGGAACACCAGATTTCAATGTGTCATATGTATCAACGAGAAAGACGCACTTTTTATGAGTTTCAGCGTATTTTTTAAACGCGACGTATTCATCGCGATATGCTTGAACGAAAGAGTGAGCGTGTGTGCCAGCTACAGGAATCCCAAAGCGTTTCCCAGCACGAACGTTGCTTGTAGAGGAGAAACCACCAATAAAGGCAGCACGCGTCCCCCAAAGGGCAGCATCGAACTCATGGGCACGTCTTGTGCCGAACTCTAAAAGCTCATCATTACTTGCAGCATGTTTCATACGTGCTGCTTTTGTGGCAATTAATGTTTGGTAATTCACAATATTTAAGAGGGCAGTCTCAATAATTTGTGCTTCACCAAGTGGTGCATCAACACGTAATAAAGGTTCGTTATTAAATACAACTTCGCCTTCTTGCATACTGCGAATCGTCCCAGTGAATTTCATATTTTGTAAATAATGAAGGAATTCTTCTTCAAATTGTAATTCTGCTAAATAAGCGATATCGCTTTCAGTAAAACTGAAATTTTCTATGTACTCTACAATTTTCTCAAGGCCAGCAAAAACAGCGTAGCCGTTCTCAAATGGAAGCTTTCGAAAATATAAATCAAAAACAGAACGGCGATTATGAATACCATCTTTCCAATATGTATAAGCCATGTTGATTTGATATAGGTCTGTATGTAAGGCATAACTATCGTCTTTATAATGAGTCATCGCGAGAACACCTCCATAATTTGGTTATAGTATACCAATTTTTCACCATTCGTAGCAAAGAAGAGATATTGATGTGAAGTCAAGAGAGAAAAAAATGAAATTATGCATATTTTTTAGAAAATTTATATTTATCAATTTATATTTCTCCAGATTTTATGTATTATTAGAGTAATGGGGGTAATGAGAATGGAGGAGGACAATGCAACAAACATTAGAAAAAATAGGCAAACAAGTCTTTTATAAACGGCTACAGCAAAAAATGACACAAGAAGAATTATGTCAGGGCATTTGTTCTGTCTCATACTTAAGTAAGATTGAAAATGGAAAGATTGAAGCATCAGAAGAAATTCTACAATTGCTCTGCGCAAGATTAGAAATTGCCGTGACGGATTTGAGGGATGTAGAAGAAGATGTGAAGGGGAAGCTGGATGAATGGTTGAATGCACTAGTTCATTTAGACAAGCAACAAGTAGAACGTATATATGAAGAGTTGCAAGGTGAAATGAAGCATGTGTTGGATTTTGAAATTATAAATTATTATAAACTGCTGTATACACGTTATTTAATTATGAAAAGGGATATTTCTGCACTCGAAGAAGAATTAGATAAGTTGAAGAAGGTATATAAAAAATATTCTCCATTTCAGAAGTTGTTATATATGTACAGTAGAGGATTATTGTGCTGTTTACAGTATAGATGGAAGGATGGGCTAGATTACTTATTAAAAACAGAAGTAATGGCCAAAGAACAAGGGTATCATGAAACAGGCTTGTATTATAATATAGCGCTTGCATATACTCATTTAGATATTCATCATCTTGCAATTCATTTTGTAAATATGGCATTAGAAGGATTTCGTAGTGAATATAAGTTTAGAAACATAATTAATTGCCAAATCCTTATTGCGGTAAGTTATACAGAAAAAGGTCAGTATGAAGAAGCTTTAAAAATGTATGAGAGTATATTGAGAGAGGCCACATCTTTTGCTGATAAGGATGTACTATTAGCTATTACTTTAAGTAATATGGGAAGTATCTATTATAAAAAAGGCAAATATCAGCAAGCGAAAAAATATTATTTAGATAGTCTACAACTTCAAAAACAAATAGATTTAAACTATTTAGATACAATATACGAAATGGCATTAGTATGCATTAAATTAGAAGAGTTGGAAGAGGCAAGAACATTAATTGATAAGGGAATTGATGCAGCAAAACAGGAAGAGAGATTTAATGCAAAATTATATTTGCTTTTAATGCTTAGATATAAATATTTTGAAGAAGCAAAAGATTATAAAGCATTTTTGGAAAATGAGGCTATCCCGTTGTATAAATCCGCAGGAAATAAAATAGAATTAAAGAAAGTATACGTTGAACTAGCAGAACATTTTTCCAGTTTATCGAGATTTGAAGAAAGTAATCGATACTATAGGTTAGTTATTGATTTAATGAATGATAATAAGGAGGAATAAAAATGAAAAAGATGGTATTTGGAGTATTGGCGTTTATAGTGACTCTTACAGTTGTTGGAGGAATACATCAATATAGCAGTAAACCTGATATTGTTGGTCAACAAGCTAAAACTGTTGAACAAGTTAATTTATAATCTCCCCCCCTTTCCAACAGGAAAGGGGTTTTTCAATATTTGTTCCTCAAAATTCTACAAAACTTGAGAAAAAAATTATTTGAATTTTTAGTATATTAATAGTGGAAACATAATGCTAATATGAAACTACTCTTTTTCAAAAAAATTTTTATTAGGGGGAAGGTTCATGAAAAAGAAAAGTTTAGCGTTAGTGTTAGCGACAGGAATGGCAGTTACAACGTTTGGAGGGACAGGCTCTGCATTTGCGGATTCTAAAAATGTGCTCTCTACGAAGAAGTACAATGAGACGGTGCAGTCACCTGAGTTTATTTCTGGTGATCTAACTGAAGCAACTGGCAAGAAAGCAGAATCTGTTGTGTTTGATTACTTAAACGCAGCAAAAGGTGATTACAAGCTAGGGGAAAAGAGTGCACAAGATTCTTTCAAAGTGAAACAAGTGAAGAAAGATGCTGTAACTGATTCAACAGTAGTACGTATGCAACAAGTTTACGAAGGAGTGCCTGTATGGGGTTCTACTCAAGTAGCTCACGTAAGTAAAGACGGTTCTTTAAAAGTATTGTCTGGAACAGTTGCACCTGATTTAGACAAAAAGGAAAAGTTGAAAAATAAAAATAAGATTGAAGGCGCAAAAGCAATTGAAATCGCGCAGCAAGATTTAGGGGTAACACCGAAATATGAAGTAGAACCAAAAGCGGACTTATATGTATATCAAAACGGTGAGGAAACAACATATGCATATGTTGTAAATCTAAACTTCTTAGATCCAAGCCCAGGAAACTACTACTATTTCATTGAGGCAGACAGCGGTAAAGTATTAAATAAGTTTAATACAATTGATCATGTGACGAATGATGATAAGTCACCAGTTAAGCAAGAGGCTCCTAAACAGGATGCGAAAGCTGTTGTAAAGCCTGTAACAGGAACGAATAAAGTAGGAACTGGTAAAGGTGTATTAGGAGATACGAAGTCGCTTAATACAACGTTATCTGGATCATCTTACTACTTACAAGATAATACACGCGGGGCAACGATTTTCACATATGATGCGAAAAACCGTTCAACATTACCAGGAACATTATGGGCAGATGCAGATAATGTTTTCAATGCAGCGTATGATGCAGCAGCAGTAGATGCTCATTACTATGCAGGTAAAACATATGATTACTATAAAGCTACGTTTAATAGAAATTCTATTAATGATGCAGGAGCACCGTTAAAATCGACAGTTCATTACGGAAGTAATTATAACAATGCATTCTGGAACGGATCACAGATGGTATACGGAGATGGTGATGGTGTAACGTTTACTTCATTATCTGGTGGAATTGATGTAATTGGTCACGAGTTAACGCATGCTGTTACGGAAAATAGTTCAAATCTAATTTATCAAAATGAATCTGGGGCTTTAAATGAAGCGATTTCTGATATCTTTGGTACTTTAGTAGAATTCTATGATAACCGTAACCCGGATTGGGAGATTGGTGAAGATATTTACACACCTGGTAAAGCAGGAGACGCACTTCGCTCTATGAGTGATCCTACGAAGTATGGTGATCCAGACCATTATTCTAAGCGTTACACTGGTTCAAGTGATAACGGTGGTGTTCATACAAACAGCGGCATTATTAATAAACAAGCTTATTTATTAGCAAATGGTGGTACGCATTATGGTGTAACTGTAACTGGTATCGGTAAAGATAAATTAGGTGCGATTTACTACCGTGCAAATACACAGTATTTCACGCAATCTACTACATTTAGTCAAGCTCGTGCTGGTGCAGTACAAGCTGCTGCAGACTTATATGGTGCAAATTCTGCTGAAGTAGCAGCAGTTAAGCAATCATTTAGTGCTGTTGGTGTAAACTAAGGCTTTAAGGAAGAGCTAGTAATAAAATACCTCAAAAATAAAGAAGGAGCATAGGCTCCTTCTTTATTTTTTTCTCCATTTTTTCCACAAATAAAACAATCCAATAACGCCTGCGATTGTTACAACCCACTTCGCTTCATTTGTTCCGTTCATGACTTGGTATGCCGAATATACTTCAATCAATAAGGCCGGTATTTTACCTATTGTACTGGCAATACTGAAGGAGAGTAATGACATTTTCCCTAGAGCTGCAAATAAAGTCACGATACTTGATGGGATGAAAGGTATCAATCGAAACGATAGAACGAGTAGAAAGGCCTCTCTACCTTCTACATAAAGAAGACGCTCTACCTTTGGGTACTTATTTACTTTATCGTGAGTGAACTTTTGAAGGCCCAGGCGGTAAATATAAAACGAGATAATAGCCCCTAAGGCCTCACCTGCGATCGAAATGATTGTGCCATTTGTTACACCGAAGAGCTGTATATTAATGGCGGTTAAAAAGATGCTAGGAATAACACCTAAAAGACTAATGATGATGTTAATTAAGATACTAAGTGGAATTGCGATTGAATAGTATTCTGTTAAGAAATTTTGAATCGTTTCAGCCATTGTTTAAAATCCTTTATCTTTTTTTGCATTACACCATATTTCGATTGTATAGGCAAGGGAAAATTTACATAATGTAGAAAAACGTTGATAAGAAGGGGTCCTGATACCTTATATAGGTATTAGGTATATAAAAATAGGGGTATTTTAAATTGTTTTGAAAAATAGTATAAAACCCTTTTTATAAAAGGGTTTTATAATTATATTATTGGTGATTTTATTTGGGAAATAATTATAAAATATAGGGGGTATATATTATAAAAGGCGAAAAATAGAGGGTTGATGAAATTGCGCAGGTAAATATGGAAAAATAGATGAAAAAAATGAAAACTGATAGATTTTTTCGTTGTGAAATTGACTTTTAGTGAAGTTGCGATAATAATCATGGAAGAGGTGATATGATGAAACGAATAAGTAGTCTTTTCTTCAGTAGTTTATTGGCATTAATGCTGATCTTAAGTGGATGTGCAGGAAAAGAACAAAAAACAGAGAAACAGACAGGTAATCAAGCTACATCGGTAGAAAAAATTAGTGATAATATTTTAGATGAAATGGAAGGACCACCTAAAAATGGTCATACGATTGAAAGACATGTAGGCAAGTCAGAAGAGGATTTGAAGAATCGCTTGAAGACAGATAAAGTGTCAGCCGCAAGTACATACTATGATAAAGAAACAGCGACGAAAGCTGTAAAAGATAGCTTGAAGCAACATGACAAGGAAATTCAAGATTGGTTAAAAAATTCTAAAGAGGCTCGTCTCGTAGTAAATACAACTCATTCATTCCCTGTTGGAAAAACGGTAATAAAGAAAAATATGAGTGTAAAAGACAAGTTGGTAAAAACTGTTACTGTTTTAGCAAGAGATAAGTCAGGGGAATTAGGGTTTAAGATTATTACTTCTTATCCATCTGATAAATAAGAAGGGGGAGTACATTATGTATATGACATTACAATACTTTCTTAAATCGTACTGTACGTTAAGTATTCATGAGGATGAAATAGTAAGCGTGATGGAAGAGTTTATTGAACAAGAAGACGAAGAAATTGTTTTGAAATTACGTGATGAATTAATAAATATGAAGAAAAAGAACGCGTGGGAAGAGGCGTGTGTATTAGCTGCGAAGCAAGGAAATCGTATGTGGTCTTTAGAAGAAACGAAAGACCATCTTGAAACTTTTTTACTATTACTGCAAAAGAAAAAGGCGTGATTTAATCACGCCTTTTTCTTTATGTTATTCGGTTGATATTATCTATTCTTTTGGGGCGCTTTTATATACACTTTTTGAAATTTGTCCATTTGATATTACTTCCCCGTTTTGTGTTACTTTTTTATACGTAACCGCTGTGATTTTATCACTAGTCCTACTAATTACTTGAGAAGAAACTTCAACATTTTTACCAGTATTTGTACCGAAAATGCGTGTAGTAATACTACCTCCATTTGAAAATGCTTGAATATAAATATGATTGCCTGTATTATTTTTAAATTTTAAATCTGGACCATAATCTGCTACTGCTGCATCTTGCCCAAGTGGTAAATAATTTACTGGCATAGAATGATTGCTTCGAGAAACAATTCCTAAATCAGCCCTTAAAGCTGCGCTGTATAAAGTACTACTGACTTGGCAAACTCCTCCGCCTGCACTTTGTATTACTTTACCTTGTGAATATACTGCTGCAGATTTGTAACCATGTGCAGCATCAGTTACACCAACGCGGCCGTTAAAACTAAATGTTTCATCAGGTGCGACAATAACCCCACTTAAAGTATTAGCTGACTTATTTACGTTAAATGATTGATTTCCGTTACGGCCAGCCATTGGAGTAGAATATTCAGCAATGACTTCTTTAATACCCATTTTCTGTATATCTTCTGTAGAACGTTCTGGTTTTATGAATGTAACTGGTAATGTAACATCTGATTTACCAGTAGTAATAGCTTCGTTTGTTAAACCGCTTAGTTTCCCTTTATCAATTTTTTCTCCGTTTTGGCTTTGACTAACATTTACTGTTGAGCCTTCAATACTTAATTCTGCGTTAACAGGATTTTTTAATGTTTCATTATATTTATCTTTTATAAAGGTTTCATAAGCTGTTGCATTTAATTGTGGTGTTAATTTATAGTCACGTTTTAATTCACCGTTTTCAGCTTGCTTACGCATTTTGTAACGATTCATTACGTTTCCTTCTTGTTCTTTGAAGAGTTTGTCAATAATATCTTTCTCTTTATAATTTACCCCTAAATCTTTCCATGTGTAAGTTTGTTTATCGTTTTGGAATATGTAGGTAAGGGATTTTTGATCTAATTCAGTTACCCTTTGATTAATAATTGCTTGAATATCTTTCTTATTTTTTCCATCGAGAGAAATACCTTCAAATGTAGTATTTGGTAATGCAGTAGTATCTAATTGATTATTTAATTTGGATACATATTGATATCCCCCAACACCGCCTACACAAAGTAATATGCCCCCAGCAATTGCAGAACCAATCAGTATTTTACTTAGCTTCATTTATTTCCCCCCAGAAATTTATGTATAAATATATGTATTACATTTTTTGTATAAAAATGATGAAAATAACATTATGTACGTACTAGTATACTATTATTTTCACTGTGTGTGTAATGTTTTCATAAAAAATGTTACATCGCTGTAATAATTGTCACTTCTTGTCACAATGTGTATGAAAAATATGTTGAAAAATATAATAAAAAGGCTGTCTAGAATGATCTAGCAGCCTTTTTATTATAATTTTTTATGTTCATTTTTATTCGTAACACCGAGATGTTTTTGAAGGGTAGTTGAAATAGTATCGACGCTTTTTTCATTTGGCACGTAATAATAAATACCACCTATATATTTATCTGTACCTTCTACTTGCATTTTTTCCATCTTTAAATTTGAATCCATTGAATTTTTAGTAATTGTCATCATATCATCAAAAGTTAAATTGGTTTTTAAGTCTTTATCGACAGCGTCTAGTAGGCCACCGATTTTATTAATGGAATTAAGAGATAGTGCCTTTTCAGCAATGGCCTCTAATACAAGCTGTTGTCGTTGGCCACGCATATAATCACTATCGATGTGACGAGTTCTAGCTAGTGCCAGTGCCTCTTCTCCATTTAAATGTTGACGTCCTTTTTTTAGATGAATTGCATCTGCTTCATCTTTACTATTTTGCTCTGTGAATTCAACTGGAACGTCCACAGTAATGCCACCAAGAGAATCAACAATTTTAATAAAGGATTTAAAATTGAATTTTACATAATAATCAACTGGAACATCTAAAAAGTTCTCTACCGTATCAATTGTGCTGTCTACACCACCGAATACGTGCGCATGTGTGATTTTATCGTATTTATCACGTGATTTAATGTAGACGCGTGAGTCACGTGGAATGCTTACAAGTTTAACGGATTTATCGTTTTTATTAATTGTTGCAAGTAATAACGCATCTGTTCGAGTTGCTTTTCCATAATCTTTTTCCCTAATATCACTTTCATCAACACCCATAATTAGTACGGAAATGTTGTCGGTCATAGGTTTAACAGCTTTTTCACGTTTACTGGACTTTTCTCCTCGACCTAGTTCAGCATAAGCATTATTTAAGACGGACTTTGCTTTACTGTATATATGGAAGGAGTAGCCTCCTGCTCCAAGTGCTACAATTAGTAATGGAATAAGAAGGAACCAAAGTAGGCGTTTTTTCTTTGAGCGTCCTTTTTTGGCTCGCGTATCGTTGTTCGTGTCGGATTTCATCATTTTTTCTCCTTTAAAACTATCAAAGTGTATACATTTAGAAGTGTATTCAAACACATAAAAAATATTTTACGCTAAATAAAAGCGATTGTACATGTATAAAAAATAGATGTCTTGATTATTTATCCGGTATTAACGAGCAGTAAAACGCCCACCTCAAAGTCCAGTGAATACAATGAAGTTAGGTGGGAGATAACTGCCCGTAAATACCCGATTGATGAAGGATAATAATCAGAGTGGGGATAGCCCCACTCTGATTAAAGTTTCACTTTATAAGACACCTATTCGTTATTGTATACAAAAGATAGGGATAAGAAAATGATAAAATTTTACCTAATTACAACATAATGCTTACGATAATTGCAGATAAAATACTAACGAGAGTAGCTCCATATAGTAATTTAAGGCCAAACCTCGCAACAACGTTTCCTTGTTCTTCGTTTAGTCCTTTTACCGCACCTGAAATAATACCAATGGAAGAAAAATTGGCAAAAGATACAAGGAAAACGGAAATAATACCAACTGTACGGGGAGAAAGGCTATTAGAAATTTTACTAAGGTCCATCATTGCGACAAATTCATTCGTTACAAGCTTCGTTGCCATAATGCTACCAGCTGCTACAATTTCAGAGCTTGGTACACCGATAAGGAATGCGATAGGTGCAAATACGTAGCCAATTAATTGTTGGAACGTAATACCGAATATAATGAGGAACAAGTCATTAATACAACTAATTAATGCGACAAATCCGATGAGCATAGCGCCGACAACAATGGCTACACGAAAACCATCAAGAATATATTCTCCAAGCATTTCAAAAAAGCTTTGTTTTTCACCTTTGATTTCTAAAATATCTTCGTCATCTTTAACGTCGTAAGGGTTAATGATAAGTACGATAATAAAACCGCTAAATAAATTGAGAACGAGTGCAGTTACTACATACTTAGGTTCAATCATTGTCATATAGGCACCTACGATAGACATAGATACGGTTGACATAGCGGAGGCACAAAGTGTATAAAGACGGTGTTTTGGAATTTGAGCTAATTGCTTTTTCACTGTAATAAAAACTTCTGATTGGCCGACAATGGCAGAAGCGATAGCGTTGTAAGATTCTAATTTCCCAAGACCATTTATTTTACTAAGAAAGTACCCAATCCAACGAATGAAAAATGGTAGTATTTTGAAATGTTGTAATATACCAATTAAAACAGAAATAAAGACGATTGGTAATAATACAGTAAGGAAAAATGGCATTTCACCTTTATTTGCAAGACCACCAAATACGAAATTTATTCCATTAGCAGCATACTCGAGTAGCTTTGTAAACAAACTGGAAATGATTCTAATAAGTATGAGGCCGATTTCTGTATTTAATAGTAAATAGGTTAAAATTAACTGTATAATAAGCATGATAAAAATTGGTTTAAATTTAATATGCTTCTTATTATTGCTAGCAATATAAGCGAGCAAGAAAACAACAATTAATCCGACGAAAAAAGTAATGAATTTCATGGTAAGCCCCCTAAAAGAGATATTCTGCTATATATGTTTTTCATTTCAAGGGAGAATATGCATCTTTGGTAAAGAAAGGAATAGAGAGAGTATGAATATATGTAGAGTGCATCACGTTGCAATTATTTGTTCGAATTATGAGACGTCAAAGTATTTTTATACTAGAATATTAGGGTTTAAAGAAATGAATGAAGTATATAGAAAGGAACGAGATTCTTATAAATTAGATTTATGTGTAGGAGAAGAGTATCAAATAGAATTATTTTCATTTCCAAATCCGCCTGAGCGCAAAAGTTTTCCAGAAGCAGCCGGTCTTAGACATTTAGCATTTGCTGTTACAAATATAGAAGAAGCTGTGAAGCGTTTAAATCAATGTGGTGTTGAGATCGAACCGATCCGTATTGATGAAATAACGGGGAAGAAATTCGTCTTTTTCCAAGACCCTGATGGTTTACCTTTAGAATTGTATGAGGTTTGAAAATTGGTGGATTTTATATAGAGTTGCTTTCCAATAATTGAAGAAACTAAAGTGAAACTTCTTTTTAAAAGGAGGTGTAACTTTAGCTAAGAAAGCTAAAGAGCATATGTGGATATTTTAAAATTATTGATGGTAGTCATTCTTATTGGGTTAACAGCATTTTTTGTGGCTGTTGAATTTGCAATTATTAAGGTACGTAGCAGTCGTATTGATCAACTCGTTAGCGAAAAAAGACGAGGTGCACTGGCCGCTAAAAAGGTAACTACAAATTTAGATGAATATTTATCGGCCTGTCAGCTAGGTATTACAATTACTGCTTTAGGGCTCGGGTGGTTAGGGGAACCAACCATTAAACATTTACTCGAGCCGTTGTTTTTAAAATTGCAATTCTCACCTGCAATTTCCAGTACAGTTTCATTTATTATTGCCTTTGCAGTAATTACATTTTTACATGTTGTCATTGGGGAACTTGCTCCAAAGACATTTGCTATACAAAAAGCAGAACAAGTTAGCTTATTGTTATCGAAACCACTTATTTATTTTTACCGAGTTATGTATCCGTTTATTTGGGCTTTGAATGGTTCAGCGAGGGTTGTAACTGGTTTATTCGGATTACATCCAGCTTCTGAACATGAAGTAGCTCATTCAGAAGAAGAATTAAGGTTAATCTTATCTGAGAGCTATGAGAGCGGAGAGATTAACCAAAGGGAATTTAAATATGTAAATAATATTTTTGAATTTGATAATAGAGTAGCAAAAGAAATTATGGTACCTCGTACGGAAGTTGTAGGCTTATATGAGGACGAACCATTTGAAACACATATTAAAGTAATCGCGCAAGAAAAGTACACGAGATATCCTGTATTTGGTGAAGATAAAGATGAAATTATTGGGATGGTTAATGTAAAAGATTTATTTATTCGTTATATGGATGGTAATCGGGACGAGGAGTGCTCGATTATGCCATATACAAGGCCAGTTATTGAAGTGCTAGAAAATATTCCAATTCATGATTTACTATTACAAATGCAAAGAAAACACATTCCATTAGCTGTATTGTATGATGAATATGGTGGTACAGCAGGGATTGTTACACTAGAAGATATTTTAGAAGAAATTGTTGGAGAAATTCGAGATGAATACGATGAAGATGAGAATCCACCTATAGAGCATGTAAGTGAAGGCTATAAAATCGTAGAGGGAAAAGTGCTTATTAGTGAAGTAAATGATTTGCTTGGCATACATTTAATTGCTGATGATGTAGATACAATTGGTGGCTGGATTATGGTACAAAAACAAATCGTTGCTGAAGGAGATATTATTGAGAAACACGGTTTTTATTTTAAAGTCCTTGAAAAGGATATGCATCAAATTAAACGAGTGGAAATAAGGAAAGTAGGAGAATGATTTTCTATAAACTTTAATAAAAAGGATATACAGAAAAATAAATGTTTGCGCTTTCAAAAAAGGTACTATATAGTGAAGGTGGATACTGAAAAATTCTTCTGAATGATACTCGTGTTTTTCGAGGGCGGATTTTTTGGATAAGGATTTAGAATGAAAAAGTATAGGTGATAAAAATGATAGCAACGAAGGATATACGTATAGAAAAAGATTTTTTAGGTGAAAAAGAAGTACCAAGTGCAGCTTATTATGGTGTACAAACATTACGTGCCGTAGAAAACTTCCCAATTACAGGATATCGCATTCATCCATCACTCATTACAGCAATGGCAATTGTGAAAAAAGCGGCGGCGCTTGCGAATATAGATACTGGTTACTTAGCTAAAGACATTGGACATGAAATTGCAGAAGCAGCGCAAGAAATTGTTGATGGAAAGTTTCATGATCAATTTATCGTAGACCCTATTCAAGGCGGAGCCGGAACTTCTATTAATATGAATACAAATGAAGTAATTGCGAATAGAGCGTTAGAACGTATGGGATATGAAAAAGGGGCGTATGCGAAAATTAGCCCAAACACTCATGTGAACATGGCCCAATCAACGAACGATGCGTTTCCGACAGGAATTCATATTGCAACTCTTATGATGTTAGAAAAGCTTCTTATTACAATGGAAGAACTTCATTCTGCTTTTCGTAAAAAAGCAAAAGAGTTTGATCACGTTATTAAAATGGGACGCACACATTTACAAGATGCAGTTCCAATTCGCCTTGGACAAGAATTTGAAGCGTATAGCCGAGTGCTTGCGCGTGATATAAAAAGAATTAAACAGTCTCGTCAACATTTATATGAAGTGAATATGGGGGCGACAGCTGTTGGTACAGGATTAAATGCAAATCCTACGTATATTGAACAAGTAGTAAAACATTTAAGAACGTTTAGTGGATTCCCACTTGTTGGTGCAGAGCATTTAGTTGATGCAACGCAAAATACAGATGCATACACAGAAGTATCTGCAGCACTTAAAGTATGTATGATGAACATGTCTAAAATTGCAAACGATCTTCGTATTATGGCGTCTGGGCCACGTGTTGGGTTAGCTGAAATTCAATTGCCAGCACGTCAGCCGGGTTCATCAATTATGCCAGGTAAAGTAAATCCAGTTATGGCAGAAGTGATTAACCAAGTCGCATTCCAAGTAATCGGAAACGATCATACAATTTGCTTAGCATCAGAAGCAGGACAATTAGAGTTAAACGTAATGGAGCCTGTGCTTGTATTTAATTTAATTCAATCTATAAGTATTATGAATAATGGATTCCGTGTATTCCGTGAATATTGTATTGAAGGAATTACAGCAAATGAAGAATTGCTGAAGCAATATGTTGAGAAAAGTGTTGGAATTATTACAGCAGTTAATCCTCATATTGGTTATGAAGCAGCATCTCGTATTGCACGTGAAGCGATTGAAACAGGAAAATCTGTTAGGGAGTTATGTTTAGAGCATGGTGTACTGACAGAAGAGGAATTGGATATTATTTTAGATCCATTCGAAATGACTCACCCTGAAATTGCTGGAGCTTCTTTATTAAAAAATAAAGAAATGTAATGTGAAAAACACCGATCCATTTGGATCGGTGTTTTATTTTTAAAAGATATTAAATACAGCGTTTAATTGAAGTAAGCTAATAACAGCTAAGAAGATTAAACTGTATTTCATTGCTGTTTTAAATAGAGCAGATTCTTTACCAACTAGTCCAACTGCGGCACAAGCAACTGCTACAGATTGTGGTGAAACCATTTTTGCCATTGTACCACCTACTACGTTTAAGGCAACGAGTGTAGAAGGAACGATGTTTAACTGGTCTGCTGTTACTGCTTGAAGTGGTGCGAATAAAGAACCACTTGAAACTACTGAACCTGTAATGAATACGCCAATCCATCCTAAGATTGGAGAAAGAATTGGGAATGCATTACCAGTAGAAGAGAATGCAAGTCCAAGTGTAGATGACATACCAGAGTAGTTCTCTACGTAAGCTAATGCGATAACGCTACAAATTGTATATACTGGAGCTTTTAATTCTTTCATTGTTTCAATCATTAATTCTTTAACCATTTTACCTTTTACGCGGTAAACGATAAGTGAAACGATAATTGCTAGTACAATCGCAGTAGTTGTAGAAGAGAATACATCAAATTTGAAAACAGCTGCGAAAGGTGTATCAGCTTTTGTAATTGGTGTAGTTTTCATAACAGCATTATGAAGACCAGGGAACTGAATGTTAAATACTAAGTTTGCTAACGCACCATCTGGAGCAAATAAAGCTTTAATCGGTTTTAAGTTAAAGATTGTTACAAATGCAGTTAAGAATACGAATGGAGACCAAGCATATAAAATTTGATTGAATGTATGTGATACTTTAGTTTCTTGTTTTTCTTCTTTAGTAGAAGATTTTGGTTGCCAAACACGTAAGAATAATGCAAGAGAGATCATACTTACAACGGCTGCGAAAATATTAGTAAGTTCTGCGCCTAAGAAGTAAGTTACAGCGAATTGAGTAATAGCGAAAGAAACACCACTTACAAGAATACCTTGCCAAGTTTCTTTAATACCTTTAATTCCATCGACCATTGAAACAAGTAAGAAAGGTAAGATAACACTAATGAAAGGTAAAATAAGAACAGTTTGACGACCAATAGTTAATGCGTCAAGTTGAGTTAATTGTGCTGGTACTGTAACTGGAATACCCATAGCACCCATAGCACCACCAGCAATATTAGCTACTAAACAAATACCTGCTGCTTTTAATGGATTAAAGCCCATACCTACAAGTAGTGCAGCTGTAATAGCAACTGGAACTCCTAGACCAGCTGCGCCTTCTAAGAAAGCACCGAAAGAATAAGCGATTAATAATACTTGTAAACGTTGATCATTTGTAATGCTTGAAATACTATCGCGAATAATATTGAATTGCTCTGTTTTAACAGTTAATTTGTAAAGGAAAATTGCGGCGATAACGATAGTACAAATTGGATAAAATCCAGATAAAACACCGAATCCGGCAGATGCTACAGCTACTGTTGCTGGCATTTTATAAACAAATATTGCAAGGATAATAGCGACAATCACACTATAAAGACCAGCCATGTAACTTTTCATTTTGAATCCCATTAAACAAATGATGAAACAAAAGATTGGAAGTGCTGCGATTAGTGCAGATAACCAAATATTGTTTAATGGGTCATAAATTTGCGTCCAAGTACTCATAATAATGACAACTCCTATCTATTATATGTGAAGAAATTCACATTATTTGTGAAACTATTCACAATCAACTTACATGCTTAGTATATTCTCCTTCAACACTATTGTCAACGTAAAAAAGTATAATTATTCCATAATAGTGTTAAAAGAAAAGCTTTGTTCATAAAGTAGACAAAAAACACACTCAAATGAATTTAAGTGTGCTGTATAAACTATGTGCATATTATTTTGCTTATTCAGATGGCATGTTCCTTATAGGCGTATATTAGATGAAGTCTTTTATATTAAGTATAAAGTTTGATATATGCAATTATCTGTCCTGTTTGATCTAGTGGGGGGAACGGTGAGTGGATTTAATAGGAAGTTTTGCACAACAATCCAACCGCTTGCAATACGAATAAAAAATAAGAAACAAATTTTTAATATCACATCATCTCTTTTTACTGAAAATTCCTTTTAGCGTAACAAAGAGGTTAATTATAGTTCAACTACATTACGATAGGTTATCAATTATAGACGGTATTTTACAATACCGTTACTGTGCATTTCAATGAGGTGAAAATATAACAAAAAGCCTGATAAAACAACGTTTGCAAGCAAAGTATTCGTAGGCCATTATTTTGCTTTTTCGTTATATCATATAGTATAATATTCAAAATCAGCAAGGATTTTTTCCTGAATTTTTGCTGATGAAGATGGAAAAATTTTTCGGCTTTATAGGTTGATAAAGTTATGTCGTAACAGGAAATATAAGAACAGATATATAAATAAATAAAAAGAACATAAAAACGCAAATAAAAACGAAAATGAGGGGAACTTTATGAGCCAAAATCAATTCGAATGTCGTATTTCAGAAGAAGATGTACAAATGTTAAGAGCGTTAGCTCACCCACTTCGTCTACGTCTAGTAATGGAACTTATGCAAAGAGGAACATGTAATGTAACACAGCTACAGGAAGTATTAGAAATTCCACAATCAACTGTTTCACAACATTTAACGAAGTTAAAGCAAAATAAAGTAGTACGCTTTGAAAGACGAGGATTAGAAGTGTATTATCAAATCCATAATGATAAAGTAAGTGCGGTAGTAAAAACATTATTTTCTTAAAATTTGAATATTATGGAAAAAGACGTGTAGAATATACGTCTTTTTTTATTTGTCAGAAAGGTAGCGAGAGAGTAAATATTAGCATGTTAGGAAGAAATGACTATCAATCAACATGCTGCCTTACGGAATATATTCTAAAAGGAAAAGAAAAAATAAAAAGGAGTGTAGTAAGCAAAAGGAGGGATAGTAGTATGGATGTGAAACGTGTGAAACAAATCTTATCTTCTTCAAGTAGAATTGACGTTACATATGAGGGCGTACCAGTATGGATTGAGAGCTGTGATGAGCAGAAGGGGAGTGCTCAAGTGTATGATGTATCTAATCCTGGTGAGAGCGTTCATGTGGACGTGACAGCTTTAGAGGAGAAGTAATAAAAAAGACGCTTCTAATTTTAGAAGCGTCTTTTTGTTATTCCATCATATGTGCAATTTTCTTAGAGAACATAAGAAGTACTAATCCCAGTACAATTACGATAATACCGATGCTTGCGAATACTTCTAAATATCCTAAAGATTGAGTGAAAGCGGCTAATTGTCCTGCTAATAAGTTTGCGAAGCCAGTACCAGCTAACCATACACCCATTAATAATGATGCTAATTTAACAGGAGCGATTGCACTTACCATAGATAATCCGATTGGTGATAAGAATAACTCACCGATTGTGTGGAACATGTAAGTGAATACAATGAATAGTAAGTTTGCTTTCATTGTAATGTTACCTTCATCGCTACCAGTTTTTAAAACAGCTAAAGTTAGAACTAAATATCCAATCCCTAGTAAAATCATACCTAATGCCATTTTTGTTGGGATTTTCAAATCGCCATTTTTTGTTTTTGAAAGCTTAATCCATAACGCAGAAACAGGTAATGCTAGTAAGATAATGAATAGTGGGTTTACAGATTGGAACCAAGGTGTTGGAATTGTAAATCCACCAATTGTACGATCTACGAACTTATCTGTGTAAAGTGTTAAAGAACTACCAGCTTGCTCAAATCCTGCCCAGAAGAATACAACGAAACAAGTTAAAATTAAAATTGCAGCAGTACGTTTTTTCTCTTGTGTTGTTAAAGGTTTTTTCTCAATTGCTTTTGCATTTTTTTCTTTAGATTTTTTTCCTACAACAGTTGTTCCGATAGACCCTAAGTAACGAGGTGCTAAGAAATTAAAGGCAAGCTGCCCAATAATCATACCGATACAAGCTGTTAAGAAACCGTATCTATAATCTGCGAAGTAACCGCAAATGAATGGAGCGATAAGAGCTCCTAAGTTAATCCCCATGTAGAAGATAGTGAAGGCACTATCACGACGAGAATCGTTTTCGCTATATAATTGACCTAATAAAGTCGAAATATTTGGTTTGAAGAATCCGTTACCAATAACTAATAATCCTAATCCTAAGAAAAGTCCAGTTTTTGTGTTCATTGAGAATAATACAAAGTTACCAATTGCCATGATGATACCACCAATAGTAATGGCATGTCGCTTCGTAATGAAATGGTCAGTTAACCAACCACCAATAATAGGTGTGAAGTATACTAACATTGTGAAAATACCGTAAATTTGAACTGCAACTGCTTTATCAAATCCTAAACCGCCGCTTACTAAGCTCGTTGTTAAATAAAGAACTAATAAGCCACGCATTCCGTAATAACTAAATCTTTCCCACGCCTCTGTAAAGAACAACAAGTATAACCCTGGTGGATGTTTTTTTGGTGATTGTTGCTCTCCAGCTTTGTCTAATTTTAAAGCTGCATCCATTTTTGTTTCCCCCTAATCCTGTATAACGGATATTTATGTAATCATTTTAATTTACAAAATATTTAGAAGTCAATAGAATTATATGGAAATAGAAAGAAAATTTCTAAAAAAGTTCTATTTTTCTTCGACCGTTACTGTATTTTGCCCTGAAAACGAGATGATAAGCGTTTTCAAATGTAATAATTGAATTCTAAAAGAAAATAAAATAGTGATTAATCAGAAAATTTAGATTAAAACATTTATTCTGATATAAAGAAAATATATTCTATTTACTTTCTCAATATAACATATTGGGAATAAAAATACAAAACGAAATAATGTGACATTTAAGTGAATTGAAAAATAACCAGCTCCACAGAAGGGAGCTGGTTAAGGAAATATTATTTAACAAAGCGTTTTTCGATGTCATCTAATAGTAGGTTAGCGGCCATTACGCCACCAGCTGTATTCCAAATAACGTCATCAACTTTGTATGCTTTACCATTTTTTACTGCATTTAAATTTTTAAATAGAGGATCGTTTATATACTCTTTTTCTAGTTCAGATCCTTTTTTCTCATTGCCTTTATCGAATGTGAAGTAGAATAATACGTCACCATCCATAGCAGAAATACGCTCTTTAGATACGTTACGCTCTGCAAAATCATCTTTATTTTGATCTCCAGGACGTTTAAATCCAAGTTCTTTTAAAATAACACCAGAGAATGTATCGCCATGATAAATACGAACATCACCAGGCATGAAACGAACCATAGAGATTTCTTGGTTTACTTTATCGCCAAGTTTGCCTTTTAAATCTTTTATACGTGATTCGTAATCAGCTGCAACTTTTTGACCTTCTTTTTCTTTATTTAATGCTTTTGCATAAAATTTGAAGTTATCTTTCCATTCACCACGTAATGTTTCTGAGAACACAGTAGGTGCAATTGCTTTTAGTTGTTCGTACACTTTTTCGTGGCGCATTTTATTACCGATAATTAAGTCTGGTTTTAAAGAAGCAATTGTTTCAACGTTAACTTGTCCTTCATCACCAACAACTTTTACATCTTTCATTTTATCCTTAATATGTGGATACCATGGGTCACCAGTCCAAGACTTTACAGCACCAACTGGTTTCACACCTAATTCAAGTAAAGCTTCAGTTCCTTCATTTGTTAAGATAACTACACGTTTTGGATTAGCAGGAACTTCTGTTTTACCCATTGCATGTTCTACAGTAACCACTTCTTTTTTATTATCTTCTTTTGTAGATTCTTCTTTGTTATTTGATTTTCCACAAGCGCTTAAAAGCATTGAAAATGCTAGTAAAAATACAAATACTGTAAACGATTTCTTCCGCATGAAATTCATTATGTACCCCCTACATGTTGAGAATATTTTTCAATAGCAAGCATGATATTAAGCCTTTATCTTTTGATTGTCAATACATATGGGTGAAAATAATTCTCATTTCCGTTGACAATGAGAATTAAGTTGAAATACACTAACAACGTATCATTATACATTGAAGGGGAAACGCTGCATGTTATTAAAAACAAATCGAGCAAAATGGATTGGATTATTTGTTGGAATCATTGCAGTCGTTATTTGTATTTGGGGAAGTATTATTTTCGGGTATACAAATACGAGTTGGAAACTAGCATTGGATGCTTTTTTCCATTTTAACGGTTCCAATGAACATATTATTATTCAAAATGTACGTCTGCCTAGGGCGTTAATTGCAGCTAGTGTTGGTGCTAGTTTAGCCATTGCTGGTTGTCTTATGCAAACTCTAACTAAGAATCCACTTGCTTCTCCAGATTTTATTGGATTAAATTCAGGTGCTGCGTTCTTCATAGTTGTAGCAATTGTAATCTTTTCAGTAACATCATTATCAGCTTTCACATGGATTGCCTTTTTAGGAGCGGCGGTTGCAGCTGTACTTGTATTTGCTTCTAGTTCTTTAGGAAAAGAAGGAACTACTCCTCTTAAGTTAACGTTAGCAGGGGTCGCAATTAGTGCGTTATTTTCATCATTAACACAAGGATTACTTGTGTTAAATGAAAAAGCACTTGAAGAGGTATTATTTTGGCTTGCTGGATCTGTGCAAGGGAGAAAGTTAGAAATTTTACAATCTGTATTCCCATATTTATTAATAGGATGGATTGCATCTCTTATGATGGCAGGGAAAGTAAATACATTGATGATGGGAGAAGACGTCGCGAAAGGACTTGGACAACGAACAATTTTAATGAAATCATTCGTGTTACTTATTATTGTACTGTTGTCTGGTGGTTCGGTTGCGGTTGCTGGCCCAATTGGATTTATTGGAATTATTACTCCGCATTTTGCGAGATTTCTTGTTGGAGTTGACCACAGATGGAGAGTGCCTTATAGCGGATTGTTAGGTGCAATACTACTAATATTGGCTGATATAGCAGCAAGATATGTCATTATGCCACAAGAAGTACCAGTAGGAGTTATGACAGCATTTATTGGAGCTCCATTCTTTATTTATATTGCACGTAAGAGAGGGCTTAGCAAATGAAGAAATATATTCCGTTTCGTATAGGAAAAGGTGAGCTCTCGTTTTTAATGTATAAACGAGCTTGTCTCGTCTTGTTAAGTTTACTAGTTGTTTTAATAGGATTATTCTTTGCGAGCGCAGGTATGGGAGACATGAAAATTGCTCCTTATGACGTATGGCAAGCAATTACTGGAAATGGCGATGCGATGTCAAATATGGTTGTGAATAAGTTTCGTATGCCACGTATTTTAATTGCTATCCTCGTAGGAATTGCGCTTGCTGTAGCAGGATGTATTTTACAAGGTCTCGTTCGAAATCCACTTGCTTCTCCGGATATCATCGGGATTACGGGCGGGGCAAGTGTTGCAGTTGTATTGTTTTTAGCTATATTTAGTGATAAAAATAATGCGCTAACTGTAAGCATTCATTATATGCCGTTAGCAGCCTTTGTTGGGGCAACGATTGTGGCGCTTTTTGTATATTTATTTGCATGGAGAAATGACGGGTTATCGCCGATTAGTCTTGTTTTAATTGGTGTGGGGTTTTGGGCATTAACGAAAGCGGCAACGACTTTGTTTATGTTGTTAGCACCAATTTATCAAGCGAGTCAAGCGAATGTATGGATTACAGGTACTGTTTATGGTTCTTCATGGCAAAACGTTATGGTGCTTGCACCGTGGGTTCTCATTTTAACGGTAATATCATTTATAGCTGCTAGACATTTAAATGCGCAAGAGCTAGGGGATGATATTGCGGTAGGACTTGGTGTTCCTTTAACGAAGTCACGCGTATTCATGTTATTACTTAGTACGGCTTTAATTGGGGGAGCAGTTGCCTTCGCCGGAGGAATTGGATTTGTCGGTTTAATGGCACCTCATATTTCACGAAGGCTAGTTGGTTCTTTATACGGTGCATTACTCCCAGTTGCAGCTATTGTTGGTGCAATTTTAGTACTTGCTGCAGATTTAATTGGGCGTACAGTTTTCACACCACTTGAAATTCCAGCAGGGGTATTTACATCAGCAATTGGTGCACCTTATTTTATTTATTTACTTTATAAAAGTCGGAATTCATAAAGGGAGATGAATATGCAAAAAGCATTGGAGACGAAACGTTTGACGTTGTCTTATGGTGAAACAATTATTATCGATGAGTTGAATTTAGAAATTCCAAAAGGTGAAATTACAATCTTTATCGGTTCCAACGGTTGCGGGAAATCAACTTTATTACGTTCACTAGCTAGATTATTAAAGCCAACAACTGGTGACATTTTGTTAGATAATCAAACTATTCAAAGTATGCAAACGAAGCAAATTGCTCGTCAAATGGCAATTTTACCGCAAGGACCGCAAGCACCTGAAGGGCTTACAGTATTGCAACTTGTAAAACAAGGACGCTATCCATATCAAACATGGCTGAAACAGTGGTCAGAAAAAGATGAGGAAATGGTACAGAAGGCACTTGCAGCAACAGGTATGACAGAATTTGCTGAGCGTGATGTGCATGCTCTTTCAGGTGGACAACGACAACGTGCTTGGATTGCAATGACGCTTGCACAAGATACAGATATTATTTTACTGGATGAGCCTACTACATATTTAGATATGACTCACCAAATTGAAGTGCTAGATTTATTATTCGAATTAAATGAAACAGAACAAAGAACAATTGTTATGGTATTACACGATTTAAATTTAGCATGTCGCTATGCAGATAACATTGTAGCCATTCAAGATAAACAAATATATGCACAAGGTAAACCTGAAGAAGTGGTAGATGAGAAACTAGTACGTGATGTATTCCGAATGGAGTGTCAAATTAGTACGGATCCGTTGTTTGGAACACCGCTTTGTATACCTCACGGAAGAGGAAGACGTGTAGTTAAAGAAGTTGCTCAGGTAATGAGATAAAAAAACGATGAGTGATTCATCGTTTTTTTTATTTGGTACAAGAAAATAAGAGGAAGAGAGGAATACGTAAGCGACGTTTATACTCTTCTTCATTTTGAAAATAGGTTGGATTTGGTGTAGCTTCTTTTAATGATGTAATGGTAAATCCGGCTTGCTGTAATAATGTGAAATAATCTTCCGTTGTACGATGATATTTAATAACTTCTTGGTCAATCCATGGTTCAACCCGTTTGCCTAGTTTAAAGTAATCATCGACGAGCCAACTCGTTCTTTTACCACTTGTTTGTAAGCTTTCAAACGAAGAAGTAATAACGGGATGTTGAACGCTAAAGGTAAAGGTGCCATTTGTTTTTAAAGTTTGAAACACATTTTGAAAAATGGCATCAAGATGTTCAATATAATGTAAGGCGAGTCTAGATGTTACTAAATCAAAAGTGGAAGAGGGGTAGGTATAATCTTTGAGGTTTAAAAAATGAACAGATCCATTTTTATTTTCTAGTTGTTTTTTAGCTTTTTCATACATAAGTTCGGAGCCTTCAATGCCGGTGTAAGAGTAGCATCCCTTTTCTAATAATTCCGCGCCAAACTTAGCATCACCACAGCCTAAATCGAGAATTTGTTTTCCTCGTACATGACCAATGAGCTGAAAGAATACTGGTTTTTCAATGGATTCATTTGGGCTATTTTCTCGGTATCTTCGTTTCATATATTGTTCGAAAAATGCTGTGTTATTGTATACATCAGATTCTGTAAATGCCATGTTTGAAACCTCCTGAAATATTTTTTTAATTCTATCAAATATGAAAAGTAAATAATAGATTTATTGTAATGAATCATATATAATCTAAAATTGTAAGCGGTTACTTTAAACTATTTTTCTATAATAAATTCTGAAAACGTGTTAAGCTAGTAGAGGGATTATTAGAACTATTAAGACAATAATCCGCTTACATGAACGATGGGAGGCTTCACGATGTCTAGTAAAACACTTGCGAAATTTTTAGAAGAAAATTTAGAGGATTTAAAATCAAAGGGGCTTTATAACGTAATTGATCCGCTTGAGAGTTCAAATGGACCGATCATTACAATTGGCGGAAAAGAATATATTAACTTATCTTCAAACAACTATCTTGGATTAGCAACAGATAGCCGTTTGCAAGAAGCAGCAATTGGTGCTATTCATAAGTACGGTGTTGGAGCAGGGGCTGTTCGTACAATTAACGGTACTTTAGATTTGCATATTAAGTTAGAAGAAACAATTGCAAAGTTTAAACATACAGAAGCAGCAATTGCTTATCAATCAGGATTTAACTGTAATATGGCAGCGATTTCAGCTGTTATGGATAAAAATGATGCAATTCTTTCAGACGAATTAAACCATGCTTCTATTATTGATGGTAGTCGTCTATCAAAAGCAAAAATTATTGTTTATAAACATTCGGATATGGAAGATTTACGCCAAAAAGCAATTGCGGCGAAAGAATCAGGTCTTTACAATAAATTAATGGTAATTACAGACGGTGTCTTTTCAATGGATGGAGATGTTGCAAAACTACCAGAAATTGTTGAGATTGCAGAAGAGTTAGATTTAATGACATACGTAGATGATGCACACGGTTCAGGTGTACTTGGAAAAGGTGCAGGAACTGTAAAGCACTTCGGTCTTTCTGATAAAGTTGATTTCCAAATTGGTACATTATCAAAAGCAATTGGGGTAATTGGTGGATATGTAGCAGGGAAACAAAACTTAATTGACTGGTTAAAAGTTCGTTCACGTCCATTCTTATTCTCTACAGCATTAACACCAGCTGATGCAGCAGCTTGCATGAGATCAATTGAAATCTTAATGGAAAGCACAGAGTTACACGATCGCTTATGGGAAAATGGCCGCTACTTGAAACAAGGATTAAAAGAACTTGGCTTTAACATTGGAGAAAGTGAAACGCCAATTACACCTTGTATCATTGGGGACGAAGTATTAACACAAGAATTTAGTAAACGTCTAAATGAAGAAGGGGTATACGCAAAATCTATCGTGTTCCCAACTGTAGCAAAAGGAACAGGGCGCGTTCGTAATATGCCTACAGCAGCTCATACGAAAGAAATGTTAGATGAAGCAATTCTTAAGTATGAAAAAGTAGGAAAAGAAATGGGCATCATTTAAGTAACGACATCTTTTGAATAGCTTGCAAATGAGGAGTGGGGAAAATGAAAAAAATTCTAGTAACCGGTTCTTTAGGGCAAATTGGTTCTGAACTAGTAATGAAACTTCGTGATGTATACGGCGCATCAAATGTTATTGCAACAGATATTCGTGAAACAGATAGTGAAGTAGTAACGTCTGGTCCATTTGAAACGTTAGATGTAACAGATGGACAAAAACTACATGATATCGCAAAGCGTAATGAAGTAGATACAATTATTCATTTAGCAGCTTTACTTTCAGCAACAGCAGAAAAAAATCCGTTATTCGCATGGAACTTAAATATGGGCGGACTTGTAAATGCATTAGAAGCAGCTCGTGAATTAAACTGTAAGTTCTTCACGCCAAGTTCTATCGGTGCATTCGGTCCATCGACGCCAAAAGATAATACACCGCAAGATACAATTCAGCGTCCTACTACGATGTATGGGGTAAACAAAGTGGCAGGAGAATTACTATGTGATTATTATCATCAAAAATTTGGCGTAGATACGCGCGGTGTCCGTTTCCCAGGTTTAATTTCTTACGTAGCTCCTCCAGGAGGCGGAACGACTGATTATGCAGTTGAAATTTATTATGAGGCGATTAAAAAAGGTGCATACACCTCATACATTGCTGAAGGAACGTACATGGACATGATGTATATGCCTGATGCTTTACAAGCGATCATTTCATTAATGGAAGCTGATCCAAGTAAGCTAGTGCATAGAAATGCATTTAACATTACAGCAATGAGCTTCGAGCCAGAGCAAATTGCAGCGTCAATTCGTAAACACATTCCGACGTTTACAATGGATTATGCAGTAGATTCAGCTCGTCAAACAATCGCTGATAGCTGGCCAAACTCTATTGACGCAACTGCAGCAATGAAAGAGTGGGGCTTTAAAGCAGAATACGATTTAGACAAAATGACAACTGACATGCTGGCTAAGTTAAAAAAAAAGCTCACAGCTGAGTTAGTGATGAATTAATAGGAAGAGTCGATTCTTAGGAATCGGCTCTTCATTATTTTTGGGAGGAGAGAAGTCTTATGCAAAGAGTTGATGTCGTATACGCACTAATACATGACGAAGAAACAGATAAAATATTAATGGTACATAATACAGAACAAAACGTTTGGTCATTGCCAGGTGGGGCTGTGGAGAAAGGTGAAATATTAGAGGAAGCACTAATAAGAGAAGTGAAAGAAGAGACAGGTTTAACTGCTACGTTAAGTGGGCTTGTTGCGATCAATGAAAAATTCTTTGAAGAATCAGGGAATCATGCACTGTTTTTTACATTCCGAGCGAATGTAGTAAAAGGGGAACTTATTGCGGAAGATGAAGGTGAAATTTCTACAATAGAGTGGGTAGATCGAACAATTGCGAATGAGCGCTTCCCATACTATGACGGAGGATTTGAATCTTTATTAGAAATAGCCATTCCATACAAGTTTCAACCAGAAACAAAGTAATTGAACGAAAAAACAGGAGCCACAAGGCTCCTGTTTTCTATTCAATCGTCTTCAGTAATAGTTTTTTCAGCAATGGTTTAATCTTCAATCGTAAATCTTCAGCATGATTTGCAACTAAGAAGTGATGGTTATAAATATTTTTCATCAATTGATAAGTTGCTTCTTTCGCTTCGCCTTCTTCGATGAAGATACCGATTACTTCCATACCACTTTTACGCGCAAGTTTAACAGCTTCATGCGTATCTAAAATTCCGTCTTGTTGATAGTCTAGCGCAGAAGGCTCACCGTCTGTGAAGACTAGTAAGAATTTATGTTTCTCAGGTCTTTTGGCAAGTTTTTCAGAAACGATACGAATAATATATCCGTCGCGGTTATCTTCTTCTTCACGAAGTTGCATAATTTCTGGACCAACGTTTGGCAACGTTGAGTTTTTATAATTTACAACTTCATGAATAACGTTCGGCTTATCTTCAGGTTTAGCGCTAGAGGCATCTTCCCAAAATCCGCTAATAGCGTGCGGGATTTTTAAAGACTTTAAAGCTTCATGGAATAGTACAACACTCTTCTTCGTTTCTTCCATTTTGTTATACATAGAACCAGAACAGTCAACTAACAGTTGGAATGCAACATCCAGTTCTTGTGACTCTTGTCCTTTTTTATAAAACATACGCGGTTGTTTTTCGGTATAAATACGAAGGAATTTCTTACGAAGTCTTCCGTAATATTTATCACTATTCGCATTCGTTTTATTTTCAATGGTTTTTTCGATAATTTTCTTTAATTCTTTTACATCTTTATTGACGACTGATTTGATAGCTTGGTAATCTTTTTTCTCATCTGAGTTTGGTTTGCGAGCTTCTTTAAATGTATGAGAAGCACCTACATTATACTTACCGTATGCACCGTCGTGCTGGCTAGAAGCGTGTGAAGCCCTTGCTTCTTCTGTATCAGCGCCATCAAAGTTGGATTGTGTACTTTTTTGTGAAGTACCTTGTACAGAACCAAGTGCTTGGTCGCCATCTTCTGATTCACGGGCAGTATCACCCATCATATTAGTTTTTGTTCCGCTTTCTAATTCAAAGCGTAAAAAGTTCTCGTTTTCGTTATTTTTATTTTCACGATGCCATGTGGAGAAACTTTCATCCATTTTGTTTTTATTTTCATCGTCATCTATAAGCTGCGTATCATCATTTGCTAAATCTTCGACGCGACAGTTCTTTTCGTCTGCAAGGACAGATAAGTAAAGTGGAGCATGTCCGAAATAGTTGTTAAGCATATCGCTTTCAAGAAGCGCCTCTAAGCGATAGCGAATTTTCTCAACGATATACATAATATCTTCTGTATTACGTGCTTGGAATGTTTCATGTAAAATCGCTTCAATTTGCTCAAAATATTCATTATTAAACATTTCGTATTTATCGCTAGTTAATGAAAGATAGCATAGGCAAAATAGACGATCACCGTGATAATTACGAACACGGTTTATTTCATTTTGAGAGCCGAAATAATTGCGGTACATTTCTTTTCGACGTTTAAAAACATGCTTCGTGCCAGGACGTAAGTTCTTTACGATTTCCTCAACGCGTAAATCTTCTAATAGAACAAATAATTGTGTTAAAAACTTTTTTAGGGGCGATTCTTGCAATTCAATCGCATAAGAACGAATTAAAGTCATGTCCGAGTAATGTTTATTACCAAGTGCTTTTAAGAACACTTCGCTTTTTAATCCGATTACTGTATCTTCTTCTTTTCGATCATCCCAAAAGTGACTAATGACAACTTTCTTTTCAATTTCGTCGTAGTATGCTTTATAGCCATATTCAAGATAGGCATCGTCTTCTTTTAGAAGGGCATACATTAAGTTTTCCATTTGTAGAAACAGCGACGCATCAATTTTTTTGTCACTAAAAATTTGTCTCATAAATTATCCCTCAAAGAAATAACTTTCTGCTAATTCACGGACAGTCATTTGTTCTGTTTCATCATTAAGTTTTGCAATTATGCTTCGTTCAATCGCTCGCATAACAGGAATATATACACCTAAATCACATGCGTCGATAATACCACGAATACTTGCTGCTTCTTCACTTACACGTCCATCGCGAGCTAAAGGCATAAGGTCGCTTGCAAATGCAACAAACTTTTCAATTGTTGCAACATCATTTAATTTTGATTCTGCTAATAATAGTTCTTTTAATGTATCACCTTGAATGTAAGGAACTTCAATAATAACGAAACGGTTTTTTAACGCTTCATTTAGTTCACTTGTTCCAACGTAACCTTCGTTAATCGCAGCAATTACACGGTATTCGTCATCACCGTATACAACCTCTTGTGTAAATGGGTTTGTAATCATTTTACGGTAATCTAATGCGCCGTGAAGAAGTGGTAACGTTTCAGGTTTTGCCATATTGATTTCGTCAATATATAGGAAGTGACCGTTCTTCATTGCTTTCATAAGAGGACCGTTAACGAATGAAACTTCAGATGCACCATCTTTCGTTTGTAGTGTATTGTATCCTAAAATACCCTCTACATCTAAGTCGACAGAGCAGTTAATGCTATGCATTGGTTTTTGGAATAAAGAAGAAAGAGTTTCCGCTAGTACTGTTTTACCACTACCAGTCGGTCCTTTTAATAGAATGTTCTTGCCAAGAAGAAGTGCTGTAATCGCATCTTCAATAATGCTATTATCAGACGCTTTATATATTTTCGTTCCGATTAAATGTGCATTTTCACCAGCTTCTTGTTTATTCTTTTCATGAATCGTAGAAAGCTGTTGTTTTAAATCAGCATGTATATGAAATTGTTCTAACATGTATTTCCCACCTAACATTATTTTCATAAAGTAATACATCTTATGATAACTTGTTTTAATATGGTATGCAAAGAAAAGGAAGGAGGATAAAGGGAAAAGAAAAAGCAATCAAGATGAAGTTGATTGCCTACAGTAAAGGAGAAATGAGCCTCATGAAAGACTCCAATATGCGTTTTTTTATACTTCTTTTTTGGAAAGAGTTCCATTTAATTTCAGTTGAATGTTTAAAATCTTCTTCAAAATCACGTTTAATGTCGTGAACTGTTTTTGATTCATAAAGCACGCTAATAATTTCGTAATTCAATTCAAAGCTACGTACATCCATGTTCGCTGTTCCAATAGTTGCAATTGTATCATCAACGAGTACAATTTTTGCATGCATAAAACCATCTTTATAACTGTAAATAGAAGCACCAGCTTTTAAAAGCGGAGTGAAATAGGATTGAGATGCTTGATCACTAATGATGCTATCACTTTTACCTGGATATAAAATCCGTACATCTATTCCGGCAATTGCACTTAAGCGTAATAATGTTAAAGTTTCTTGATCTGGAATAAAGTAGGGTGTAGCGATCCAAATGGATTTTTTTGCAGAGCCCATAACAGCTAATAATGTATTACGAATACTTTTATCATCGGAGCTTGGTCCGCTTGCTACGATTTGAACAGCACCTTCTGCATTTGAAATCTCTTTACCTGGGAAGTATTGTCTATTCATGAATTGATCCCAGGAATAAGTATTTAAACCACTAGAGGCATAGAGCCAGTCTTCTAGAAAGATTGCTTGTAATTTATATAATGCTTTTCCTTCTATTTTTAAATGACTATCACGCCAAACAGGAAATTTCTTGGAACGGCCAAGATATTCATCACCGACATTGAGTCCTCCGGTAAAACCAATTTTTCCATCTACAATAACAATTTTTCGATGGTTACGATAATTGACAGTTTCAAGTAACCAAGCTGAAAAAATAGGGTCAAATTCTACAATTTCAATCCCAGCTTCTTTCATAGGTTGCAAAAATCGTCGTCGTAACGTATTACTTCCAAGGCCATCATAAAGGAAGCGTACAATAACACCATCTTTTGCTTTTTGTATTAAAGCATCTCGAACTTTTGTACCAATTTCATCAGATTTATAAATGTAGTATTGAATATGTATATGATGCTTTGCCTGCTCTATAGCTCGCAAAATTTCTGAAAATGTTTGATCTCCGTTTGTTAAAAGTTTTGTAGTTGTTTTATCTGCGGCAGGACCACCTCCAAATTTTTGTATGACTTCTGTTAAATGTATGGAACGTTCATTTAGTGGGACTGTGAGTAATAACTCTAGTCTTCTTCCTTCTAATATTTCACGGAATAATTTTCTTTGTTCTTCTGAACGATGGAGATGTTTTTTTCTTCTCCAGCGGCTGCGTCCGAAAATAGCGTATAAAAGCACACCTATAATAGGAAGAAGTGCTAATACTAAAAACCATGCTAACGTACTTTGTGGAGATCTATTTTCTATAAAAATAACGAATGAAATTCCGACAATTGTGATGGACCATAGAGCACCGACAAATGTATATAACGAAATATACGATGTATTTAATAGGAACAGAACGATAGATACAATTGTAAATATTAATAGTAATTGAACGATAGGCTTCTTCATTTCTATATAATTCCCCTAATCTTTTTTCAATATAGACTTCTTAAATAGAAGATGTAATATGACATCTTTATTATAAGGTGTTTTGCTTTTTTTACAAAATATAGACATTTCACCTATACTTTCCGCATTTGTCCTACATACAGTGTACTATCCCATTTTTTATCCCACTCTTAACGCATATGAAAATGAAAAAATCAAAAAGGAGCGGAGAAACATGAATTATATAGAAAATAATGGATTGTACTATCGAAATCATCATCATGGAGGACACAATCATGGTGGACATCATCACCATGGAGGACACAATCACTATGATCACCATCATCATCACGGAGGCGGATGGGGCTGGGGTGGTGGTAGTTCATGGGGAGGCGGATTTTTCCCTGGAAGCTTTGCAGGAGGAGTGTTAGGCGGACTGACAGCTGGTGCATTAACAGGTGCAACAAGTGGAGGATATTATCCGGCTACATATCCAGTAGCTTATCCATCACCATACCCTGTAACGTATCCAATGCCATACCCAGGTTATCAGCAAATACCATATTCGTATTAAACTAAAAAAGAGGCTATCCTCTTTTTTAGTTTAATACAGTATTTATTTATAAAATAATTCCAAAGTTAAGGTGGAAATATGTTAATATTTTGTTATTGTAATTCAAAAACATGCACATTAATGTAGATTTTCATATTATTATTTGTGAATAGTTATGTAGTATGATCTAATTTCTATTTCGTTATTAAAAACAAAGAGATCAGATATGAGTGGTATTAGTTGGAAACAAGGCTTGCATAGAGCTACTTAAAAGGATTGCGGTATAATAAGGCGCGAAGTAATTAGAGATATGGGAAGCTACCAGTTATAATTGAAACGGTATAATATTGCTTTTTATTACAAATAATATTATGTTATTTTAATCGGTTTATTTAAAAAGATAATTTATGTAAAGGGCTAGTATTAGAAAATGAAATATCTCTATTTCTATGAAGAGAAACAGGTTGTGTTTTAGTCAGATAGAAGCAAGGAGAGATGCGCATGCTAGAACAGAGAGGTCATGCATTATATGACTCTTCGTTGCGAGATTTAAAGTTAGCATTAGATGAGTCTTCAATTGTTGCAATTACAGATCGAAAAGGTCTTATTACATATGTAAATGATAAATTTTGTGAAATCTCTAAATACAAAAGAGAAGAATTAATTGGAAAAGATCACCGTATTTTAAATTCAGGTCATCATCCGAAAACCTTTTTTCAAAACTTATGGAAACGTATTTTGAATGGGAAAGTATGGACAGGTGAGATTCGGAATCGAGCAAAAGATGGTACATATTATTGGGTCAAAACAACAATTGTTCCATTTTTAAATGAAAAAGGAGAGCCTTACCAGTTTATCGCAATACGAAATGATATTAGTAGTAGAAAAGAAGCGGAACAGAGGTTGCGGCTAAGTGAAAGTCGTTATAGGGAACTTGCCTATCATGATGCTTTAACGAGTTTGCCGAACCGTTTGCAATTAATAACGACCGTTAATAAATTGATTGCAGATAAAAAAGAATTTGGTATGATTTACTTTGATTTGGACCGTTTTAAATTAGTAAATGATACGTTAGGTCATATGATAGGGGACTTACTTTTAAGCGAAGTCGCTTCAAGGTTGCATTATGTACTAGGAGAGAAAGATGTTCTGGCTAGGCTAGGTGGCGACGAATTTGTGCTGTTAACAAAAAATCATAGACAAGATGATATGAGGCAGTTAGCGACATCTGTGTTGTCATGTTTCCAGGCACCATTTATTCTTGAAGGCCATGAAGTATATATTTCAGCTAGTCTAGGACTTTGTTCTTATCCACAAGACGGACAAGACGTGGAAACATTATTGAAAAACTCCGACTTAGCTATGTATAGTGCAAAAGAACAGGGGAGAAATGCTGCATGTTTCTTTACAGATGAGCTACGCGCGAAAATAAATCGTAGAATGAAAGTTGAGTTTGCTTTGCAAAAGGCAATTCGTGATGAAGAGTTAGATGTAGTATTGCAGCCTATTATTGATTTGAAAACGAAGAGATATTCTGGTATAGAAGCTCTAGTACGCTGTATGACAGAAGACGGACCTATTTCACCAAACGAATTTATCCCGGTAGCTGAAGAGTCTGGACTTATTATAAAGCTAGGAGACTGGGTATTAGAAAAATCGTGCCGATTGTTTAAAACATTGCCCAATTATCAAGAAGGACTAAAGTTATCAGTGAATTTATCTATACAACAATTAATGCAGAAACGTTTTATTTTCTCTGTACGTAGCATTTTAAAGAGAACTGGTTTTCCTCCGAACCGTTTAATATTAGAAATAACGGAAAGCATAGCAGTCCGCCATTTTGATTATATTATTGCTACATTACAAGAATTAAGAAATATGGGTGTTTTAATTGCTTTGGATGATTTCGGAACTGGCTATTCTTCCTTATATTATTTAAAACAACTACCACTGGATATTGTAAAAATTGATCGTAATTTTATTCGTGAATTTCATTATGATCACGCACAACCAGAACGAACGATTGTAAAATCCGTTATTGAAATTGCTCATAGTTTAAATTTAGCAGTAGTTGCTGAAGGAGTAGAAACAGTAGAGCAAGAGAGTTTGTTACAATCAATGAGCTGTGATTATGTACAGGGATTTTATTATGCGAAACCTTTATCTGTAGGAGAGCTAAAAGAAAAGTTAATTACAGATTTTTAATAAAAAAGAGAAGCCAGCAGCTTCTCTTTATTTAATCCGTTTTTTGTGAGTCTTTCATTAGTACTGGATAAAGAATAAGACCTAATACGAACAATCCAATTCCTAAGAAGAATGTTTTTAAATCAGCAGTTCCCGTTTTGATAACCCAAATAGAGTATACCAACGCTAATGTCGTAATGATTCCATCTTTTACTCGAGATCCGGGCAGTATATCATACGTTTCTCCTGTAATAACTAATTTTAATTGGTACAAGGTAGAAACAAGGTATGGAATTAAATAGGCTAATGTTGCTACGACGATAGCGAAACTATACGCCTCTGAAACAGTACCAGAAATCGTTGAAAATAAGAAAATTTGCGTCATTATATTTGTAATCAATAGTGATTTTGAAGGACTACCTTTTTTATTTGTTTTCCCGAAAAACTTAGGGAAAAGTCCATTTTTTGCTGCCTGGTAAGGTACTTCTGAACTAACAACAATCCAGCCAACTGTAGATCCAAATAAAGATATAAGAGCGAGTAAGGCCATTATATACGCGCCTTTATTTCCAATTGCTAAATTTAATGCATCTACTAACGGTTTTTGAGACTCCTTTAAAGCATCTTGTGGAAGAGCTCCCATTGTAAGTAAAGTAATTGACATGTAAATAAGAAGAGCGATAATTAATCCGAAAATCGTAGCTTTTTTTACATCGCGCTGTGATTTTGCACGATTAGAAAGCATAACTGCTGATTCAATACCGATAAATGCCCAGAGTGTTGCAATAGCAGCTGAATTGATTTGTCCACCTAATGAGATTGATTGTCCTGCTTCATTCATAAAGGTTTGACCATCTCCGAAATTAGAGGCGTTGAAAATGAATAATGTAATTACAATAAACATTGTAAATCCGATAATTTTTGCAATGGTAGCAAGTAGATTCATGTTTCCAGCTCGATCAATATTTTGAGAAAGAATATATTGAATTCCCCACAGCATAAGGCTACATACGAGGAAAGTTAACCCTTTTCCGAGTTCCAGTGAAAATCCATTTATTGAAAAAAGAATTTGCTTACTTTGTAAAACTGGAAAGAATGTTGATAAATATCCAGCAAAGGAAATAATAACAGATGCTGTGGCAGCCCAGTTAGCAGCCCAATATCCCCATGCCATACTATATCCTGCAACTTTACCAGCTTTTTTTGAAGGAAACATCGCTTGAGCATAGCTTTGTGGTCCAGCTTTTAATTCTGGTTTCCGAATCGCTAAATTTCCAAATACAAGTGCAATCATAAATACTCCAAGGCCTGTAATACTCCATGCGAGTGTAGAACCCATTGGACCTGATACTTGTGCTAAATTTGCTGGAAGCATAAATACGCCACCGCCAACCATATTCCCGATAACAAATGCTGTTAAAACCCATAATCCCCACTTTTTCGTTTCCATTTTTGTTAACTCCTTTGTAGTAAGTTTTGCTTAAACATCATTTTTACTAGCTTTTTGACAATAAAAAAAGAGCCATGTAGATAAAAAAATACCTACATGGCTCTTTTGCCAAAGCGTAGGTACAACGGGAATAACCCTTGTACCTACGCGTAATTTTTCCGCTAGGTTTCAAGGGTTACGTATGATGATGATGTTTTTGTGCAAATGTAACTACAGTTGTTGTATAAGTAAGCATAGTTCTTTGCTCCCTTTCTCCTCTGATTTTGAAGTTAGTATACTACATGTTTTTTTGAATGAAAAGAAAAATATAAAAATTTTTATAAAAATACGTTTTAAAGATTAAATATTTACCTATATTTTTCTTGTAATGGAAAATAAGTGAGAGATTGGCAGAAGAGTGAAGCATGTTATAATACATATAGAATTAGAAGGTGACAAGGGGCTATTGTAGATGATGAGTAAGTATGAACAAATTTATACAGAAATCAGTAAATCTATTGATAATAAACAATTAAAAGAGGGATGCAAAATCCCATCAGAAACAGAATTAATGAAGCAGTATGAGGCAAGCCGAGGAACGGTAAGAAAAGCGGTAGATTTACTGCAAGAGCGTGGATATGTGCAAAAAATTCATGGAAAAGGTGTTTTTGTTTTAAAGCGAAAAAATATTGAATTTAATTTTGGCGGTATTGTAAGTTTCCAAGAAGAAAATGAACGTTTAGGACGTCATTGTATTACAGAGGTTGTGGAAATGGGCAAAGAAAAAGCCACAAAAGAAATTGCGAAATTATTAAATGTAAAAGAAAAAACAGAGATTGACCATATTAAACGTGTACGAAATATTGATGGAGAAAAAGTAATTTTAGATATAAATCATTTTGTATCTGAGTTTATTCCAGGATTAACGAAAGAAATTGCAACAGCATCGATTTATAAATACATCGAGAAAGAGCTTGGGCTACATATTAGTTATTCGCAGAGGGTAATTGAAGTACAGCCATGTACAGAGGATGACAGAAAGTATTTAGATTTAAATGGAACAGACTATGTTGTCGTTGTGAAAAACTTTACACATTTGTATGATGGAAGTCAGTTTGAATATACAGAATCACGCCACCGTTTAGATATTTTTCACTTTTCGGATGTGGCACGCAGGAAGTAAAGAGGTGGAACAAAATATTGTTTCATCTCTTTTTTTTATAAAAAAAAACACAAACTCGTATATACGAGTGTTGACTAACTTATATATACGAGTTAATATGTAATTGTAAACGGTATCAAAAAAAGAAAAGAGGGACGAGAATATGGGGAAAGACTATCGTAAAACAGCAGAGGAAGTGTTGCAGTATATTGGTGGGAAAGACAATATTGAACAAGCTGCACACTGTGTAACGAGGCTCCGTATCGCTTTAAAAGATGAAAGTAAAATAGATAATGATAAATTACAGTCTGTTTCATTAGTGAAAGGAGCGTTTCATAACGCTGGTATATTTCAAGTTGTAATTGGTCCAGGGGATGTAGATCGTGTTTACGCTGAATTGATAACGCTTGCAGGTATGAAAGAATCGACTGTAGCTGACGTAAAAGACTCTGGAAATCAGAAGTTAAATCCAGCTCAAAAGTTTGTGAAAATATTTTCGGATGTATTTATGCCGATATTACCAGCGATCGTAACAGCTGGTTTACTAATGGGTATTAACAATCTATTAGGGGCAAAGGACTTATTTTTTGATGGGAAAAATTTATTAGATGTTTATCCGAACTTAGGCGGGCTTTGGGATTTAATTAATATGATGGCCAATACAGCATTCGTATTCTTACCAGCACTTGTCGGGTGGTCAGCAACGAAGCGTTTTGGTGGTAGTCCAATACTAGGGATTGTTATGGGATTAATGCTTGTGCACCCGGCCTTATTAAACGCTTGGGACTATGGAAAAGCAGCGACTGGTTTAGAGGGTCAAAAGATTGAGTACTTCAATATTTTAGGACTGTTCCAAATTGAGAAGGTAGGATATCAAGGACAAATTTTACCTGTTTTAGTAGCAGCATTTGTATTAAGTAAAGTGGAAATTTTCTTAAAGAAACATGTACCAAATGCAATTCAATTATTAGTTGTACCAATTACAACAATCGTTGTGACAGGTGTGTTAGCATTAGGAATTATCGGTCCGGTTACACGTCATATTGGAGATTTATTAACAGTAGGATTAGTAGGTGTATATGAAACAGTACCAGTAGTTGGAGCAGTATTATTTGGAGCGTTATATGCACCGCTTGTAATTACAGGTATGCATCATATGTTTATTGCAATTGATTTACAATTGATTGCACAACATGGCGGTACATTTATTTGGCCGATGATCGCTCTTTCTAACATTGCGCAAGGTAGTGCGGCACTTGCGATGTTCTGGATTTCTAAAAATCAAAATGATAAAAGTATGGCATCAACATCAGCCATTTCAGCATACTTCGGTATTACAGAACCAGCGATGTTTGGTGTGAATTTACGAAATAAGTTCCCGTTCTATGCAGCGATTATAGGGTCTGCTGTGGCAGCGATATTCATTACATTAAATGGTGTATTAGCACCTGCTATCGGAATTGGCGGATTGCCAGCATTTATTTCTATCATTCCGAAATCGATTCCAATGTTTATTGTAGGAATGATTATTGCAGTTGTAATCCCATTTACTTTAACATGGTTATTTGCAAAAAGAGTCAAACAGAAGTAGGAGGAAGTTAAACATGAAGGATTGGCATAAAAGTGTAGTCTATCAAATTTATCCGAAGAGCTTTAATAGTTATTACAATAGAGAAACTGGTGATATAAAAGGGGTTACAGAGAAACTAGATTATTTAAAAGAACTCGGAGTGGATTATATATGGTTAACACCGATATACCAATCACCACAAAATGATAATGGATATGATGTAAGTGATTACTACAGCATTGATCCATCTTACGGAACGATGGAAGAGTTTGAAGAACTTTTAGCAGAAGCGAAACTACGTAACATTGAGATTATGCTTGATATTGTTGTAAATCATAGTTCGACTGAACATAAGTGGTTTAAAGAAGCGAAGGAAGATAAAAATAGTCCATATCGTAATTACTATATTTGGCGTGATGAAAAAAATAATTGGCAGTCTAAGTTTGGTGGATCTGCTTGGAAATATGATGAGAAGACGGAGCAATATTATTTACATTTATTTGATGAAACACAAGCTGATTTAAATTGGGAAAATGAAAAACTTCGTGAAGAAGTATATGATATGATGCGTTTTTGGCTGGATAAAGGGGTAACAGGATTCCGATTAGATGTCATTAACTTAATTTCAAAAGACCAATGTTTCTTAAACGATGAAGGCAGTACTGCGACAAGTGATGGACGCAAGTATTATACAGATGGTCCGCGTATTCATGAATATTTACAAGAGATGAACCGAAATGTTTTTGCAGGAAAAGATGTAATTACAGTTGGAGAAATGTCATCTACGACAATTGATAATTGTATTAAATATTCTAATCCTGAGCGTAATGAATTAAGCATGACGTTTAGTTTCCATCATTTAAAAGTAGATTATCCGAATGGTGATAAGTGGACGAAAGCAGAGTTTGATTTTATTAAATTAAAAGAGATTATGTCTAACTGGCAAATTGAAATGCAAAAGGGCGGAGGATGGAATGCGTTATTTTGGTGTAATCATGACCAGCCTCGCATCGTGTCACGCTTTGGTGATGATGGAAAGTACCGAAACAAATCTGCAAAAATGTTAGCGACAGCCATGCACATGCTGCAAGGAACGCCTTATATTTACCAAGGGGAAGAAATCGGTATGACGAATCCTAAATTTGAGTCCATCGAGCAATATCGTGATGTAGAATCGTTAAATATATACGATATAAAGCTAAAAGAAGGGCTATCAAAAGAAGAGATTATAGGGATTTTAAAGCAAAAATCTCGTGACAACTCTCGCACTCCGATGCAGTGGAATGAAGAGAGGAACAGTGGTTTTACAACAAGTACACCTTGGATTTCAGCGGCTGAAAATTTTAAAGAAATAAACGTAGAGAAAGCATTAGAAGATAAAGAGTCCGTATTTTATCATTATAAAAAGTTAATAGAGCTTAGAAAAACGTATGATGTAATTACAGAAGGAGAATATGCTATTTTGGATAAAAATGATCCTAAAATTTGGGCATATACTCGTACTACAGAAAGTGAAGTACTACTTGTTATAAATAACTTCTATGGAGAAGAAATAACGTATTCAGTACCAGCGCACGTTCAGTTAGATGGAATGAAACAAGAAGTACTACTGTCGAATTATAAAGATGCCAGCAAGGATATTGCAAAACTTAACTTAAGACCATATGAATCAATTGTGTATCGATATACGAAATAAAAAGGTTGTATGCCCGAGCGGCATACAACCTTTTATTTTAGGACACCACTGTACAAAATGTTTACCTCTACCTCAGGTTTGAATTTTACTTTTGCATAATCTTTATTCCAATTTTTCTTCTTCCATAAGTCAGGGTGATAGGCGATAAGGTGTCTGCCGATACCGAAAGCATCACAGTTTGCTTTTTGTAACTTTTTCGTTATCTTTTTAGCTTCTTTCGTAAGTTGTGTAGACAATTCTTTATTTAGTTTTTTTCTTTCATCCATTTTGTAAAGATTATCTCTCGGAGCTTCAAGCGCTATAACTTTTAGTTGGAGCTTAATGTGAGCATAAACATTTCCTTTTTTATCTGTTGTTATTTTTAAGTCGCGTTTTAACTTTCGATTGCTAATTTCCATTGTTAAATAATCAGATGTTTTCTCTGATTCATCGCTAGTAAGCTTTTGGGTTATACGGGCACTTGTTCCCATTTTTCCGGTTAATAATACGAATAAAACAGATTGTTTCAAAGGTAAATGCCCAGTTAATTTATCATTATTAAATAAAGCTAGACCGTTTGTAATCACTTCTTTTCCTTTTATTTTTATAGAAGGGAGGGTAAAGTCTTTACCGGGATCTAACATTTTTGTAGCAGCTGTTTCTAAAGTTTCTTTTGGAAACACACTCATATCTTCTAAACTTTTCACTTTTTTCTTTAGAAAATCTCCAATTAGTAAATTTCCTACTTTCTTTTTTTCTAGTATCTCGGATGTTTCACCATCTACTGCAATAAGTTTTACTAAAGCAGTTGGGTTTGTTGGGTCCCGAAAGCTGACATCTAAATAAGGTAATATACCTTTTTTTAGGATTTTGGTTCCGAGTAATTGAACGCCATATTTAAAATAGCGAATATTCCCAGTCACATTTTTTTTTAAGGAATCGCTTGTATCCCTTATGTTATGCCCGTTTGCTGAATGTATTTCATTCTCGAATGAAGATTGCTCGCCGCTTGAACTTTTTACGAGTTCAAGCGTTTGCTGAAGTTTATTCTCTTCCGTAATATCATAACCAATGCTATAAGCTAATCTGGCTTCTCTTAATGGCTCTTGATCCCAACAGCCAGAAAGGAGGGAACTAGTACATAATATAAAAAGTAATTTAACTCTTTTTTGGAACATACTGTTCTCCTTTCTTATTTCTTATTTCTTATTTCTTATTACTGAATAAAGTAGAAATAAAAGAGGGAGGACAACGATGAAAATATACGTGAACTTATCAGTGAAAGTTGAAATTACTTTTAATTCTTCAGGTGTATCTATAAATAAGGCTACACTAAAAGCAATAATACCGACGATTGGAACAGCTTTTTTATGATTAGCAAGATTGAATATATGCCCAACTCCGATTGAAGCAGCGCAATAATAACTAGCAATAGAAGCCACAACTGTTATCATCCATATTGGTATAAATAGTAAATCAGTCCGGTCTATAATCCCGATATGCAAGGAGCGTAATAAGTAAGCAACTGGTTCTGGAATAAGCTCGATTTGTTTTGGGCTAAATACGATATAGCAAATCCAAACAGTAAAAGTATAAAAAAGAGTTACAAATCCGTTAGCGATAGAAATTGCCTTTAGTTTTGCCACAGAACTCCCGTTTACTTTTGGGAAAGCGATAAGAATAATTTCAAAACCATACATAGCTGTAATTGTTTCTTTGGATGCTTGAATAATATTCCACCATCCAGCTTCTGTAATTGGAAAAATATAAGAAAAGTCAGCCCGTGAGAGCCCAAGTCCAATTAAAAGTGCCATTGGGAAAATAAGAATAGAAGCCATGACATAAAATCGTACAATTACTTTAAATGTATTATAGGCTACATAGCAACAAGCTATTGTAAATAGGATGAGAATGGCAGACCAAGGAGTGGCTTGTAATATCCAAACTTTAATGACGTTACAAGCATTCAACATAACCGTCATACCGATAAGGGTAAAATAAAAAACATAAGAAAAACCTAATAGTTTTCCAAACTTATTACCAAATAGCATACAAACACTTTCATACATATCTGCATCAGGAAATCTTTTTAAGAAAAACCACATAAGTAAAATGATAAGTTGAATCGCAAGCCCAGCGATGAGAGCAGAAATCCATCCGCCACCTTTTGCTATCGGATGAAGACGGTTAGGTAGAGATAGTATACCGACCCCAATTTGGCATTGAATAACGAAAAAGGTAAATTGAACAAGTGAAATTTTACTTTGCGTGTTTGTCACCGTCCTCATCCTCTCTCGTTACATGTTGGCGTTGCATTTTTTTCGGTTTTGGATCATGTGGCCGTTCCCAAAATGACCAAATTGGTAGTCTTACAAAAGAATCTTTCATATCTTTGATCCGCATTGGAGCAACAGGAGAAAGATATGGTGTATGAAACGAATGAAGCTGACATAAGTGAACGAAAGTTATAATGAGACCGAATGATATTCCTACATATCCGAATATGGCAGCAAGAATCATTAATGGAAAACGAAGAATCCGAACTGCTGAACTCATATCGTTTGATGGAACGAGAAAAGATGAGATTGCAGTTAAAGCTACAACGATAATCATTGTGTAAGAAACAAGTCCAGCCTTTACAATCGCATCACCAATTACTAAACCACCTACAATGCCGATTGTTTGTCCAACTCTGCTCGGCAAGCGAATACCAGCTTCCCGTAATAACTCGAAAATTAGCTCCATTAAGAGAGCTTCAAAAATAGGAGGAAGTGGTACTTTCTCTAATGAGGCTTTAATTGTATACACAAGTTCAAGCGGCAATACATCAGGATGAAAGGCTACGGTTGCGATATATATAGCTGGTAAGAGAAAAGCAATCAAGAAACTCACTAAGCGAATCATTCGGACGAAAGAACCGACAATCCAGCGGTTATTATAATCATCTGGTGATTGATAGAAAGCAAATAACGTAACAGGAACGATAAGCGCTGTTGGATCTCCATCAGATAAAATAGCAACTCGTCCTTCCATTAAATTTGCTGCGACTCTATCTGGACGCTCTGTATTTAATTGCTGCGGAAATGGGGAGAAAGACGTATCCTCTATAAATTCTTGTATATATCCTGGAGGCATAAGTGCATCTGTCTTAATCGTTTGTAACCTTCTTTTTACTTCTGTAACTAAATTGTCATTAGCTATGTTTTGCATATAAGCAATTGCCACTTTCGTGTGCATTTCTTCGCCAAGTGTGAAATATTTAACGACGACATTTGGACTTTTTATGAGCTTACGAATGGAAGCTAAATTGGTTGCTAAATCTTCTACAAAACCAGTATGTGGTCCACGGACAATACCTTCATTATCTGGCTCTGTTATATCTCTCTTTAAAGATAAAGCCGTTTCGAAAATACAAAAACTGTCGACGTGTTCATGAAAATATAAGGATTTTCCTTGTAATAAAAGTTGTATCCCATAATTTAAATTCGTTTCTTTTTTCATATTTAATGTGGAAAAAGCTTTATCTAAAGCTAAGTCTGATCGTGTCAATAAAGGCTCAAGGGCTAACTGATGAATTAGATTTGGATCTGCTAAAGATTCAATATATAAGATTGTTCCTTTTCCGTTTTGAAAAGGGAAATCTAATTTTTTTATATCATCAGAATGAGAAAGTTTATTTTCAATGTAATTAATGTTCTCCGGAAGTGATGGAAACATATGCTTTTGTTTTTTACTCTCTTGTTGTTCTTTTTTCTCTGTCATACTTTCCACCTCTTTTAAAGTGCAATTGTTTCTGTTAATTTTTGTCGTTTGTGAGAAATTTATGCTTGAATTATTTTAAAAAAAGAGGATTGAAGGTTACGTTACATTGTCTTTTGTGCATTATTCAATTTCATAGCAGTACTTCTAACATTTGTGTCGAATTAAGAAGATATATAGGAGGGATATATATGGAAATAGCTGTAGAACGTGTTTTTACGAAAGAGATTTTAAAAAGAGCAGCGAATTTGTTTCATGTAACAGTGGAAGAAAAGCCACTTGGAGATTTTGAGAATTATATTTTTAAGGCGAAGGGTGATAATGATGAAGATTACGTATTACGTTTAACACATTCTTCTCATCGTTCTAAACAAGAGGTAGAGGCTGAACTAGATTTTTTACGATATGTTGCGGAGAATGGGGCAAAGGTAGCAGGACCTCTTTATTCAACGTCTCGAAATCTCGTAGAAGAAATCGTAGCAGAGGATGGAACGTTCTTTTTCGCTTCTTTATTTACATATGCAAAAGGTGAGCAAGTAAAAGGAGCAGAATCGCCTTATTGGGGCGAGCCTCTCTTTGAAGCATGGGGAAAAGCGATTGGGCAACTGCATCGCCTTACAATGGAATATCCTAAAACAGACTACCGTGATACGTGGGAAGAAGACGAAAGTGGAATTGTTAATGAATTAGAAGATGGTCAAGTGAAAAAGATTGCAGCGGTACTAATGGATGAAATTAAGGCCCTTCCAGTTGAAAGAGAAACGTTCGGTCTTATGCACGGTGATATCCATCAAGGTAATTTTCATTATGATGGTAAAGAGCTAACAATCTTTGATTTTGATGATGCGGCTTATAATTACTTTATACATGATTTAGCGATGGTTCTATACTACTCTGTTCTATTTACAACGTGGACAGCAGAAGAGAAGACAGATTTTGCTCGTAAACAGTTACAAGTGTTACGAAAAGGATATGAGTATGAGCACAGGCTGGCGGATAGTTGGTATGAATCGTTGCCACTATTTTTGCGTTTACGTGATATAGGTTTATATGGAACGCTTCAGAAGAAGTTTAAAGGGAAAGATATGCCTGATAACTTCTTGAAATTATCAGAAGAGCTATACGAAAGAATTATTAAAAGAGAAGCAATTGTGAATATATAATACATTTAGTTCAAAACAAAGTATATAAAACAAATATATACTTTGTTTTTTTATACAAAAATATGTTTACTTTATTAAAATAATATTGTCCTAGATTCGGTATGCACTTATAATTTTATATATATTCTGAATATTATTTATAAAGAAGGAGGGGGAATGTTGGAAACTTTCGTAAATTGGTTAAATAATATTGTTTGGAGTCCAGCACTTGTTTATTTATGTTTAGGAGTAGGTTTATATTTTTCTATTCGAACGAAGTTTTTACAAGTAAGGCACGTAGGAGAAATGGTGAAGCTGACATTTCAAGGAGAAAAATCAGAGGCTGGTGTTTCTTCATTCCAAGCGTTAGCACTTTCGTTATCAGGACGTGTTGGGACAGGGAATATCGCTGGGGTAGCAACAGCGGTTGCATTCGGTGGACCAGGAGCTGTATTTTGGATGTGGGCAGTAGCCTTTTTAGGGGCAGGATCAGCTTATGTAGAATCAACACTCGCGCAAATATATAAGACGAAACATCAAGGGCAGTTTCGTGGTGGACCTGCTTATTACATCGAAAAAGGTCTAGGAGTTAAATGGTATGCTTTAGTATTCGTTGCAGCGACAATTCTTGCAACAGGACTTTTACTACCAGGCGTACAAGCAAATAGTATTGCTGTAAGTTTAGAAACGGCTTTTGGTATTAATACTACCGCATCAGGGGCTATATTAGTTGTCGTATTAGCTCTTATCATTTTCGGTGGAGTAAAGCGAATTGTTAACGTAGCGCAAGTTGTCGTACCTTTTATGGCAATAGGCTATATTTTAGTAGCTTGCGTCATTGTTGCTATGAATATTGAAAAATTGCCAGAAGCATTTATGTTAATTATAAGAAGTGCATTTGCATTAGAAGCTGCTTTCGGTGGTATTATCGGTTTAGCAATCTCTTGGGGGGTAAAACGTGGTATTTATTCCAATGAAGCAGGACAAGGGACTGGACCACACGCAGCAGCAGCAGCCGAAGTATCACATCCAGCTAAGCAAGGTTTAGTGCAAGCATTTTCCGTTTACATTGATACATTATTTGTTTGTTCAGCAACAGCATTTATGATGATTATTACAGGCATGTATAACGTATTTGATGCAAGCGGAAAAAACTTTATCGTTAATAAACTAAATGGTGCTCAGCCAGGACCAGGATATACACAGGCGGCGGTAGAATCTGTTTTCCCTGGATTTGGAAACGGTTTCGTTGCAATCTCGTTATTATTCTTCGCGTTTACAACAATTATGGCGTATTACTACATTGCAGAAACGAATATTGCGTACTTAAATCGTGATAAAGACCGTCCTTGGATGTCTATGGTACTAAAGTTTGTATTTTTAGGAGCTGTATTCTATGGATGTATAAAAACAGCAGCAACGGCTTGGGCTTTAGGCGACATTGGGGTAGGAATTATGGCATGGGTAAATATCATTGCGATTTTACTATTACAAAAACCTGCATTAGTCGCATTAAAGGATTATGAAAAACAGAAAAAAGAAGGAAAAGATCCAGTATTCGATCCAGGGCCATTAGGAATTAAAAATGCTGATTTTTGGGAGCATGAATACGGGAAAGATAAGAAAGAAGAAGTATCTTAACAGAATAGAAATGAAGAAGCAAAGGGGAAACTCTTTGCTTTTTTTTATGGACAAATTGAAGCTAAAAGTTATTTTTGGGACTATTTTTGAATATAAAAAGAATGTACATGCATTGTTAGGGGAAGGGGGAGTATGTTGATAGAATTTCGTAATGTAAATAAATATTATGGTAACTTTCAAGTTTTGAAAAATATTAATGTGCAAGTGAAAAAAGGCGAAGTGGTAGTAGTTGTCGGGCCTTCAGGATCAGGAAAAAGTACATTGCTTCGATGTATAAATCAATTAGAGGCAATTACAGATGGAGAATTAATTGTACAAAATACAGAGGTACACAATAAAAAAACGGACATGAATGAATTGCGGCGAAATATTGGGATGGTCTTTCAACATTTTTATTTATATCCACATAAAACGGTTCTTCAAAATATTACATTAGCACCGATTAAAGTAAATAAAGTTTCCAAAGAAGAAGCAGAGAAAACAGCAATGTTTTATTTAGAGAAAGTAGGAATCCCGGAGAAGGCTAACGTATATCCACATCAATTATCCGGAGGACAACAGCAACGGGTGGCAATTGCTAGAGGACTTGCAATGCAGCCGGAAATTATGCTATTCGATGAGCCTACGTCTGCTCTTGATCCAGAGATGATTGGAGAGGTACTTGATGTTATGAAAGCACTGGCTAAAGAAGGGATGACAATGGTCGTTGTCACGCATGAAATGGGATTTGCTAGAGAGGTAGCAGATAGGATCTTATTTATGGATGATGGTCAAATTATTGAAGATACAACACCGGCGCACTTTTTTGCAAACCCTGAACAAGAAAGAGCTCGTTTATTTTTAAGTCGGGTGCTAAATCATTAGAGGAGGAATTTCATGCTTAAAATGAAAAAATTATTTACTTTAATCGTATTTTCATGTTTATTTGTGCTTGTTGTTGCTGGTTGCGGAAGTAAGAAAGATGAGGCAAAGGAAACAAATACGAAGCAAGGCGGGGCTGTTGAGCAAATTAAGAAACGAGGGAAATTAGTAGTTGGGGTGAAGAATGATACGAATTTATTTGGATTAAAAAATCCTTCAACAGGGCAGGTAGAAGGATTCGATGTTGATGTCGCGAAGGCACTTGCGAAAAAGATTCTTGGAGATGAAAAGAAGCTAGAGCTGAAAGAAGTAACGTCTAAAACACGTATTCCAATGCTGAAAAATGGTGATATTGATGCAATTATTGCAACAATGACAATTACGGAAGAACGCAAAAAAGAAGTGGATTTTTCAGATGTATATTTTAAAGCAGGACAATCGTTACTTGTGAAAAAAGGAAGCAATATTAAGAGTGTCGATGATATAAAACAAGGCGTTAAAGTATTAGCTGTAAAAGGGTCAACATCTACAAATAACATTCGTCAAAAGTCACCAGAAGCGACTGTATTAGAGTTTGAAAATTATAGTGAGGCATTTACAGCGTTAAAGGCAGGTAAAGGTGATGTGTTAACGACAGATAATGCGATCCTTTACGGAATGGCAAAACAAGATTCTAATTATGAAGTAGTAGGAAAAATTTTCACAGATGAACCGTATGGAATTGCAGTGCAAAAAGGGGCAGATGATTTAACGAAAGAGATTAATACTTTAATTAAAGACATGAAAGCAAGCGGAGAGTATGACAAATTATATGAGAAATGGATTGGACAAAAACCAGAAAAGTAGATAGTAAAAGTGAGAGGATGAGAGTACTCATCCTCTTCTTGTAAAGAAAGAGGGGAGAATATGTGCCTGATTTTTCTATATTAACGAATAACATTGATATGTATTTAGAAGGATTTAAATATACAGTTATGTCTAGTGTAATTGCATTGATAGGTAGTTTTATTTTAGGAGTAATTTTGGCAGTAATGCGTATTGCACCTATTCGTATTTTAAATTGGATAGGATCAGCTTTTGTGGAGTTTGTAAGAAATATTCCACTCGTATTAATTGCATTTATATTCTATTTTGCTTTACCTGTAATAGGAATTACTTTAAATGGTTTTGTAGCAGGAACAGTTACGCTTACGGTATATACGGCAGCTTTTATTGCAGAAGTAATTCGCGCTGGTATTTTATCAGTTGCGAAAGGGCAGATGGAAGCTGCTCGCTCTTCAGGGCTAACGTATGTGCAGGCGATGTATTATGTTGTCTTACCCCAAGCAGTGAAAATTGTAATTCCCCCTTTAGGAAACCAGTTTCTCAATTTAGTTAAAAACTCCTCAATACTTGGAATTATTGCTGGTGCTGATTTAATGTATCAAGGAGATTTAATTTCAACGAAGACGTTTGTTACGTTTGATGTTTATATATTTGTCGGGATGTTTTATTTAATATTAACAATTCCGCTCAGTATGCTAGTGCGTTATTTAGAAAAACGCTTAGCAAAGGAGGCGGTGTAAATGGATTTCAAGGGAGCAATTACAGGAGATCATATTCTATTTTTATTAAAAGGATTACTTATAACATTAGAGGTAGCGCTCATAGCAATTGTACTTAGTTTTATTATTGGAAGTGTAATCGGTATATTGCGCTACACGAAAATACCTGTCGTCTCACAAATATTAGGAGTTATAGTTGAAGTGATTCGAAACTTACCACTACTGTTAATTATATTTTTCACGTATTTTGCACTTCCAGAAGCAGGCTTGAAATTAGAAATTATAACAGCTGCAATTGTTGCTTTAACAATATTTGAGGCAGCAATGATATCTGAAATTGTTAGAAGTGGTTTATTGTCTATTGAAAAAGGGCAGGTTGAAGCCGCAAGATCTTCGGGATTAACTTACGTGCAAGCGCTTTGGCATATTATTTTGCCACAAGCATTAAGGAGAATGGTTCCGCCGCTTGTCAGTCAATTTATTTCATTGCTGAAGGATACGTCGCTAGCGGTTGTTATATCACTCCCTGAGCTTATGCATAATGCTCAAATTATTAGCGGGCAAAATGTGAATTACATGATTCCAACATTTATATTAGTAGCTTGTATGTACTTTATCGTAAATTATAGTTTATCAATTTTATCGAGAAGATTAGAACTTCGTTGACTCTTACAATATATGTAAGGGTTTTTTCCTTGTTTCTCCTTATTTTCCTCTAAATAGAATCTGAATCTTGCAATAATTCGATTTTTATATTATTTTATCAGAAAAGTTTTAATTTTATATAGAAAATGTAATCGCTTTCGTGTATATTTTTATTATCAGAAAATTTTAACAAGATATAGGGGTATTGGTAGGGGGAGGATTTAGATGCAGCAACCAACGAATGAGAAATTACATCGTACGATGAAGAGTAGACATTTATTTATGATCGCACTTGGTGGTGTAATCGGAACTGGTTTCTTCTTAGGTTCAGGTTACACCATTAATCAGGCTGGACCAGGGGGAGCCATCCTTTCATATTTAGTAGGCGGATTTATTATGTATTTAACAATGCTTTGTCTTGGAGAGTTAACGGTAGCAATGCCAGTTTCAGGTTCTTTCCAAAAGTATGCGACGAAGTTTATTGGACCAGGAACGGGTTTTATGATCGGCTGGCTATATTGGCTTGGCTGGGCAGTAACAGTAGGACTAGAATTAACGTCAATCGGTTTAATGATGAAAAGATGGTTTCCAAATGTTGATGTTTGGGTATGGTGCCTTGTATTCGGCGTTATTTTATATGCTTCAAACGCAATTTCGGCGAAAAGTTATGCCGAATTAGAATTTTGGTTCTCTAGTATTAAAGTAATTACAATTCTTGCATTTGTCGTTCTTGGTGGGAGTGCATTATTAGGGTTTATATCATATGACGGAAAAGAAGCAGCACCTCTTTTCTCTAACTTTGTAAGCGATGGTGGATTATTCCCGAATGGACTAGCTGCCGTATTACTTACAATGATTACAGTTAACTTCTCGTTCCAGGGAACAGAGTTAATCGGGATTGCAGCGGGAGAAAGTGAAAATCCAGAAAAAACAATTCCACGTGCGATCCGTAATACAGTATGGCGCATTATGTTATTCTTCATTTTAACAATGACGATTTTAGTAGGATTAATTTCTTGGAAAGAAGCAGGCGTAATTGAAAGTCCATTCGTAGTCGTATTTGATAAAATTGGTATTCCATACGCAGCTGATATTATGAATTTCGTTATTATTACTGCGTTATTATCTGTAGCGAACTCTGGATTATATGCAGCGACGCGTATACTATGGTCACTTGCAAATGAGGGAATGGCACCAACTTCCTTCCAGAAAGTAAATAAGCGTGGTATTCCAATTACAGCGCTAGTCGTAACGATTGCGGTAGCTGGATTATCTCTATTCACAAGTTTCCTTGCAGAAGATACAGTATACATGTATTTATTATCGATAGCTGGTTTATCGGCTGTTTCAAGTTGGATCATTATTGCTCTATCGCAACTTCGCTTTAGAAGTCAGTATATAAAGGGCGGAGGAAAGTTAGAGGACTTAAAGTATAGAACACCACTATACCCGATTGTTCCAATTTTAGCTTTAATTACAAATAGCATCGTTGTTATTAGTTTAGCGTTTATTCCTGAACAAAGAATGGCGTTATACTGTGGTATTCCATTTATCATTTTCTGCTATATATATTATTATATTAGTAAGAAACGGCAGAAACGGATGAAAGTGGAGATGGAAAAAACAAATGAAACTAACAATCAAACACGATGATATAGAAGCAGATTTATCGTATGGTCAATTAGCGATTGGAAAAGAAAACGGGTATTCACCGTTACAATTACTCATTTCTTCTATCGCAGGATGTAGTGCAATTGTCTTTCGAACAATTTTAGAAAAGAAACGTATTCCATACGATACGTTTACAATCGAAACTGAAGTTGGTAGAAGTGAAGCTTTATCGAAGCCAGTTGAAAGTGTTCATTTGCACTATAAAATTAAAGCACAAAATGTTACAGAAGAGCAGCTGGACAAGGCGCTGCAACTTGCAGTGAAAAATTGTACGATTGTTCAATCTGTAAAAGATAGTATAAAGGTTACGGAAACAATTGAACTAATAAAATGAAACATAAAAACGTGAGAATACGGCTCTCACGTTTTTATGTTTTTAATAAAGGGGGAAATATGATGGAATGTTTAGGGTGTAAATTAGCAGGCGGAGAGGAAATTATATATAAAATATATGAAGATGATTATGTAACTTGCTTTTTAGATCATGCGCCTTTCTACCCAGGACATACTTTAATTGTGCCAAAGCAACATGTTGTAGAAGTAGACGAATTAGATGATGTTGTAGCAAAATCCGTTATGGATGCTTCTAAGCTTATTGCAAAAGCGATTAAGATAGTATATAAACCTGACGGAGTTACAGTTTGTCAAAATGGTGGAGTATTTAACGAGTTAACACATTATCATATGCATGTCGTACCAAGATATAAAGAGCGTTCGTTTGCTGAGTTTTATATGGTACAACCGGGAGAAAAGAAGAATCATAACTTGGAAGAGACAAAGAATTTGTTAAAAGAAGCGATAGAGCATATGCTGCTTACTGAAAAGGCGTAGCGGTCAGGAAAATTCTAATATTAAAAAGCCCAATTTCTCAGTTAAAATAGAGAAATTGGGCTTTTGTTTATTCTATTATTAAATTTTATACATAAAAAGATTTTGCAGTGTCACAAAGTATAGCGCTTATTCGTTATATAGAGTGAGAGGAGGAATTATATGAAAGTTACAAACAACGATTATGAAAAGATGGAAGAGCTATATGAGTTGTATGAACAAAAGATTTATTATGTAGCGTATTCTATTTTAAATAATATTCAACAGGCTGAAGATGCGGTTCAAGAGACGTTTATTACTCTTTATAAGAACTTGGAAAAGCTCCATAGCTTGGCTACTCAAGAGCTTAAACGCTACATTTTGAGGGTCGCGAAAAACAAGGCGATTGATAGTTACCGGAAAAACAAACGACATGAAACATTTTTAGAAGAATATGAAAGAGAATCAACAGAAGCAGTAGATGAAAATATTGAAGAGTGGGAAAAACGTAAAATGTCTGAGGTTCAAATTGATGCATTGTTAAAAGAGTTAAATGAGTCTAATAGACAGGTGTTTAAGTACAAAGTCTTCTATAACTTAACGTATCAAGAAATTTCAAGTGTCATGGGGATAACGGAGGCAAATGTCCGCAAGAAGTTTGAACGCGCTCGAAAACGAGTCCAAAATATGATAGGAGGTATACAACATGACGAATTCAAAGAACTCCAAAGAAATATATGAACTTGCTGAAAAAATTGCTTTAGATGATTTTGATAAACTTGAAGAACAACATGAATTTTCACATACATATACGCGCAAAAAGAAATTGTTTATGGAGGAAATGAAGCTGCAAGATGGACAACCGCTGAAAAAGCGTAAAAGACATCGTATGTTAATCGCTGCTGCTTGCTTATTAATCGGCATGCCGACAACCGTTTTTGGAGCAGTAAAAGTCTATAATATGATCGTTCAAAAACAAAATTATGAAGTAAATATTTCAGTAACAAATAAGGACTCGAAAAAGGCTGATAAGTGGTATAAGCTGAAAATCGATAAATTACCAGAAAATATGGAAGCAATTGATGACTCTGCTATGAAATATTCCTTTAAAGATAACTACGCAATGGGTGGATTTTCATTCGTTCTTTGGAGAGTAGGAGGGAATTCAGATTTTCCAACTCTGTACTCGAAAAATTATGAAGAAAAAGAGATAAATGGTAAGAAGGCAGTAATTGTCCATAGAGAAAATGGTAATAAAGATTTAATGTTTAATAGAGTAATTTTTCTCTATTTTGAGGAAGAAGGAATTATGTTACAAAGTTATATTGGAAATGATATAAACGAAGAACAAATGATAGATGTGCTAGGGAGCATTTCACTTGAGCCCACGTCAAAAGAAAAGTCATCATATATAAGCGATTATGATAAAAAGTATTTTAGCCAAGAAAGTAAAACAACTAAGGTAATTCCTTTGAAGAAGGATAGCAAACGACTATTTCATATAGGGCAAAAGGCTCCAGTAACGATATCTATGGATAACAGTCAAATTGAATATGTGATAGAAAAAGTTGAAGCCTTTGATTCAATCAAAGATTTTAAACAAGAGAACTTTAATGAACTTGGCCTAGAGATATTAAGCAAGAATAAGGCTTTAGATCAGACGGGAAAATTACTATCATACAGACGAGATGAATATAAATTAGGGAATGGTAAAGATTCAATTGATACATTAGTAGATTCGAAATTAGTTAATGTTAAATTTGTCTACTTAACAACAACAGTGAAAAATATTGGCAAAAAGTCGACAGAAGAAATCTATATGCATCCATCCATAAAACAGCTTAAATTTGAAGGGAATGCATGGAAATACGCTAAAGAAGAGGGAATGGACGCAACGCGTATTATGACAGGTGAAGTTGATTATTTAGAACCTCACGGAGATGGAAAAAGTTTTTACAATATTGGCAGTATCACACCAGGAGAAACGGTAAAAGTTAATTTAGGTTATTTTGTAGATGAAGATAAACTAGACTCAATCTTCCTTGATGCTTTCAATTACAGAGGGAATGGTGGCACTGAAAATATGAATGCGGAATATCGTTGGTGGATTGATATTCGTCAATAGTAACAAAGAGACTAAAAAGCTGCTTATATTTAGCAGCTTTTTTCGTCTCCATACATATGTAAAATTTCTTTCGCACGTATACGTAAAACATCTATCAATTCTGTCGGTTCTAACACTTGTGCATCTTTTCCAAGTCTATAAAATAAAGGGGTAATAAAGTTAATTTCACCTTTATCAATTGTTGAATGTATATATCCTGAACCGTCTTCGTTTACTACTACGAATTCTTCAAGGTAAGGAACGCTTTTACATTGGCGTACACCTTCTGTCGTTAATAAAACATGTAATTGGATAGGAATGTTTATGACGTTAGAGTTAGAGTCGAACCATTCTTCTAAATTCATGAACGTATCTTTATTTTCTTCTGTTGATAATAAAGAAAGAATACGATCAACGCGATACAGTAATACTTTTTTTCTACTGAAGTCATAGGATGGTAAGTACCATAGCCCGTCATGAGCGTATACACCGATAGGATGAACGTGTTTTGTTTTTATCCCCGATTTAGATTCGTATTGAAAGTGTAAATTTTTATTTTCAATAGCCGCAGTTAATACTTCGTTTAAAAGAGGTGTATCAATCGTTCTCTTTGGATTCCAAAAAGCAATATAAGAGCGTATTTTATCAACTTTCGTTTTTGCATCATGTTGTAGAGAGCTATACAGTTTATGCGTAACGGAATTAATTTCTGTGTTAAAAGGTAAGTTTCTGTAGTAGCTTAAAGATTGAAATGCAAAAAAGATGGAGACTGCTTCTTCTTCTGTAAATAAAATAGGCGGAATGATTCTATTTGTTAATACTTTATATCCTCCGTTACGCCCCTGTTCTGCATAAATAGGTAAACCCATATCACTTAAATCTACAATGTATCTATGGACAGTACGAACGGAAATATTAAATTCATCAGCTATTTCTTGAGCTGTAAATGTCTTTTTGGCAGAAGCAAATATAAGAATATCTAATAAGCGTTTAGCTTTTGACAAATGTATCACCTTTTTCTTTTTAACATGACATAAAGTGTCATGTTTTATTGTTAGTATATTGTTTACATCATAATGTTATCAAGATGAAACACAAGGAGGAAAAGAGATGTCACGTGAAATTGTTTTATTTATAGCCGCTAGTTTGGATGGATATATTGCGAAAGAAAATGATGATTTAGAGTGGTTAATGGAAACTGAAGGAGAGGGAGATAACGGTTATACAGAAATGTATGAAACGATTGATACAATAATTATGGGAAAAAGAACGTACGATTATGTAGTAGAGCATACAGAAACATTCCCGTACTTAGATAAAAAATGTTATGTTTTTTCTAATTCAGAAAAAGGTTCAAACGGAAACGTGGAGTTTGTAAATGAAGATGTAGTAGAGTTTACAAAAAGGTTAAAATCGCAAGAAGGATCTAAAATATGGATGGTCGGTGGAGGGAATCTACTGAGAGAATTCTTTAAGAATAATCTAATTGATGAATATGTTGTCACGATTACCCCTCACATATTAGGTTCTGGAGTTCCGTTATTTCAAGATAAGAATCCGGAAATTAATTTAACTTTAACGGATACGAAACGTTTTGGGCAATTTGTAAATTTATATTATAAAGTAAAATGATAAAGAAACACGACTACTGATGGTAGTCGTGTTTCTTTATAGATGGCAATGAAATGATAAAGCAAGACCCGTAATCGACTTCGCTCGTTACAGTAATATTTCCGTCGTGTAGTTCTACAATTTCTTTTACGATAGATAGCCCTAAACCAGTTCCGCCTGTAGATCGTGTTCTTGCTTTATCGACACGGTAAAAGCGGTCAAAAATGTGAGGGAGGTCTTCAGGTGGAATACCTTCGCCTTCATCTTCAATTGTAATGGAGATACGTTTATGTTCTTCTGTAATAGAAATGTTTATATGAGAATGTTCTTTTGAATGTCTATAAGCGTTATTTAAAATGTTTACTATAACTTGTTCAAATCGCTGTTCATCTAAGTTTACTAGCAGTGTAGGAGGACAAGAGAAAGAAACCTTAATATATCTTTCTTTATACATGGCGTTTACTTTTTCAGCTATGCGAGTAAAGAAGGTGTGTAAATGCACTTCCTTTACTTGAATAGAAAAGTTATGTTGTTCCATTTGTGCAAGTGAAAATAAATCTTGAACTAAGTTTGTAATGTAATCAGACTCATCTTTTATAATAGATAAATATCGTAAACGTTGCTCAGGAGAGGTGCTTTCTTTTAATGCAATGTCTGCATAACCTCTTACGTATGTTAACGGTGTTCGTAATTCGTGAGCAACACTTGCTAGAAATTCACTTCGCTCTGTTTTCATATAATGTAGATCATTTGCGAGCGTCTGGATAGATGATGCTAGTTCACCAATTTCATCATTTCGAGTAGTTGTTAATGAAACGGACAAATCACCTTTACTCATTTTTTCAGTGGCATGTTTCATGTGTAACAATGGTTTTGTTAATAATCGAGATAATAGAAAAATGGTGATGACTGTTAGTAGAAATGTGATGATACCGGCAATAATGAATTGTTTCGTTAACCCATTAACCAGCTCTTCAATTGATTCTGTTCCAAGAAACATGTACACATAGCCTTCATGTTTTCCATCTACTACAATGGGGCTAACTGTACATATATAATTAGATGTTTTCCAGTGATTTTCTATAATCGCTCCGTTATGGTCTGTTCGAGTTTGCATTTTACTAATATGATCGTTTATAGTCGTGTTTATTTCGTTAGATTTAGCTAGTATTTCTTTATTTGCATTTGTAATAACGACAGTTGTTTCAGCTTCAGATTCCATTAATGCTACGTGAGAGATGGTTTGCTCATCGTAATATTTTTCAAGTACATCTCGATGACTATTTCCTCGCTTTAATAAAGCTGTCATTTCTTCATTTACTCTAGTGTTTACAAGACTATAATAGAGCAAAATAAAGAGAACACTTTCAATTAAAAGTGTAACAATTAAAAAATAAAATCCGAATTGAATTGAAATTCGTTTCATCGTTTTGCCCCTTACTGTTCAGTATCAATCCATCGATAACCTACTCCATACACGGTTTTTAAATGATGATCAATAGGGAAATTTGCTTTTCGCAATTTATCACGTAAATTACGAATATGTGAATCGACTGTGCGATCTTCTGTATTTGTGTTTAACCCCCAAATTCGTTCGATGAGCTGATCACGGTTTAATACGTAGTTCACATGGCGTAAAAATAATCCGAGTAAAGAAAATTCAATTGGTGTGAGAAGGAGTTCTTCATTATGGACAGAAACGAAGTGTTTTGTTTCATCCCATACAATACCGTGATATTGGATTTGTTTATGTTCATTTGTACGTCTTAAAACGGCTTCAATTCTTGCGAAAAGTTCTTCTTCATGGAAAGGTTTCGTTACGTAATCATCGGCTCCAATTTTTAATCCTTGAACGACATCTACTGTTTGATCACGAGCTGTAACCATAATAATAGGAATGTTACTAAAAGATCGGATTTTTTTGCACGTTTCCCATCCGTCCATCTTTGGTATCATAATATCGAGTAAAACAAATTTAAAGTTTCGATTTTCTATATGTAAAATAGCTTCTTCTCCTGAAGTCGCACATACGCAGTTATATCCAATTGGTGTAAGATAAAGCGTTAATAATTCAAGCATTCTCGGTTCATCGTCTACAAGCAGTATATCAATCATAAAGAGCCCTCCATATTTATAATCGTTACTTAAAGTGTAATGCAAAATCATGAAGAAATGGTGCAGATTATGATGTGTCTGCATAATTTCTTCAGAATTGCTTGTTATTGTGGAGTTGAAATTACATTTTAGGTAATCATATTGGCTCAAAAATGATTAATACGGAGGCGGTATAGTGAAAAAAATGACCCGAATTTTTGGGATAACAATAATTACAGCAGTTGGTCTTGCTGCATGCGGACAAACGAATACAGACCATAAAAACCATGAATCTACAAAAGAGAAGAAAACAGAGCAAAAGGAAATGAAAATGAATCAGGAGGTAACGGCGCCAAAAGAAATGAACGAAGGTGCATCTAATGATTTATTAACGACAAGTTTAAAAAATGTAACGAGATTAAACACAAATGATCCTTCGCAAATGGCAGTATTAACTTCGCAAACGATATGGCCAGCAACTCATAAGGAGAACCAGCCAGGTGCTGTTATTTTAGTACCAGCAAGCGAGTGGCAATTAGGTATTGCGAGTGCAGATCTTATTCATCATCCGAATAACGGGCCGATTTTATTTATAGAAAAAGAAAAGATACCGGAAATGACGTTAAAAGAAATAAAACGATTAAATCCAATCGGAACGAAAGATGGAACACAAATTATGGTGATGGGAGATGTAGGTACTAGCGCGCTTGAACAATTAAAAGGTTATAAAGTAAAACAAATAAAAGAAACGGACCCAGCTATATTTGCGAAGGATGTTGATAAGGAGTATGCCGATATAACAGGAAGCTACCCAAATAGTGTTATTATCGGTTCGTCTGCAGAAGAAGGACGTTTATATACAACCCCCGCTGTAAATTGGATTTCTCATATGCCGGAACCACTACTCTATACAGAAAAGAATAAAGTGCCAGAAGCGACAATAGAGGCATTAAAAATGAGAAAAGATAAAGCAAATATATATGTATTAGGGCCAGAAAAAATTGTTTCAAAAGAAGTAGAAAAAGAGCTAAGCAAATACGGGAAAGTAACGCGTATTAGTGGAGAGACCCCTACAGAAAACTCGATTGCGTTCGCTAAATTTAAAGATGAAAAAACAAAATTTGGCTGGGGATTCACAAAACCTGGTCACGGTTTATCATTTGTTTCAAGTAAAACACCAGATTTAGCAGTTGCTGGGGCACCTTTTTCACATATGGGTAAACATGCACCTGTTGTATTATTAGAAGAAGGTAAAGCTTCCCAACCAGTGTATGACTTCCTTGCAAGCATTCAGCCGAAGTTTAAAGATGATCCAACACTTGGACCATATAATCACGGTTTCTTATTAGGAAGTACGAGTGATATTTCATTTGAAACACAAGGAATACTAGATGAGAGGTTAGAAATTGTTCAGGAAAGTGGTCAAGGACACGGTGGACATTAATGAAATGAGCAAAGACGCTACTGATATAGCGTCTTTTTCTTTAGGAAACTTTTACATAGTAAAAAATCTTCTACTCGTTATATAATAGCTTTCGTGCAGTCGGCTAGATTTTCTTATGGAGAAAATCAAATGATAAAGGAGTAGAGGAGTGGTATTTTGTTTCAAACGATAAAAAATGATTGGTTTTCTAATGTGAGAGGGGACGTGTTATCAGGAATTGTCGTTGCTTTAGCATTAATCCCTGAAGCGATAGCCTTCTCTGTTATTGCAGGCGTGGATCCAACAGTTGGACTATACGCAGCCTTTTGTATTGCAGTTACCATTTCATTTGTTGGCGGAAGAACTGGGATGATTTCAGCTGCAACAGGTGCAATGGCATTATTAATGGTAACGCTCGTTAAAGATTATGGTTTCAATCGGAACGTTTGATTGGAACTCTGTAACAACAATTCATAAAGTACCAAAAGGAAACGCATTTGTTATGATCGTAACAGTTGTGATTGTCCTAATTACACATAATTTAGCATTAGGTGTAATTATCGGAACAGTAATTAGTGCGGTGTTATTTGCATTCAATATGGCAAAGATTCACGTGAAACATTTATATATTGAAAATAAGAAAATATACGAAATTCACGGTCAACTTTTCTTTGTATCTACAGCCGATTTCATAAATAATTTTTCATTTAAAGAAGATGTAAAAGAAATTGAAATGAATTTTACTCATGCGCACGTATGGGATGATTCAGCAGTGGCATCAATTGATAAAGTTATCATGAAGTATGAACAAAGTGGTGTGAAAGTAACTATAACAGGATTAAATGAACGTAGTTCAAAACTTGTTGCAAATTTAGCTACTTATAATAAAAGAATTGCTAGTTAAAAGCCTCCTTTTTAGGGGGCTTTATTATATAATACGAATAGGATAACGAAAAGGGGATTCAGCATATGTACAAACAAATTATATTAGCATGTGACGGTTCTGAACATGCACTTCGAGCAGCGGAGCATGCAACCTATATTGCGAAATGTAGCGAAGAAACAAATGTTGAAGTTGTGTACGTAGTAGATAATAGAACGGCAAAATCAGATATTATACAAGGTCAAACAGATTTAGAAACAATATCGGCTAGTCGAAAAGATAAATTAAAAGAGATTGAAGGTTTATTAAAGAAAGAGAACATTTCTTATACAATTACGATATTACATGGTGATCCTGGAGATACAATTGTTCAATATGTAAATACAGGAGATATAGATCTTGTCATTGCTGGAAGTAGAGGGCTCAATACACTGCAAGAAATGGTGCTTGGAAGTGTAAGTCATAAAATAGCAAAGCGTGTGAAATGTCCAGTGATGATTGTAAAATGAAATAGAATGTAACGAAGACCTTAGTATAACTGAGGTCTTTTTTTATGTATAAATGACTCTTATTTGTGGAAATACTAGATATATAAGTTGAAAAGATGTTAACTTACAAATTTGTAAGTTAGTTGTTAGAGAAATCGATGTTATGAAATTTTTCCCATTGGTAAAATAAAAGTATCAAAGGGGAGATAGGGAGGATGGAAGCAATGAAATCATTTCAAAATTTGTCATATAGCCAAGGTGTCAGTCTTATTTGTTTAGGGGGATTTGCTGCATCTGTTACGTTAGCTGTTTTAATAAAGGTGTTTCATCAAATCTTTTAATCTTATAGTAGGGAAGGAATTGGTTGTTATCATTAGTAGGAACAGCAATGAAAATAAAAAATAGCTCTTAGCATGTATGTAAATGCTAAGAGCTATTTTTATGCTTGTTATATATTATTTAAGCTTGTTTTGATTTTACTGACCCTGTCTTTAAAGTAAGAGCAAGGAAGAACATTGCAAGTACGCAAGATGCAAGTAATAAGATGAATCCGCCATCCCATCCGAATGCATCTACGATAAAGCCCATAGCTGCACTAGCGAAAGCAGCTCCGCCTAAGTAACCGAAGAATCCAGTTAAGCCTGCTGCAGTTCCAGCAGCTTTCTTTGGTGCTAAATCTAGAGCGTGTAGACCAATTAACATAACCGGTCCGTAAATTAAAAATCCAATTGCGACAAGTGCGATACTATCAACCATTGGATTACCAGGAGGGTTTAACCAGTAAACAAGAACTGCGATAAATACACCAACCATAAATAAAATACCAGCAGGTGCACGACGTCCTTTAAATAGTTTATCACTCATCCATCCGCAAAGAAGTGTACCTGGAATACCAGCCCATTCATATAGAGCGTAAGCAGTACGTGAGCTACTATGAGTAAAGCTTTTTTCTTCTACTAAATAAGTAGGAGCCCAGTCTACAACGCCGTAACGTACGAAATATACGAAAACGTTCGCAATAGCGATGTACCATAAAAACTTATTGTTTAATACGTATTTAAATAAAATTTCCTTTACTGAAAGCTCGCGTTCGCGATCTTTTACTTTTTCATCTGGTGGATATTCTCCAGTATGTTCTTCAATAGAAGGTAGTCCACAAGATTGAGGCGTATCTTTCATTGTAATTAATACATAAATACCAACTAAAATTGAAAGAATACCTGGGAAGTAAAAAATACTTTTCCAGTCATCTGCGAAGAAGTATAAGCCTAATGTTACAAGGGAAGGCATAAGCGCTCCGCCAACATTATGAGCGACGTTCCAAATAGACATTTTTGTACCACGTTCGCTAATAGAGAACCAGTGAACCATCGTACGACCACAAGGAGGCCATCCCATACCTTGTACCCATCCATTTAAAAACTGAAGTACAAACATAAGTATAATGCTCGTTGTAATGAAAGAAAATGAGCCGAAAATAATATTAATGATACCTGATAAAAATAGCCCAGCTGCTAAAAAGTAGCGAGGATTACAACGATCGGATACGATACCCATAAGAAATTTACTTAATCCGTAAGCGATAGAAACTGCTGAAAGGATAACCCCAAGTTCCCCTTTACTAAAGCCTTGCTCGATTAAGTATGGCATTGCTAGTGAAAAGTTTTTTCGAACAAAGTAGTAACCTGCATAACCGATGAAGATACCTAAGAATACTTGTAAACGTAATTTACGGTATTCGCTATCAACGCGATCAGCTGGTAAGCGTTCCGCGTGGGGCGCAGGTTTAAATAATTGTGTGAAAAACATAAAATGAAAATCCTCCCCTAATTAATTCGAAGCGTTTTAAGACAGAGAACATAAAAAGGCCATGAAATATAAAAAAGTTTCCTTTTTTATGATTCATAGCCGTGTACTCCGTTTCTCCGTGACTGTCAATATTAACTTCGTCGAAAATTATACAACTTTGTGACAAAAATGTAAACGTTTTTATGAATAAAAGTATTGACGGATTTTGTTCGTGGGATTAATATTTAAATACATTAAATATTTTATTGTTTAAATAAGAGGTGGATAACATGCCAAATGATATGACGCATATCGATAAAATTCAAGCTCTTGCCTTTTCGATTGGAAAGAAAATGCAGACGGAGTTATTAGAACAAATGCAAGCGACAGGACTTACACCACCGCAGTTTTATATTTTAAAGATTTTAGATCATTATGGGGCTTCAAGAGCGACAACATTAGCGAAAAAGATGTATGTGAAGCCTAGCGCGATTACAGTGATGATTGATCGTCTAATCGATCAAGAACTTGTAGAACGCTATCACGACAAAGATGACCGTCGCGTTGTCATCATCGAGTTAACAAAAAAGGGGAAAGCTAGAGTAGAAGAGGCAATGACAGCTCGTAACGAGCATATTGCAAAATACTTTTCACATTTAGAGTTGCAAGAAAGAGAAGATTTATTACGTCTCTTTGAGAAGTTAGAAACCATTATTTGCGGGACACAAGAGAAAAAAGAGAATAACTAAGAGGAATTGAGGAGATTACATGGAGCAACAAGAAAATCAAAATAGAAAGTTGTTGTTAATCGGTTTAGTAATCGCGATGCTATTTGCTGCATTAGATGGAACAATTGTTGGTACAGCAATGCCACGTATCGTCGGTGACCTAGGCGGATTAAGTTTAATGACATGGTTAACGACAGCTTATATGTTAACATCAACGACAGTTGTACCAATTGCAGGTAAATTAGCGGATTTACTTGGTCGTCGTAACGTATATATAACAGGGCTAGTTATTTTCATGATTGGTTCGGCGTTATGTGGTATGGCGAATGGTATGACAGAATTAATTATTTTCCGTGGTATTCAAGGTCTTGGTGGCGGTATTATGATGCCAATGGCTATGATTATTATTGGAGATATGTTCACGGGAAAAGAACGTGCGAAATGGCAAGGTATTTTTGGTGCGTTATACGGTCTTGCTTCTGTAATTGGACCGCAAGTTGGTGGTTGGATTGTAGATGCAGTGAACTGGAGATGGGTATTCTACATTAACTTACCGGTTGGTATTTTAGCAACAATCTTTATTGCAATGGGATTAAAATCGCATAAACAAACAGGACCAATTAAAATTGATATCGCTGGAATCTTTACGATGATTCTCGGTGTTGTAAGTTTATTACTTGCGCTAACGTTTGGCGGAAAAGATTATGCATGGGATTCTTGGCAAATTATCGGTTTATTTGCACTAGCTGTAATTGGTATTGTTAGCTTTGTTATCGTTGAAACGAAAGCTGAAGAGCCAATTTTACCAATGCATTTCTTTAAAAATCGTACATTTACAATACTGAATGCGATTGGATTCTTTATGAGTATTGGAATGTTCGGCGCGATTATGTTCGTACCATTCTTCATGCAAGGTATTGTAGGAGTAAGTGCTGCTGAATCAGGAACAATTATGACTCCAATGATGATTACAATGATTGTGATGAGTATTATCGGTGGGCAACTTGTATTAAAAGTTGGTGTAAAACCACAAATTATCGCAGGTATGCTTATTATGGCCGGTGGTTTTTGGTTATTAACAACGATGGATATGCACACAACGAAGCTTACAGCTACTTCTTATATGATGGTTATCGGTTTAGGAATGGGTCTTGTAATGCCGACATTAACATTAGCGTTACAAGAAAGCTTCCCGAAAAAAGACCTTGGTGTTGTAACATCATCAAGTCAGTTCTTCCGACAAATCGGTGGTACATTTGGTATTACAATTTTAGGATCAATTATGAATAACACTTCAGGTACGACATTAACAAAGAATTTAGTACCTGTATTAGATACATTCCCGAAAGAAGCGGGACAAATGGTAACGAAATTTAAAGATATGATTCACACAGATCCACAAGGTTTATATTCAATGCTATTTAGCCCAGAGGCATTAAAACAAATGCCAGAAGCGTTCGCTAACAGTATTGTACCTATTTTGAAAAACTCTTTAGTAGACTCGCTTCATACTGTATTCTTAACAGGATTAGTATTTATCGTAGTAGGTGCCATCTTTACGATTTTCTTACAAAAAATTAAATTGTCAGATCGTAAAAAAGATGCTAAAGAGCCTGCTGTAGAAGAAAAAGAAAAAACGGTATCATACTCGTAATGAAGAAGCATCGCCTTATGGCGGTGCTTTTTTGAGTATAACCTTAAAAGCTTTTTAGTGAGAAATGATTGACGTATTTTTAGAAATACGTTATATTATTTTCTGTAAACGGTTACATGAAATGAGGAGAAAAGAGAATGAGTACGATCAAAGACGTTGCGAAATTAGCGGGAGTATCTGTTGCGACCGTTTCCAGAGTTCTAAATAAAAATGGATATGTTCACGAAGATACATTAAAAAAGGTAGAACGTGCAATTGAGATGTTAGATTATAAGCCTAGTACAGTAGCGCGTTCACTGTATAATAAAAAGTCTCGTTTAATTGGCTTAGTTGTTCCAAATATCGTGAATCCATTCTTTCCGGAAGTTGCACGTGCCGTAGAAGATGTAGCACATAAACAAGGTTACACAGTTGTCCTTTGTAACTCTGATGAAAGTTTAGAAAAAGAGAAACAATATATTGATGTGCTTAGACAAAATAATGTAGATGGATTTATTGTAGCAACGAATCCACAAAATAGTGTTAATTACATGAATTTATCTATTCCAATTGTTGCGATTGACCGTATGTTTAATGAGCGTATTCCTACTGTATATGCAGATAACTATGCAGGAAGTCAGGCTGCGACAAAGTTGTTACTAGATAAAGGATGTAAACATATTGCACATATTCGCGGTCCACGTGATGTGAGTACTGCAAATGAACGTTTTGAAGGTTTTGTAGACGTTATTACGCAAAATAATCTTTCGTATATGATTGCAGAGAGTACGTTTGATCCAGCAAATAGTGAGCGTGTAGCGATGGAATTATTAGAAGAATACCCGCATATTGATGGTATTGTTGCTGGGAATGATTTAATTGCGATTGGTATTGTAAAGGCTGCACTTCAAAAGGGGATTGTCATTCCAAATGATTTACAAATTATCGGATTTGATGGAATTTCTTTAACGGAAATGATGTATCCATCTATTACAACAGTTGCACAACCGATATATGAAATGGGGAAAATTGCAACAGAGTTGTTGTTAGAGCAAATGGAAGGAAATACATTAGAAGAGAAACACTATCGTTTGCCGATCGAAATTATAGAACGAAATACAACAAAGTAAGGAGATGAAACAGATGCCAAATATTGCAGTAGTAGGAAGCATTTCAATGGATTTAGTGGCTGTTTCAAAAAAACGGCCGAAAGCAGGAGAAACAGTAATTGGTGAGGCGTTTCATACAATCCCAGGAGGGAAAGGAGCAAACCAAGCAGTTGCTGCAGCTAGATTAGGAGCAAATGTAGCAATGGTTGGAGCGGTAGGAAATGATGATTATGGAACAGTAGTTAGAAAAAATCTAGAGAACGAACGCATTTTTATCGATTATGTGGTACCGGTTACAGATAGAACGACAGGAATTGCTCATATCGTTTTAGCAGAAGAAGATAACAGTATTGTTGTCGTACAAGGGGCAAATGCTCTTGTAAATAAGTCAGTTGTAGATCGCTCCAAAGACCTTCTTGTAAAAGCGGATATGGTTGTTCTTCAACTAGAAATTCCACTTGAAACAGTAAAATATGTATTGGCTATTTGTGAGGAACATAATATTCCTGTTATGTTGAATCCAGCGCCAGCACAAGTTTTATCAGAAGAAATTTTAGAAAAGGCGACTTATATTACGCCAAATGAACATGAGTGCCGCATCGTATTAGATGATTTTACATCACCAATTGAAGATTTATTGGCGAAGTATCCCAATAAATTATTGATGACAGAAGGTTCTAACGGTGTTCGTTTCCATAATGGCACGGAGATTGTACATGTTCCTAGCATTGCTGTTGATGTAGTGGATACAACTGGAGCTGGTGATACATTTAATGGTGCGTTAGCAGTTGCACTTTCTGAAGGAGAGACACTTCAAAAAGCAATTCGTTTCGCGAATATTGCCGGTGGTCTTTCTGTAACGAAACTTGGGGCGCAAGGCGGTATGCCAACGAGAGATCGAGTACGTGAAGTGCAGGTGATTGTTGGATGAAGAAGCACGGCGTATTAAACAGTGAGATTGCATCAATCCTTGCTTCACTTGGGCATACGGATACGATTGTAATTGCTGATTGCGGTTTACCAATTCCTGACGGAGTAAAAAGAATTGATTTAGCTGTTGAAATTGGAAAACCTAGCTTTTTAGATGTATTGCAAGTGGTAGCTGATGATATGGCAATCGAAAAAGTGACGTTAGCAGAAGAAGTCATTATAAATAATGCGGAAGTAAATAAAGAAATAGAGCAGAAATTAATAGAGCCAGCATTTGAGTATGTATCTCATGAGCAATTTAAAGAGCATACAAAGAAAGCGAAGGCGATTATTCGTACAGGCGAGGCTACGCCTTATGCAAATGTAATTTTACATGCAGGCGTGATTTTTTAATAAAGGGAAGTGATGGGAATGCATATTGAAATGAAAAACATTTCAAAGGCGTTCAATGGAAATCCTGTTTTGAAGAATGCACAGTTTATGATTGAAACAGGAGAAGTCCATGCATTGATGGGGGAAAATGGAGCGGGTAAATCAACGCTCATGAAGATTTTAACAGGTGTATACAAAAAAGATGGTGGGACAATCACGATTGATGGGCAAGAGCGCACCTTTAAAAATGCGAAAGAAGCTGAAGAGTACGGCATCGCATTTATACATCAAGAACTAAACATATTGCCGAATTTAACAGTAGCTGAAAATATGTTTCTCGGTAAAGAGTTAATGTATGGGAAAACAGGTATTTTACGCACTCGACAAATGAACGCGATTGCGCAGCAGCAACTAGCGGAGTTAGGGTTGCATGTAAGAGGCGCTATGTTAGCAGAGGAATTATCGGTTGGACAACAGCAAATTATCGAAATTGCGAAAGCATTAATGACAAACGCGAGCGTTATTATTATGGATGAACCTACTGCGGCACTGACGGATCGTGAAATCGAAACGCTCTTTACAGTAATCAATAAGTTACGTAAAGAAGGTGTTTCATTCGTGTACATTTCGCATCGTATGGAAGAGATTTTCTCAATATGTGATGCTATTACGATTTTGCGTGATGGAGAATTCGTCGGAAAGAGATTAATTCCAGAAACATCATTTGATGAAGTAGTGAGTATGATGGTGGGGCGCAGCATTGGTGAACGTTACCCAGAGCGAAATAGTCAAATTGGTGATGTCATTTTTGAAATGCGTAACGGAACGAAGAAAGGGAAATTTGAAAATGTTTCGTTTCAAGTGAGGAAAGGTGAAATCATTGGTGTAGCTGGTTTGATGGGGGCTGGTCGCACTGATATTATGAAAGCGATATTTGGTTATGAACCTTTAGACTCTGGACAAATTTTTATAAATGGACAAGAAGTAAAGATTGATAGTCCAATAGATGCAATTAGACAAAGAATTGCTTTCATTACAGAAGATAGAAAGTCTGAAGGATTAGTGTTAGATTTTTCAATTCGAGAAAATTTAGCTTTACCGAATTTAGAAAGTCTTTCAAAGGGAAGTGTTCTAAGCAACGAGCTAGAACAACAGTTTACGGCGGATATGATGAAACTTCTTAATGTGAAAGCATCTAGCGGAGAGCAGGCAGTGAAATCTCTTTCTGGTGGAAATCAGCAAAAGGTTGTAATCGCAAAATGGCTAGGCATTCATCCGCAGTTACTCATTTTAGATGAACCAACAAGGGGTGTTGATGTTGGAGCGAAAAAAGAAATTTACTCTATTATGAATAAGCTTACGGAGCAAGGAGATGCCGTTATTATGGTATCATCTGAGCTTCCAGAAGTTTTAGGGATGAGTGATCGTGTTCTTGTTATTCATGAAGGAAAAGTAGGCGGAATTTTAGGGAAAGATGAGGCATCACAAGAGTCTATTATGGCACTAGCTACAGGGGGAGAGTAAGGATGACTAAGAAGGGGAATGTATTACAACAACTCGGTTCTTTAATCGGTTTAGTATTAATTATCGTCGTAATTACAGCTTTAAATCCAGCGTTTATTGAAATTCCAAATTTATTTAATATACTGCGTCAAGTATCGATTAATGCGCTTATTGCATTCGGAATGACCTTCGTAATTTTAACAGGGGGTATTGACTTATCGGTAGGTTCTATTTTAGCATTATCAAGTGCACTTGTTGCTGGAATGATGGCAAGTGGCATGGATCCGTTCCTTGCAATGGCAGTTGGATTATTAGCAGGTCTTGTAATGGGAATTGTAAACGGTATCATCATTGCGAAAGGAAAAGTAGCTCCATTTATTGCAACTTTGGCAACAATGACTATTTTTCGTGGGTTGACGCTTGTTTATATGGACGGACGTCCGATCACTGGTCTTGGTGATCATTTAATGTTCCAAATGTTTGGCCGCGGTTATTTTCTTGGTATTCCGGTACCAGCTGTTACAATGATGATCGCTTTCGCAGTACTGTACTTCATTTTGAAGAAAACGACATTTGGTCGCCGTACATTTGCAATTGGTGGAAATGAAGAAGCAGCAGCACTATCAGGTATTAATGTTACGAGAATTAAAGTAATGATTTACGGTCTTTCCGGAATTTTGGCAGCGCTTGCAGGTATTGTCTTAACATCACGATTAGATTCTGCACAGCCGACTGCAGGTACTTCTTATGAATTAGATGCAATTGCAGCAGTTGTATTAGGTGGAACAAGTCTTTCTGGGGGAAGAGGATGGATTGTTGGTACATTCATCGGTGTACTTATTATCGGTGTATTAAATAACGGTTTAAATTTATTAGGTGTATCTTCTTTCTTCCAACAAGTTGTAAAAGGACTTGTAATCTTACTAGCTGTATTAATTGATCGCAGAAAAGAAGCGTAATGGAGGGACAGTTCATGAAGAAATGGTTACTTATACTCGTTGCATGTATTATGGTCATTACTGCTGGTTGTTCAATGGAACCGCCAGAATGGGCAAAGGATTCTAGCGATAAAGGTCGAAATAAAACTATTAAAGTTGGATTCTCTGTTTCAACTTTAAATAATCCCTTTTTTGTAACTTTGAAAAAGGGTGCAGAAAAGAAAGCGAAAGATAGTGGCATCGAATTAATTGCTGTTGATGCACAAAATGATGCAGCAAAGCAAACGAACGATGTTGAAGATTTAATTCAAAAGGGTGTCGATGTAGTTGTTATTAATCCGACCGATTCAGATGCTGTTGCTTCAGCAGTAAGTGCGGCGAATGCAGCAAATGTTCCTGTTATTACAGTAGACCGCGTTGCGAATTCAGGTAAGGTTGTTTCTCACATTGCTTCTAACAATATTGAAGGTGGTCAAATGGCTAGTGATTACATTCGGGAATTAGTTGGCGAAGGAGCAAACGTTGCTGAGTTAGAAGGAATCCCTGGATCTTCCGCTGCTCGTGAACGTGGGAAAGGATTCCATAACGTAGCCGATAAGTCTTTAAAAGTAGTTGCAAAACAAGCAGCTGATTTTGATAGAGCGAAAGGATTATCTGTTATGGAAAACATTTTGCAAGCACATAGCAATATTAAAGCTGTATTTGCTCATAACGATGAGATGGCATTAGGTGCACTTGAAGCATTGAAGTCTGCTGGAAAAACAGATGTAGTCGTTGTTGGATTTGATGCAACAGACGATGCAGTGAAAGCGGTTAACGATGGGCGTATGGCTGCAACAGTTGCTCAAAAACCGGAATTAATCGGGGAGAAGGCGATGCAAACAGCAAAAGAGATAACACAAGGTAAAAAAGTGGACAAATCTATTCCGATTGAATTAGAGCTTATTAAGAAAAATAAATAAATATAAAATGAAAATTAGGAAGGAAGAACAACAAATGAAATTCTTTATTGATACAGCAAACGTTAACGAAATTAAAGAGGCAAATGAATTAGGTGTATTAGCTGGAGTAACGACAAATCCATCACTTGTAGCAAAAGAAGGCGTAGATTTCCACGAACGCATTCGTGAAATTTGCAACGTTGTAGAAGGACCTGTAAGTGCAGAAGTAATTAGCTTAGAAGCTGATAAGATGATTGAAGAAGGAAAAGAACTAGCGAAGATTGCTCCAAACGTTGTAGTAAAAGTTCCAATGACAACAGAAGGTTTAAAAGCAGTAAAAGCGTTCTCTGATTTAGGAATTCGTACAAACGTTACATTAGTGTTCTCAGCAGTTCAAGCATTACTTGCAGCTCGTGCTGGTGCAACATACGTTTCACCATTCTTAGGTCGCTTAGACGATATCGGTCATAACGGTATGGACTTAATTCGTCAAATCGCAGAAATCTTTGCAATTCATGGCATCGAAACAGAAATCATTGCAGCATCTGTACGTCACAGTGTTCACGTAACTGACGCAGCATTAAACGGTGCACATATTGCAACAATCCCAGCAAACGTAATTGCTTCATTAGTGAAGCACCCATTAACAGATCAAGGAATTGAGAAATTCTTAGCTGATTGGGAAAAAACACAAGAGAAATAATAGAAAAGCAAGAATCCTAGTTTAATTGACTAGGATTCTTTTTTATTTAAAAGAATTTTCATGCAATTTTGCATATTGTCTTTTAAATTTGTTATATAAGATATTTAATATATATCACATAACTCTTTATTTTTCATATTTCGACATAAAGTGAAACTTTAATCAGTGGGGGCTTTGTTCATCCCCCCCACTGATTATTAATTGAACCAAGGGATAAAAAGATAGAGGGTCTGACCAGAAAACTGGAGGGCATGATTCTATAACAAAAAGCTTAATGTTTATAGAATTATGTCTTTTTATATAGGGAGGGTAGTAAACAGAGATTTCGACAAAAACGCACCAATTTATCTGAATTTTAAGTTTTATAAAAGGGGAGAAATGGAATGAGAAGAAAAGCACCATTTAAAGTGTTGTCATCATTAGCAGTTGCGGCAATTATCGGATGTACATCTGTAATGAGTGCTCCGTTAGCATATGCAGAAACGGCAGCAAAAAAGAAAGATAATGTATCTACAACACCAATTGATTACAATTTAATTCAAGAAGATCGTTTAGCGGAAGCACTGAAAGAAAGAGGAACAATTAATCCATCATCTTCTAAAGAAGAGACGAAAAAAGCTGTTGAGCAATATATTGAAAAGAAACAAGGAGATCAGGCGAATAAAGAAATTCTTCCAGATGCTCACTCACAAGAAACGTCTGATTTCACAAAAAAAGTAAAAGAGAAAAAGATGGAAGAAAAGGAAAATGTAAAAAAGGCTGAAAAAAATGTTAGCCTTGAGCAAAAGCCAGAACCAAATAAAAATCAATTGAATGGGCAAGTTCCAACTTCAAAAGCAAAGCAAGCTCCATATAAGGGATCTGTTCGATCGGATAAAGTATTAGTGCTACTCGTTGAATTTAGTGATTATAAACATAATAATATTGATCAAACACCAGGTTATATGTATTCGAAAGACTTTAGTAGAGAACATTATCAAAAGATGTTGTTCGGTAATGAGCCTTATACTTTATTTGATGGTTCAAAAGTAAAAACGTTTAAACAATACTATGAAGAGCAGTCTGGTGGTAGTTATACGACAGATGGATATGTAACGGAGTGGCTAACTGTTCCAGGAAAAGCATCTGATTATGGAGCTGATGGTAGCAGTGGTCACGATAATAAAGGTCCGAAAGGTGCACGTGATTTAGTGAAAGAAGCTTTGCATGCAGCTGCTGAGAAAGGACTAGATTTATCCCAGTTTGATCAATTTGATAGATATGATACAAACGGGGACGGGAATCAAAATGAACCTGACGGTGTAATTGATCATTTAATGGTAATCCATGCTGGTGTTGGTCAAGAAGCTGGTGGCGGTAAATTAGGTGATGATGCGATCTGGTCACATCGTTCAAAATTAGCAGTAGATCCAGTAGCGATTGAAGGTACGAAATCAAAGGTAGATTACTTTGGTGGTAAAGTCGCAGCACATGATTACACAATTGAACCAGAAGATGGAGCGGTAGGTGTGTTTGCACATGAATTTGGACATGATCTTGGATTACCAGATGAATATGACACGAAATATACTGGAAATGGTTCACCAGTCGAAGCTTGGTCATTAATGAGTGGAGGTAGTTGGACAGGGAAAATCGCAGGAACAGAGCCGACTAGTTTTTCACCACAAAATAAAGACTTCTTACAAAAGAATATGGGTGGCAACTGGGCAAAAATATTAGAAGTAGATTACGATAAAATTAAGAGTGGTGTGGGAGTTCCTACATATATTGATCAAAGTGTTACGAAATCAAATCGTCCAGGCGTTGTACGTGTTAACTTACCAGGTAAAAGTGTTGAAACGATTAAACCGGAGTTTGGAAAGCATGCATATTATAGTACAAGAGGCGATGATATGCATACAACGTTAGAGACACCATTATTTGATTTAACAAAAGGAACAAATGCAAAATTCGATTATAAAGCAAATTATGAGTTAGAAGCAGAGTGCGATTTCGTCGAAGTACATGCAGTAACAGAAGATGGAACGAAGACGTTAATTGATAGACTTGGAGAAAAAGTAGTCCAAGGAGATAAAGATACAACAGATGGGAAATGGATTGATAAATCATATGATTTAAGTCAATTTAAAGGCAAAAAAGTGAAACTACAATTCGACTATATTACAGATCCGGCTGTAACATATAAAGGTTTTGCGATGGATAATGTAAATGTAACTGTTGATGGACAAGTTGTATTTTCTGATGATGCAGAAGGACAGTCTAAAATGAATTTAAATGGTTTTGTTGTTTCTGATGGGACAGAGAAGAAAGCTCATTACTACTACTTAGAATGGAGAAACTATGCAGGATCAGATAATGGATTAAAAGCAGGAAAAGGTCCAGTGTATAATACAGGTCTTGTCGTTTGGTATGCAGATGATAGCTTTAAAGATAACTGGGTTGGGATGCATCCAGGCGAAGGATTCCTTGGTGTTGTTGACTCTCATCCAGAAGCGCTAGTTGGTAATTTAAACGGGAAACCAGCATACGGTAATACGGGCATGCAAATTGCAGATGCTGCATTTTCATTTGATAAAACACCAGCATGGAGTGTAAATTCATTAACACGTGGTCAGTTTAACTATTCTGGATTACAAGGTGTTACAACTTTTGATGATTCAAAAGTATATAGTAACAAGCAAATTGCAGACGCAGGAAGAAAAGTTCCAAACCTTGGACTTAAATTCCAAGTTGTTGGACAGGCAGAAGATAAATCGGCAGGCGCTGTTTGGATTAAACGTTAATAACATAAAAGCACATTCTTCATATGAAGAATGTGCTTTTTAATTGTACAGTAAGTTATTATTTTAGCTTATGTAATACAAGTCTCTGTTCATATGTAGTGTATCAAATTATGTGGGGAAAGGAAATATTTCCGAGGAAATTGTCGAAGTATCGTCGGTATTTATACACCTTTTTTGTAAAAGAAGAAATGTAGTATTGCCTTTACAGTTTAATTTATTTACATTGTTATTTGGTTATACACAAAAGTAATATATTCGGCAGTAAAAGAGCGCTATTGGATAGTGTTCTTTTTGTAGATAGAAAGGAGTTGAGTTAAATGAAAGAAATAATTGAATGTCCACAGTGTGAAGGAGAGATTACTGCGCAACATATTATTGATCTCCCGCATCCTTTTTCATTCAGATGTCCACACTGCAAGGTGAGGTTAAAAGAAATGAGAATCACACCGTGCTTAATATTAGCAGCAATTTGTATCATTCCACTGTTTATTATAATTGGAGAGAGTATTAAGGAATTACTAGTAAAATATTTTTCTATTATAGATGATGTACCAACTGTACTTATTTTCTTCTTATTTTGTTATCCATTGTATTATTTCTATGAAAAATATAATGCTATATTGTTTATTAAATACGGCTTATTGAAAGTTAAAAGTTGAATTGAATAGGAGATTATCATAATGCTTTGGAAAATATATTTAGTTATTGTAGCAATGTTAGCTATTATTTCGTTAGTAAGGGGCATGTTTCAAACACCAATTCAAAAGTTTGACTTTGTAGTTTCTATTATTACGTGGATAGGGCTCTTTGGTTTTGTATTTGATGTACAAATATTAACCTCAATTGTTTGGAAATGTATCTTCTTGTTTAGCGTCATTTGGACTTTAACTGCAGTTTTTGTTTTTCGTTTATATGAAGAGCGAGATGAGCCGTTACCTTTTATATTTAAATTAATTGGCATTATTCCAACGCTTCCATTATATTACGGATTATATCAATATGCATTTTAAAAAAGACAACGATGGATTATCCCATCATTGTCTTTTTTACTTTGCTTCTTACATAAATCATCCCAGCAAATGTTAATAAAAATGCTGTCCCGATAATGAAGCTGACGCTAGGTGATGCTCCGATTGCACCGACTGTAAAGGAGCCAGCAACAACTCCTAATGAGAAGAAGGCATAAAATAATCCGAATGCCTTTCCACGATTATCGTCTGTAGTATTTTCAACGAGTAAAGCGTTAATAGACGGGAAGAGGATTGCGAATCCAATTCCATAAATCATCATTACGATAAAGAGCATACCTTTTGTAGCAAATAATCCGAGTAAAGATAATGCGAATGCCATAACTGCAATTCCGATTAGCATTAGTTTCGAACGATTAAATCGATCGTAAATACGATTTGTTGGAAGCAAGAAGAAGAGGATAGCAGTTATACCAAATACACTTAACATCATGCCTGTTGTGGATGCTTTAAGCGCTAATGCCTCAACTTTTACTGGTAACATATAAGTGACAATTCCTTGTGAAAACATTAATGTGAAAGCACCAATATATGCTTGTAATAACGGTTCTGATTTTAAAAGTTCAACCATATCTTCTTTGTTCATCATTTGCGTTCTTGATGTATCTTTTCTTGATACGTTATTTGGTAAGAAGAATAGAGATACGATCGTACCAAGAGCCATTAAAATAGAAATAGTAATGAAGACCCATTCTACGCCAGCTGTTGCTTTCATAATACCGCTGAAAGCAGGTCCTACGATTGCCGCTGTTCCAACAGCAGCACCAGATAGAGCCATTGCTTTTCCTTGTTTTTTTGCAGTTGTTTGTTTTGATAAAAATGTAAAGGCAGCAGGAATTAAAAAGCCATCACTAAATCCATGCATAAAGCGAACAACTAATAGTTGTTCACCACTTTGAACAACGGTGTATAACAAGACTATGAAACTCGTAATTCCCATGCTTATATAAAGGATTTTTTTTGCACCAAATTTATCGACAGCTGCTCCAGCAATAATATTACCGATCATATTAGCGAATGAGTACATACCGACAACTAGCCCGATAATAAGAGGGGTTCCTCCAAGGCTTTGAGCGAAAGTACTCATAATAGGTAATTGTGAAAATGTATCTAAAAATGCCACGATAACGATAAAGTAAATAAAATATTTCAAGCGATATTCACCTCTCCTATGCTATTATGGCATAATGCTAATTTCACCTGCAATGAAATTGAATTAACAGATGTGGAAAAAAGTACAAAGTGACAAAATATTGAACGTTATTTCTAAAAAATTAGTAGAGATGCGATTGTTTTTTTGAAATATATGGATAGAAGTATTATAATAGAATTGTAAACTTCACCAGGTTAAGTATATACATAGAGAGGGATGTATAAAATGAAAGCACTACTTTGGCATAATCAACGTGATGTACGAGTAGAAGAAGTACCAGAACCAACAGTAAAACCAGGAACAGTGAAAATCAAAGTTAAATGGTGTGGTATTTGTGGGACAGACTTGCATGAATATTTAGCAGGGCCTATTTTTATTCCAACAGAAGAACATCCATTAACACATGTGAAAGCACCTGTTATTTTAGGTCATGAGTTTAGTGGTGAGGTAATAGAGATTGGTGAAGGAGTTACATCTCATAAAGTGGGAGACCGCGTTGTTGTAGAACCAATTTATTCTTGTGGTAAATGTGAAGCTTGTAAACATGGACATTACAATGTTTGTGAACAACTTGTTTTCCACGGTCTTGGCGGAGAAGGCGGCGGTTTCTCTGAATATACAGTAGTACCAGAAGATATGGTTCATCACATTCCAGATGAAATGACGTATGAACAAGGTGCGCTTGTAGAACCAGCAGCAGTAGCAGTTCATGCAGTACGTCAAAGTAAATTAAAAGAAGGGGAAGCTGTAGCAGTATTTGGTTGCGGTCCAATTGGACTTCTTGTTATCCAAGCAGCTAAAGCAGCAGGAGCGACTCCTGTTATTGCAGTTGAACTTTCTAAAGAACGTCAAGAGTTAGCGAAATTAGCAGGTGCGGATTATGTATTAAATCCAGCAACTCAAGATGTGTTAGCTGAAATTCGTAACTTAACAAATGGTTTAGGTGTAAATGTTAGCTTTGAAGTAACAGGTGTTGAAGTTGTACTACGACAAGCGATTGAAAGTACAAGCTTCGAAGGACAAACTGTAATTGTTAGTGTATGGGAAAAAGACGCAACAATTACTCCAAATAACTTAGTATTAAAAGAAAAAGAAGTTATTGGTATTTTAGGATACCGTCACATCTTCCCAGCTGTTATTAAATTAATTAGCTCTGGTCAAATTCAAGCAGAGAAATTAATTACGAAAAAAATTACAGTCGATCAAGTTGTTGAAGAAGGATTTGAAGCACTTGTAAAAGATAAAACACAAGTGAAAATTCTTGTTTCACCTAAATAAGATAGAATCGAATAGAGTAGCCCTTTTCTAGAAATAGAAGAGGGCTACTTTTTTTCTATACTGAAAGGTGATAGACTTTCCTTTGACTAAATGTATTTTTGTTTGGAAGGGAGAATCTAATGCTTTCATTTTTGTTAACTTTAAAGCGAATGTTAAGAGCCTGTTTACGAGCGTGGAAAGATAAAGAATTTCAAGTATTATTCGTATTAACAATTTTGACTTTAATATCGGGTACGATTTTTTATAGTACAGTTGAAGAATTACGTCCTATTGACGCTTTATATTTTAGTGTGGTCACGTTGACGACTGTTGGTGATGGGAATTTTAGTCCGCAAACTGATTTCGGAAAGATATTTACAATCTTATACATATTTATTGGGATTGGATTAGTGTTTGGATTTATTCATAAGTTAGCAGTTAATGTACAATTGCCAAGTATATTATCGAATAGAAAAAAAGAGTAAAGCGTTCAGATGCTTGGTATTATCCCCTATAGGTAGACAGTAAAAAAAGAGTCCATCTGATATGATGGACTCAATACTGTTTTAT
>NZ_JASNGE010000022.1:0-77232 GCF_030164735.1 Bacillus sp. RB3
GTGTTACCTCGAGGCCCAGTGGCACCGGTAGCGCCAGTAGCGCCCGTGTTACCTTGAGGTCCAGTGGCACCAGTAGCGCCCGTGTTACCTCGAGGCCCAGTGGCACCGGTAGCGCCAGTAGCGCCCGTGTTACCTTGAGGTCCAGTGGCACCGGTAGCGCCAGTAGCGCCCGTGTTACCTCGAGGCCCAGTAGCGCCGGTAGCGCCCGTGTTACCTCGAGGCCCAGTAGCGCCGGTAGCGCCCGTGTTACCTCGAGGCCCAGTGGCACCAGTAGCGCCTGCTGGTCCAGTAGGTCCGGTAGGTCCTTGAATGAACGAAGCAGAATTAACTAGAGCAGTTTGTAATGCTGCTATTAATTTAAGGAGCTCTTGAAGTGTGCAAGGGTCAATTCGGAATAATTTTGTAATGTATAGTAAATAGTTAATGAGATTTTGAAGCTCAATAAATACAGCGCTTGCTACAAAGGTTGGATTTCTTAATATAGTTATTAAGTTTTTAATAATAGCTAACCCTTGTGCTTTCAGGGAGGAAGTAGCGTCTAGTGAACAAATAAATTTACTCAGTAGGTTCAATGTATCGATTAGGTCTTCAATATTTTGGGGAGATGGATTTGCGAAAAGTTTTGGGATTATTTTTGTTAAATCAATAATAATCGCACGAAATGTTCTAAGTTGAGCTTTAGTAATTGGGATTGATGGAGTATTCGGGATTCGTCCGGCGCTACTTGGAAAGCATGGTTTGGAGAATTTGTTTTGATTGTCGTTATAACGAGACATTAAATCTCTCCTTTCTCACGAAAATGTGAACGAAACTCATCATAGTAGATGCAGAAATTAGTTAAATGGTCATAGTAAAATCGTTTGTTTAAAGAAAAAATAGAAAAAACGCCTTACAATAAGGCGTTTTTTCTATTTTCTGCGTATTGATAATATCGCTTTAAGGAAATTTTTGATTTGAATCCAGCGAGTTTTATAATTTCTGATTCAGGAGTTTCTTTTTTTATTAAGTTTAAAATATAGGTGTTACGAAAATGTTGTCCTGAAATTCCTTTACGTAAATTGGCTCTAGCCACTTCGAGGCGAATCATTTTTTGTATAGCAATTTCCGTTAATGCCTTTGGTGCATCATTTTCATATACCCACCTGTATGTTCCACGGTTAAAATCGAATGCGACAAATAATGGATCATCACTATGGTATTTAGGACGAACTGGTTCTGGGATGCTTTTGTAATAATTATATAGTTGTTTTTTGTCTTCTTTTGCTAATGTAATTGTTCTTTCTACACCTGCGGTTGCTGGGATTGATAATGTATTAGTTTCAAAGTGAACGTGATGCATTGTTAATGCTGTAAGTTCCTGTAAGGATAAACCGTAGTCAATCAATAGATTTAAAATAGCAATATTGCGATCCATTAATAAGGGGCGCACAGGAAGTTGTTTTTCTGAAAGTCCTTCTAATGAAGTGACTATATACTTTAACCTTTTTTCTTCATCAGGTGAAATGAAATCTTCGTTACGAAGTGTACGGTCTGGTTGAATAGATATTTCCATATTCTTCAATGGATTAGGAATGTTTAGAAAATGATGCATTCTATTTAGTACAATAAATACACGATGCATCGTTTTTTCAGAGTAATGTCGATTCGTTTTTAAATCGGAAAAGTAATCTTCGTAGTCTTTTGTACAAAGTGTAGCCCATATATTACTGGAAGAGAGCTTTTTGTTTTTTTCTAACCAATGTCCGAAGTCTTCAATGTCATAAACATAACGTTTAATAGTTGAGGGTTTTCGGCCTTTATTCAATAAAAAAATAGAAAAGGCTTGTATTGTATCATGGAATTCCGTTGTCTCCATAGTCCCACCACCTTAATTATTTCTTATATTATAGCAAACTTTTCTGAAAATAGGCATTTACAAGGGGGACAGGAATAATAATATTTGGTGAGTGGATAAAATGAGGTGATTGTATGGAACAATCGATGCGAAAGAAAAACAACAATCAAATTAATATTGTGTTAAACCATCGAAAGAAAATTTCTTTGCCAGCCGCAGAAAATAAAACGGTAATTTCAAATGAAACTGCAATTAAACATGAAATGCTGCAGAGAATTGAAGAAGAGATGGGGAAGCTTGTTGGGATGGAGGATATAAAAAAGATAATAAAAGAAATATATGCTTGGATTTATGTGAATAAAAAAAGACAAGAAAAGGGATTGAAGTCAGAGAAGCAAGTACTTCATATGCTGTTTAAAGGGAATCCAGGTACAGGGAAGACAACTGTTGCTAGAATGATAGGAAAATTGCTGTTTGAGATGAATATTCTATCGAAAGGCCACTTGGTTGAAGCTGAACGTGCTGATCTTGTAGGAGAGTACATCGGCCATACAGCCCAAAAAACAAGAGATTTAATAAAAAAAGCAATGGGAGGTATTTTGTTTATTGATGAGGCGTATTCTTTAGCTCGAGGAGGAGAGAAGGACTTTGGAAAAGAAGCAATTGATACGCTTGTAAAACATATGGAAGATAAACAACATGGTTTTGTATTGATTTTAGCTGGATATTCAAGAGAGATGAATCACTTTCTTTCATTAAATCCAGGGCTTCAATCTCGTTTTCCATTTATTATTGAGTTTGCGGATTACTCGGTAAATCAGCTATTGGAAATTGGGAAGAGAATGTATGAAGATCGTGAATATCAGTTATCAAAAGAAGCTGAATGGAAATTTAGGGATCATTTACATGCGGTGAAGTATTCGTCGCAAATTACATCGTTTAGTAATGGGCGATATGTACGGAATATTGTTGAAAAATCAATTCGTACACAGGCGATGCGGTTGTTGCAAGAAGATGCGTATGATAAAAATGATTTAATTGGAATATCGAGTATGGATTTGATGCTCGAAGAGGAGACGCACAGTACATAAACTGTGCGTCAATTTTTGTGTATAAGTTCGTTTACTCTTTTTTTGCTTTTTCTTGGTGTGTTTTATGGAAGTGTTCCATTTTAGCGCTCTTTTCGTGTGCTGAATTAGGATCGTGTCCAAATTGATTTACTGAGCTTTTTTGAGCTCCTTTATTAACGTGGTTTGTCATTTGTATTCACCTCACTTTAAAAATTAGTATAAACATTATATAAAGAAAAAATCGTTAGAAAAGAAAAACCTCTTTACGATATGTAAAGAGGTTAGATTGCTATTTATGCATTGAACGTTCTTTCGTTTCGATACGTCTGTGCGGTAAATGCCATTTGTAATGAATAGAAACCATGCGGAAGCAAACAATTAAAATGAATAGAATGTAAAGAGCCCAATCGCTAACAATAATTTGAGCTCCAATTAAGAAACCTGCTAAAATTGTCCAAAAGGCATATACTTCAGCTCGAAGAACGAGAGGTTTTCTGCGGGCTAAAAGATCGCGAATGATACCGCCGCCGATACCAGTTAAAACAGCTGCTACAATTGTGGCGCTAATTGGTAAATTTAATTTTTGGGCATATAATGCTCCTTGTACAGCAAATGCCGATAAGCCGATAGCGTCAGTGATATTTTCCCACTTTTTCCAATGTCTAATTAACTTATTTGGAAAAAGAAAAATAATAGTCATTGATAAAAGTGCGATTTGGAATAACATGTCTTGTTGCCAAAACGCGACAATCGGATAACCGATTAATAAATTACGAAGGGCACCTCCCCCAAATGCGGTTGCCATTCCTAAAATATACACCCCGAAAATATCATAATCCTCTTCCATTGCAACAATGGCTCCGCTTAGTGCGAAAGCGATTGTGCCTATGATGCTAAAAATCTCCCATGCCATGAATTTTCTCCCCCGCTAACTAGATGAAATGTGCTTCCTCTGCTATTATATTAGAAGGTTTAAATTTCGAAAAGGATGAGTGAACATATTTGATGGAAGAAAAAGAAAAAGTCATATTAGTAGGCTGTCAATTGCCACAAGATGATGATGAAAAATTTATGCATTCCATGAAAGAGCTTGCATCACTAGCGAAGACTGCACGAGCAGAATTGTTAGTGTCAACAACGCAAAAACGACCAAAGTTTCATCCGGCAACTTACATAGGTAAAGGGAAATTAGAAGAGCTTACAATGTTAACTGAAGAGTTAGAGCCGGATGTTATTGTATTTAATAATGAATTAACGCCGAGTCAAATTCGGAATTTATCCTCAGTATTAGATGCGAGAGTAATTGATCGAACGCAACTAATACTGGATATTTTTGCGCAACGTGCGAAGTCGAGGGAAGGTAAGCTTCAAGTAGAATTAGCTCAGTTGCAATATACAATGCCGCGTCTTATGGGGCAAGGATTGTCCTTATCGCGTCTTGGTGGTGGTATTGGAACAAGAGGACCGGGTGAGACGAAATTAGAGACGGATCGTCGTCATATTCGATCGCGTATTGATGAAATAAAGAAACAACTTGCAGTTGTTGTGGAACATCGAAAAAGATATCGTGAGAGAAGAAAAGATAATAAAGTATTTCAAGTGTCATTAATAGGGTATACAAATGCAGGGAAATCGACACTGTTTAATAGATTAACGGAAGCTGATACGTTTGAAGAAAACCTTCTGTTTGCAACATTAGACCCAACGACAAGGAAGATGCCGTTACCTTCTGGTTATACAGTATTACTAACTGATACTGTTGGTTTTATACAAGATTTACCTACTTCATTAATCGCTGCTTTTCGTTCAACACTGGAAGAAGCGGGGGAAGCAGATGTCATTTTACATGTAGTTGATTCCGCGGATCCTAACTACATAGGGCATGAAAAAACAGTAAAAAGATTATTATCAGAACTTGAAATTAACCATATTCCTGTTATTACGTTATATAATAAAAAAGATGAATTACATCAAAACTTTATTCCGTTTCCGAAAAGTGATTTCTTAATGACTAGTGCTTTTGAAGAAAGTGATTTATTGCGTATAAAAGAAGCGATAGAAACGAAGATGAAGAAAGAAATGGATCGTTATCGAGTGGAAATCCCTCCGAGTGAAGGTAAGTTGTTAACGCTTTTAAAGACGGAAACTCTATTAGCAAAGATGGAGTTTCTAGAAGATAAATTTGTATATGATTGTGCAGGGTATATTTTTACTCATTCATCGCTTAATGTGCAATTAAAGAGATTTTTAGTGGAAGAAGGAGAAAATAAAAATGTTTGATCGTTTGAAAAATGGAGAAAAAATTGCTCCAATCGTAAAAGAAGTAGAGAGTCAGATTACAGAAGTACATAAACGTGCGGATGAAGTAATTGAAAGCAATCAGTTTCGTGTATTAGAAAGTTTTCGTAAACATAAAATTAGTGACTCGCATTTTATCCCGACAACAGGTTATGGTTATGATGATATTGGCCGTGATACGTTAGAAAAAGTGTATGCTGATGTATTTGGGGCGGAAGCTGGACTTGTTCGTCCGCAAATTATTTCAGGTACTCACGCTATCTCTACAGCGTTATTTGGTATTTTACGCCCGGGAGATGAGTTATTGTATATCACTGGGAAACCGTATGATACGTTAGAGGAAATTGTTGGTGTACGTGGGAAAGGTGTAGGTTCATTTAAAGAATATAATATCGGTTACAATGCAGTTCCGCTAACTGAAGCTGGGCTTGTTGATTTTGAGGCTGTTGCAGCAGCGATTCATAATAATACGAAAATGATCGGTATTCAGCGCTCGAAAGGTTATGCTACTCGTCCATCGTTTACTATTTCTCAAATTAAAGAGATGATCGCGTTTGTTAAAGAAATTAAACCTGATGTTGTTGTGTTTGTAGATAACTGTTATGGCGAGTTTATTGAAGAGCAAGAGCCATGTCATGTTGGTGCAGATTTAATGGCGGGTTCGCTTATTAAAAACCCGGGCGGCGGAATTGTTAAAACTGGTGGTTATATTGTCGGGAAAGAACAGTATGTTGAAGCGTGTGCATATCGTTTAACATCTCCGGGAATTGGCGCGGAAGCTGGAGCGTCTTTATACAGTCTGCAAGAAATGTATCAAGGGTTCTTCTTAGCGCCACATGTTGCAGGACAAGCGCTGAAAGGTGCAATTTTTACAGCTGCGTTTTTAGAAAAGTTAGGAATGAACACGTCACCAGCGTGGAATGCACCAAGAACAGATTTAATTCAATCTGTTCAATTTGATGATAAAGACCGTATGATTGCCTTCTGCCAAGCGATTCAATATGCATCTCCAATTAATTCGCATTTTACTCCGTATGCAAACTATATGCCAGGCTATGAAGATGATGTAATTATGGCTGCGGGAACATTTATTCAAGGTGCAAGTATTGAATTGTCTGCTGATGGTCCAATTCGTCCGCCTTATGTTGCTTACGTCCAAGGTGGGTTAACTTATTCACATGTGAAGATTGCGATTTGTTCTGCAATTGATGCATTAATTGAAAAAGAATTATTAACAATTTCTTAAGGGGAAGCTGTCGATTTCGGCAGCTTTTTTCGTATAAAAGTAATGATTTATGCGATTAGAAAAAAGAATGAAAAAATTCATAAAAAAAATTATAAAAAATCATGTAAGAAAAGCTAACATCTATTGACACTAAACATAACATAGTATAAAATGAGAAGCAGTTAAGGCGAAGGAGGAACTGAAAAATGAAAGAAGATAGACGTTCTGCCCCGCTGTTTCCTATTGGTATTGTTATGGATTTAACACAATTGTCTGCACGTCAAATTCGCTACTATGAAGAGCATAATCTTGTTTCTCCAACCCGTACAAAGGGGAATCGTAGATTATTTTCATTTAACGATGTAGATAAGTTGTTAGAAATTAAAGATTTGTTAGATCAAGGCTTGAATATGGCTGGTATTAAACAAGTGTTACTAATGAAAGAAAATCAAACAGAAGCAGTGAAAGTAAAAGAAGAAACGAAAGAAATTTCAAAAACTGAGCTTCGCAAAATACTTCGAGATGAACTACAACATACAGGTAGATTCAATCGAACTTCATTGCGACAAGGTGACATTTCAAGATTTTTTCACTAAAGATAACTGATTCTGAAGGCGATTAGAGGGACTAAGGAGGAATTTATAATGTCTAGATACACAAAAGAAGATATTTTCCGTTTGGCGAAAGAAGAGAATGTAAAGTATATCCGTTTACAATTTACGGACCTTTTAGGGGTAATTAAAAACGTAGAGATTCCAGTGAGACAATTAACGAAAGCTCTTGATAACAAAATGATGTTTGATGGATCTTCGATTGAAGGTTTCGTACGTATTGAAGAATCTGATATGTATTTATATCCTGATTTAGACACTTGGGTAATTTTCCCTTGGACAGCTGAAAAAGGTAAAGTAGCTCGACTAATCTGTGATATTTACAATGCAGATGGCACTCCATTTGATGGAGACCCACGTAACAACTTAAAACGTGTGTTAAAAGAAATGGAAGCTTTAGGATTTTCAGACTTCAATCTTGGACCAGAGCCAGAATTCTTCCTATTTAAGGTTGATGAAAAAGGAAATCCAACATTAGAACTAAACGATAACGGTGGATACTTCGACCTTGCGCCGATGGATCTAGGGGAAAACTGTCGTCGTGATATCGTTCTTGAACTTGAAGAAATGGGATTTGAAATTGAAGCATCTCACCATGAGGTTGCTCCAGGGCAGCACGAAATTGACTTTAAATATGCAAATGCAATTCGCTCATGTGATGACATTCAAACATTCAAACTTGTTGTAAAAACAATTGCTCGTAAACATGGTTTACACGCAACGTTTATGCCAAAACCACTATACGGTGTGAACGGTTCAGGTATGCACTGTAACTTATCATTATTTAAAAATGGTGAGAACGTATTCTTTGATGCAAACGGTGACTTACAATTAAGTGATGATGCTCGTCACTTCATCGCAGGTATTTTAAAACATGCACCAGCATTTACAGCGATAGCAAACCCAACTGTAAACTCATACAAACGTCTAGTGCCTGGATATGAAGCGCCTTGTTACGTAGCATGGTCTGCACAAAACCGTAGTCCGTTAGTACGTATCCCTGCATCTCGTGGTATTAGTACACGCGTAGAAGTACGTAGTGTTGACCCAGCTGCAAACCCATATTTAGTAATGGCTACATTATTAGCTGCAGGTCTTGATGGAATTAAAAACAAATTAACTCCACCAGCAGCAGTAGATCGTAACATCTATGTAATGACAAAAGAAGAGCGCGAAGAAGCAGGTATCGTTGACTTACCAGCAACATTAGCGCAAGCATTAGTTACATTACAATCTAATGAAGTAGTATGCGGTGCACTAGGAGAACACTTACTTGAGCACTTCATCGAAGCGAAAGAGATTGAGTGGGATATATTTAGAACGCAAGTTCACCAATGGGAACGCGATCAATATATGTCTCTATACTAAGAGGATTGAACCCTTGATACAACTGGTATCAAGGGTTTTTTATTTCCCTCTTATTATAATTTTATGTGGTTGCAAAATGAAAAACAGCCACAAAACAGCCACGAAAAATACCAAAAAAAATTCTACTCTAAAACATTGCTCATATACTTTTCGAATTCAGAAATAGAGTCTTTATTTATTTTGTCACTAATATGAGAATAGACATTAGATGTCATTTCAATACTTTTATGACCTAATCGTTCTTGTATATATTTTAAGTTAGCGCCTGATTCTAATAATAAAACAGCATGTGTATGTCTTAGAGAGTGGATATCAAGACTAGGTATGTTTACCTTTTTTAAAATTCTTGAAAAGGCATTGAATAAAGTTGATTTTGGTAAGAAGTTACCATCTGATCTGGTGAAGATTAAATCCAATTCATGCTTATAGCTTTCTTGTAATACTAATTTATTTTCATTTTGCCATTTTTTATGATTTAACAAATCTTTAGCAAGTGGAGCTGGAATCATAATTGTTCGTCTGGACGAAAACGTTTTTGTATCACCAAATAGTTCTTCACCCATCTTAGCATGAAAATCTAATGTTTTTGTAATATTTATGGTTTGTTCTTTAAAATCGATGTCGCTCCATTGAAGAGCGGCAGCTTCACCTTTTCGCATTCCAGTATTGATAAGTGTCTTAAAAAAGATATAATAGATATAATTATATTGATAAGATGCTTTTAAGAATCGTGGAATGTCTTCTGTACGCATATACTTGAGACCTTCCTCTTTTTTTTGGTTTTTATTTGAAATTACAACATCATCACAAGGGTTTGTTCCAATCTTTTTTAAACTAATAGCCTTACACATTGCATTATTCATAGTTCGGTGAATTATCTTTACAGTTCCCTTACTGTATCCTTGATCAGTAAGATGATTAATAAAGTTTTGATACATCATCGGTTTCAAATCTTTTAGATTTATATTTTTAAAATATGGGATGATGTGTTTTTCAACGTTTCTTTTGTGTAGGATGAACGTGTTTTTTCTTACGGTATTTTCTTTGTACAATTTAAGCCAATCTTCTAAAAAGTACTTCAAAGATGTTGGAACGTTTTCGATTTCAAAACCATTCAATATCCTTTGTTCTTCTTCAGCAGCCGCAATTTGAGCTTCTTTTTTTGTTTTAAAGCCACGTTTAGTCTTTTCTTTGTACTGGTGAGTATAGGGGTCTTTGAACTTAATCCTATATTGCCAACCGTTGCTTACTTTTCTAAAGCTAGCCATAAGAAACCTCCTTTTCATGTGTTTAAGCTAATATACATTTAGGTGTATATCTTGTACATTAACTGTAATTGAATAATAGCATGTTAACCTAATTACTGTAAAAGAAAACTTACATATATAGAACGTACGTGCTAAAATGATTCTGTATTCAGAATAAGAAAGGGGAATGGAAAGATGAAGAGTTTTATTGGTGACTCAGGTGGTCACGAAACAGCTGAGTCAGGAGGATGGTCATCTTTATATGGACCAGGTGGTGGAATGGGTAAGCAAAAGTTATTTGGACCTGGCACTGGGGTATAACAAAAAGGACCATTTAGGTCCTTTTTATTATAAATAAAAATTTACCATTTTCACTAAACTATGAACATCAAATTCTAGATCATCTGATAAATCATCGCTATTTACAAAAAGATTTAAAATGTGTGAATTGAATGAACTTAAAATTTTATCCTCTGAAGCTTGGAATTGATACACGAATGCTTGCAATTGTCTAAGGTTTTCTGAACGTCTTTGCTGGCCTAAAAAAGGTGGATTTCCATTTATGTCAAGAGGAGCAAATAACAATAACAAATCAAAGAGGCTGTTATTCCCGTCTTGCAATTTAATAGAATCACCAATATATTTGGAGACAATTAATGATTCATTGGTCCATTTATATGTTAAGTAATTCAAATAATGCTTAAACGGCAGTGTAGAATTATCTATACTAGAATAAAATTCGGACTCTAAGTTAAATATATTTCTAAGTTTTCCTATCTTGAACTCATTATTAAATATGAGATCAAAATTTTCCCTATTAAATTCATGCAGTAAAATAATAAATAATGTAAATATCATTTGTACTGGCTCGTGATTGCTAAAATCTTTGGGAATATATGAGTATATCCCACTACTATTTGATTTATCTAACGTACATAAAAATATATATTTATTAAATAACTTTTTTAACTTTCTTGGATTTGTAAATTTTATTTGTAAAAATAACTGTTTTAAAAAATTAAAATTCTCATCAGTTACTGGACTAAATAGATTTACCCGTGAAATAAAATCTTCTAAAAGTTTATCGATATTTTGAATTTCAGGCATATTAAATGTTACATCAAACACTTTTTCAAGGTATTCCTCTGACTTAATTATATTTTGATACCTTATATTTATTGCTTTACTAACCGCATGTTTATCTACTCCACAAAAATAAACAACTTTATCTGAATCAATAAAGAAATGTTTTATTGATGAAATCAAATCCAATACATTTTCAGGAGAACATCTATCTAGATCATCAATAAAAACTAATAATTTTTTACCAGTTTTTTCATAATACGCCTCTAGTAATTCGTTATAAGAGGTATTAAATTTTTTTAAAGTTGTGTAAAAAGATGTTCTTTCTATAAGTTCATCCATCTCTTTTATAGTATCTTTAGCAGCTTGATCGACATTAACGGTCATTCCTAAAAGAGATATTTTGTAATTGAATAGTAAATTTTTACTGAAATTTAAAAGTGTTTTACCAATTAGTTTTGCATCTTCTAGTACTTGTCCGAGAGCATCCTTTTCTGCTTCAACTTTATCTAAAATCATTTCGAATAATGATAGTGAAAGGTTTGAATCCTTTTCATATTTCCATGCCTCAAAAAATACAACATTGTAATTAGTAATATTTTTATTTATGTATTCCATTACCGAAGTTTTGCCGCTTCCCCATTCACCGTATAAAGCGATCATATTATTCTTTTCAAAATAATCATTATTATTTTCTAGCATATTTTTTATTGCATCTGCTTTGAAATGTGTGCCAAATAAATCTGAGGTTACATTAATCTCAAAAGGTCTGTTATCATAAATCATTGTCATTTTTAATTTTTCCCTTCTTTGTTACTCAAAATCTTTCTTAAAATTAATTTTACAATTAATTACGATTTTTGTAAGTAAATTATGGGAAAAGTTAAAAGGTTTGATTGAATTAAATGAAAATATCTAATAAAATTCTCATTTTATATTTTAGTTCTTTTTTGGAACTTGAATATAAAGTGATATATGTCTTCGTTCAGTGAAGCTGAACAGAAGACAACGAGATAAAGAATTAGCGTAGCTCGATTCTTTATCTCGTAAGTGTTACAAACCGGTATATATACTCATATACCAGTTTGTAACAAGTTCAATATTTTATTAAAAATCAAAAAGGACCACTTTGGTCCTTTTTTAGCTTATTCAACTAAAGCACCCTTTAGTTGAAGTATAATTCTTCACAAACATTGTTGCTAATTTATATTATTAGCCTTTGGATTATTCGTAAATTGACTACCGCGGCATAGTGAGATGGTTTTAAATAGCCAATTTTCAGTTAAAATATTTAAAATCCACGATTTTAAAACCAGTTTTTCATAGGTGTTTCAAAATTCACTTAATAAAAAGTCGATTTTTTGCACTAAAGAAGTAAGAACTGGTTCTTGTTCGTTACGACATGGGAGGTGGGCCTCAAATGATATTTGAAGAATTCTCTTTTTTCAGGCACATACCGCGGAAAAGATCGGCGTAACATAAATTTTATTTTGCACATATGTTGTAGCGATAATTATTTTCTAAGAAGGAGTGTTATTATGCGACAACAACCTTATAATTCATATCCCCAAGCATACAGCACCACCTATAATTTAAAAGATGAAACCATTTTCAGAGATGTTCCAATATGGAGTAAAAATGATGTACGATTATTTCATGATGGAAATACAACTCCAACATCGGGAATTTTTTTCATTTTAAGTGACGGCACTGTATCAGGTGTAATGGGTGGGAGGAGCGTATCCGGTTTCATAAATCGTACTACAAATGAGATTACATTTACAACATTAGGTTTTACCCATGGATCTTACTGGGTTCCTTCTATAACTTATACTGGTGCTTTCTCCCCACAATTATATGATTATACCGCAACTGGGAAATATAGCGATACTTTAAATTTCATTCATGGAACATGGGTTGCTTCATTCATGGAATTCCTACACTAAAGATAGATTAAAATTGGGTTGCTAAATAAAAGAAATACAAGTGATTTTCTTTTATTTATAAATAAAAACTAAGAATAATGAAATAAACCAAATCAAAAAAGCTTGTTTTAGCAGGCTTTTTTTGGTAATTGCAAAATTAATTATTATACTCTTATTGATAGTAAATCTAGTCATATTTCAAAATAAGATAGAACAAAAGTTCGGTTTTATGGTAAAATATGCATATGAGGTCTTCATACGTTAAATGCATAATTGCATATTTATTTTTATTTAATCAGAGATACGTTGATATATAGCGCTTTTTCAACTTTCTCAATAATTATCTGATAACAACACGACTGAATTTTGGAAAAAATGTGATATTATGATAATAATAAAATAAACGGACGTAAAAAAAGACTCACAGCGTGTATAAGTAGTGTTAGCGCACTATTACACCGCTTTCCCTAATCCGGCTAGGGAAAACACTTACTGCAAGTCTTACATAAATTATAACACATCATTTGAATGTAGTGACGCGTTTTCCTTTAAAAGTTAAAAATGGGTATAACGTGTCTTTTTGTTCCGGCAAGGAGGAGCAAAATGAAACTGTTATTGGAAAAGATGCATGAAGATTTAAAGTCTAACGGTTATACCAACCGTAAATTAGCGGCGCTATTTAATGTTAGTCATACGACAGTTAATAGCTATTTTTCTCAGGGGACTAAATTTGATTTCATGCACTATGTTGAAATATTACGATTATATGAGCCTAAGAATATTAATTTTCGAAGAGAGTCATTGTTGAAGTCGTTTAATGACTTATCTCCCAATAACGAAAGATTAGGACTTGAAGTATTAAATATGTATGGAGAATTTGAACTACAAAAACATTTAATTTCTAAGATCCAAAATAATACAGAAACGAATAAAAATGCGAGATTGAATAAAAAGGTAGCAGAAGTATATCAGTTGTTAGCGTTACGTAATGAAGGATTTATAAATAAACACGAATTCTTTCGGGCGGTAGATGATTTTCGAAATTCACGAAAAATATCGACTAATGAACTGAAAATAATTTCTGATTTCGCTTTAATATACTCACATCTAGATTTTAACGATCACAAAATGGTTTTAAAATACACAAAGCAATTGATGCCATATATTGATGAAATCAAAAAAGGAACTTTGAAAACATCTTTTACATTAAGAGCAAAAGAGATGTTAGCTACAAGTAACCATCACGCAAATGATTTAGAACAAGCAAGAAAATATTGCTTTGAAATTGTAAATGATCCTTTGAATAAATATGAGTGCATGAAAGCTTTAGCTTACTGTATTTTAGGTGAAACTTATATCTTGGAGGATTACAATATTGCTAAGTATTATTTTGAACAAGGGATATCAACGTTGGATTCTCCGTCAAATCGTAAAAGTATAGTAAGAAAAAAAGCAATAGAGAATACTCTAAATTTCCTAAAGATTTATTGGAGAATTGATTTAGAAAAAATAAGACCTACAGATAAGGCTGAAGAAGCATTTTTATATGCTGTAACCGGACGTGAGGAGAAATCCTTATTATTGTTAGAGGAATTAGAAAAAGAAAATAAAAAACTAAGTCCTATACAAAAATATTATAAAGGTCTAGCTACTGGGGAAGAAAATTATTTCAAAGAATCAATAGAAGATTTTGAAAGGTTAGGGGATTTTTTCTATTCCAGGTTACCAAGAGAGTGCTTAAAATGATATAATTGTGGTATGAAAAGGAGTGATTTTATTTGAAGTTAAAGGCTATCAAAATAGTAATAACAGCAGCAATTATTGCTTCTATTGGTTTCATGCCAATCAAAAATGATAAAGAGGTAACAAAACAATCTCAAACTCCAATTGAATATAGAATGATGGTCGATCCGGGTGCTGGAGGCGGCTGAAAATAAAGAATGACGCTATCATAGAGATAGCGTCATTCGTGCTTTATAAGGGATGGAAAGTAAATGACCGAATGGTCGAAAGCTTTCCATGATGTGTATAACTAAAAGAGGATGCAGGGGGAAAGGCAAATGAAAGAAATGATAACGCAAGTTTTATTAATAGAAAAAGCTGAAGGGGGAAATGTCAATCATTTACGCGATTTATTAAAGGAACTTGTTGAACAGGAAAAAGAACAAAATAAAACTCCGTAGCCAATAATTAGTCTCACGGAGTTTTATTTTTAGATATAAAGTTTTGTATTGTTGATTTAAATAACTCTTTGTTGTCCTCAGAAAGTTGGTTAATCAGTTTCATCCATTCATTAGTTTCTTTGTTTATTTCTTCTGTTTCTTTAACTGTTAATTTTTGATGCATCGATCTTCCTAATAAGTAATCAATAGAAACCTCGTATATGTCTGCTAATTTAGTCAATGTCTCGTAATCAGGTTTACGTCTTCCTGATTCATAACTAGATAAAGTTGCTTTATTCACATCTAATTTTTCTGAGATGAAAGTCTGCGTATAACCTTTCTTTTCACGACACGCTTTCAATCTTTCGTTTAAGTTCATAATCTTATTATTCCCCTTTATAAATAATATCCCATTACTAATGTGCATTGCCTTAATTTAAGGTGTGTTACACTGTCTTCTTGTGCATTGCAAAATTTTTGCTTAATTACAGTATATATACTTTTTGACAACTTTTCACTATCTGTAAAAAAATATTTAACAAAATGACAAAATAGGGTTTACATTTACGAAATGACAACCTATAATGAAGTTAATAAGTTGTCAAAGTGACAACGATAGGAGGTGAAGCGGATATGACTTTTGGAAGTAGAGTCCGAGATATTCGCAAACAAAAGAATATTACTCAAGAAAAATTAGCTAAGAAGCTTGATTTTAGCCACGCTTCAGCTATTTCTTTCATAGAAAATGGTAAAAGAAGATTAGATGCTGAAAAGATACCTACCTTAGCAAATGCGCTTGGAGTATCAATAGATGAACTTTTTTTTACGCAAAAAGTTGTCAAATTGACAACTGAGGAAGTGGAGGAAGAAGAAAATGAATCAATTACAAGCTGCTTATCATCCAGTAAGTGAGTTCGTTTTTATAGAAAGAAATCAAGTGGTTACAGACAGTTTAACGATGGCTCAAATGTTTGGAAAAGAACATAAAAATGTACTTCGAGATATCGAGGTTCAGCTGGAAAAATTGATTGAAGCAAACGAAATGGAATGGGGGCAGCTCAACTTTGAGCCTACCCAATACCAGCATTATCAAAATAAACAATGGTATCCAAAATTCAATCTTACAGAAGATGCATTCGCGATTGTTGCAATGAGTTACATAACACCAGAAGCAATGAAAATGAAGATTAAGTTCTTACAAGAATTCAAGCGGATGAAAGAACACATTCAAAAGGTACAGCAACAACCTAAAAGTGTTGAAGATGCAATTATCTACAGTATGACTGAACTAAAACAAATGAAATCACGACAAGATCATGCGGAAGAAGAAATGAACAAAATGAAACTTTTAGTAGATAACGAACTATGGCTTACTGAGCAACATAAAGGAGCTGTGCAACATAAAGTAAAACAACGTGTTTTTGAACTAAAAAAAGAAGGTTATGTCAATGCATCGTATCAGGGAATATATGGCGCATTGAAAAGACATTTTGGTGTAGCTAAGTACGATAAAATCCCAAGGAAATATTATCAAAATGCTATGCGATTTATCGCAGGGTGGTATCCGCCAAAAAGACCTGTTGTATTAGATGATTTCATTTCTTAATAGATACTTTATAGAAAAGGAGATGTGAAAAATGATTAGTGTGCAAGTTGATGAAAAAGAAGTTAGAAAAATCTACTTAGAAAAAGTCGAAGAAAAAGTAAGGACTGTCGATGCAGAGTTAGTATTTTGGGACACGAATGAATTAAAAAGAAGAACATGTATGAGTTGGAACACAATTCAAAAAGAATTTTTCTTTGATCCAAGGTTCCAAAAATTTAAAGTTGGTTCAAAATGGTACTTTCCCTCTCAAAAAGCTAAAGAGTTTCTGTTGCAATGGCTATCTGAAAGATAAGGAGGTGATCTAGTGGAAGATACAACATCATTAGTAGCATTCGCAATGTTTATCGCATTTAGTGTATTGGTACTTTACATTACTTACGAACCGATAAAAAGATGGGCTTGGAGTGACGTAAAACAAAATAAAAAGACCCACGGCAATGGGTCCTTTATGAAAAAAGACTTGTTATAAGTATATCACGGAAAGTAGGGAAATAGTACATGCGTTTAACTGAATATCAAGTGCTATTACCTAATAAATTCTGGAACCTAGCAGAGAGCAATGATGAATTAAAGGAAATGATTGAACAGTATTTCAAGGTTGGTTATCCACATTATGAAATTCAACGAATAATCAAAAGTGGACAAGCATATGTGGCGGTTTGTACAAGGAGGTAAATTAATGGCTACTTTTCGAGTTAATAAAGATAAGAACTACACAACAATAAATAATACAGGTCTTAAAGATAAAAGATTAAGTTGGAAAGCAAAAGGGATTTTAGCATATATTCTTACACTTCCTGATGATTGGGTTTTTTATAGAGAGGAATTATCTAGGCATGCAAAGGATGGGCTAGATAGCTTAAGAGCTGGAATGAAAGAATTAAAGGAATATGGGTATCTTAAAAGATTTCCAGTTAGAGATGATAATAACAAAATTATTAAGTGGGAAACAATCATATATGAAGTTCCGCAAAATGACCCAGTGGTGGAAAAGCCACCAGTGGAAAAACCACCGGTGGAAAATCCCAAGCTACTAAGTACTAAAGAACTAAATACTAAAGAACTAATTACTAATATACAAAGTAGTAGTAACATCTTCTCTTTCTACGAAAATAATTTCGGTATTTTAAATTCATTCATAGCCGAAAGTATCGCTCAATGGGTAAATGATACAAGCGAAGAACTAGTACAAGCAGCTATGGAACGTGCTTTGAAACAGCAGAAGAAATGGAATTATGCTGAGGGCATTTTAAAACAGTGGGTTAACAATAACGTGAAGACTTTAACAGATGTTGAAGCTTTAGAGGCGGAATATCAACGAAATAAAGGAGTGAAAAAACGTGTCGGAATCAATCGGAAGAGTGATGACTCGGATAGTGAATACATCGGCTTGTAGTGAAGAAACAGAAGGGTATACATGCGAACACTGTAAGAAATATATCGCCGCAATTACTGTGGAAGTTCCGCAGCTACGTATTAAAAACAAAATACTTCCTACATGTGAGTGTGTTGTAGAAAGTGAAGAAGCAAAAATACGTGAAGCTCAAAACTTTGCTAAAAAACGAGAGATAGAAAAATTGTTCAGCATCAGTAATTTAGGAGAAAGATTTTCTAAAAGTACATTTGAATCGTTTCTAGATAGAAATGGATCAGAGACAGCTTATAAAGTTGCAGTGAAATACGTGAAGACATTTAAAGAATGGAACGGTGAATCGTTACTGCTTTGGGGAGAACCTGGTAATGGCAAAACACACCTAGCAGCCGCAATTGTAAATGAACTTTCTAAAAAAGGATACATTGTCGTGTTTCAAAGTGTTCCAGAATTGTTACAACGAATTCGAAGCACATTCAATAGTGAAAATAAAGAAAATGAAACGCAAATCATGAGAGCTCTTTTAGAATGCGACTTACTTATATTAGATGATATTGGAGCAGAAAAAACTACGGAATGGGTAGAAGAAAAATTATTCAATATCATTGATGGTCGGTACAGAAAAGAACTTCCTACTTTATATACGAGTAATTTGGAACCAAAAGAGCTGAAAAACCAAGTTGGCAAACGTTCATATGACCGAATGGTTGAAACAAGTCTAACTGTAAAAAATGAAGCCGCTAGTTATAGAAGAGAGATAGCAAAGCAACGTTTACAAAGATTTGTAGAAGCGTAAAAGGAGGAAATAAAGATGTGTGCATTATGCCATGATACAGGAATTATTCGTAAAGAAACTTATCTGGGTGTAATTCTAACGGAAGGTTGTAACTGTGAAGTAGCAAAGCAACAGCAAGCAGAAAATGATAAGCGTTGGCAAGCATGGTTAATCAAATTCGAATCAATGAAACAAGAGCTACAACATAAGAAACAACAAAAAGTTAGTTAACAAGGGGGAGAAAGCTATGAAAAATACAGGTGTTGCAAGAAAAGTGGACGAACTAGGGCGTGTAGTAATTCCAGTTGAGTTACGCAGAACTTTGGGGATTGCTGAAGGAACAGCACTAAACTTTCATGTTGATGGGGAAAGCGTCATTTTAAGAAAACAAGAAAAGTCATGCTTTGTAACAGGTGAAGTTTCTGAATCGAACATGGAATTGTTGGACGGACGAATGTTTTTAAGTAAGGAAGGAGCAATTGAATTACTAGACATTCTTGAAAAGAGTGGGATGGCACATGGCTAAGCAACTAAATATTTTCGATGTAGAGCCAGCGATTTGCGAGTTTGATGTAATGAAAGCAAATGTAAAAAAAGGAACTGGACGCGTTACATATGCAGATGTACGTGTTCAAGTCCCAAGAAATGCAAAGTGTACAGATGAATTACCACGCACGACTAAACAAGATGATCGTTATGACATCTTTGAACAATATGTAATGGCAATTTGGAGGTTTCAACGAGCTGTAGATAAGTTTTTTAATTGGGATACAGCTGAAGAATTGTGTAAGGCAGCAAGGGATAAAAGAGAAATAATTCCGGTACGAATTTACTTAGGAAGTGGATTTAAACCTGATGTTGTCGAGTACATGCGGTAATAAAAGGGAGAGGGACATATGAAAAAAATAGAAATTGATGTTAGTAGCAACAAACTTTTAATAGTGAAGGACGGAAATGTCACAGCGGTAAATCCACCAATGAGCGGATTTGGTGAGCAAGTTGCGGTTTGGGTAAACGGTAAAGTTGATCGTGTGGATACTAAGTTTACTGAAAAGATAAAATAATCATTTTTAGAAAGTAGGTTCGCTTATGAGTGTAGCAAGAAATCATGAAGCGATGAAGGAATCACGTTTAAAAATATACATCGCTTTAGAAGAAGCTAACTTCATTTGGGATGAAAGAGAGGTAGTACGTTTTCGTGAAATGTGGAGTCAAGGTATGAGCTTACCGAAGATGGCCAAAGCGTTAAGGAGACACCAAGCGGAAGTTGCGCTTCTTGTAATAGATCAAGCTGATAAGTATTTAATTGAAAATCGTCCGATAGGATTAGGGATTTGCTAAATAGGAAGGGGAAATAAAAATGAAAGCAATGAAAAACAGTGTTATGGAAGTAACTAAATTAATCAGTAAATCAAAGGAAAGACAAGCCTTAGTGAACAACAATCAAATTTGTGAATTAGATCAATATCAAGAAGCGGCATTACGCACATGGAGTACAAATCAGGATTTTGGTGGACGTATTTTAAATGCGGCATTAGGACTTTCAGGAGAATCTGGTGAGGTTGCTGATATTGTAAAAAAAGCTATTTTCCATGGTCATGGATTTGATCCGGCTCATTGTCCAGGAGAAGAAGAAGGGAATACGCATAAAATCGCTTTAGAGCTGGGAGACATCTTGTACTACATTTCAATCATGTCTCATGAAATGGGATATACCTTAGAAGATATCGCTCAAATGAATATTACAAAATTAGCTAAAAGATATCCGGATGGTTTTAGTCGAGAAGCAAGTCAAGCACGTGTAGATGTAAAGTAAGACAAAATTTGAATTTTATTAAGAAATTGGAGGTAATGAAATGAACTACTATGAGTTCAATAAACAAGATTATTATGCACTGATTGCTGTAAAAGAAAAAGAAGGAAGAGATTCTCTAGAAAAGGCATTTGAAATATACCATGAAATAGTAGGTTATAACAGTGTACAAGAAGTAAAGGAAGCAGGAACGCCTACACCTATGTTATACACAGAAGCAATTAATTTATATAAAAAGACAATGGCAGAAATAAGTTCAATAGATTCAATGAATGAGCTTATAAAACAATTTAATGAATATGAAGATACTGTTGTTCTGATTGATGGGGCTGTAGTTTAACCAAAGCGTTATTTTATAGTGATGCAAAAAGAGTACATATCGAATATGTACTCTTGAAAAAAGGAAGTGTATATAAGTGATGAAACACTATACTACAACATATGCTTGTCTCATTTAAAAGTGCAAGGAATATAACAAAATCCTTATTTTAAAGTTAAAGAGCACCTAAAAAGGTGCTCTGGCCAAAATTAAAATTGAAAAAAAATACCGCATGGTATTGTATGTATGTTTTCTATGGCTGTGCAATTTTTAAACAAAAACGTTATTTGAATAGGAAATGGCAGGTAATTGACTAAGTTACCTGCCGTGCAACAAACGATACGGAGTGTAACGAACTCCGATTTAAAAGAGAGTAGCTGTGGGAAGCTGACTTGAGGATAGTATGTGTAATGTGAAAAAGATTATTCGTAAAGGAGGATGAAACTTATTTTATAAGGACCGGCATTCTTTTAGTTTCAAATCTTTCAAAGTCTATAGGACAATGTGCAAACGTTGCTATAGGTTCTGAAGTCTCGTTTGTAAAAAAAGTGTGGTTAATTACGTCACCAGAAGAAGAATAAAAAGTAATTTTGGTTTTTGATATAGGAGGAAGCGTTATTACTAGTGGTTTACTTGTCATACTGATCAGCTCCTAAATTATTTGGTTTTATACAACCTTTATATGTATTCAATAAATGTATATGAAGTCATTTTAAAAAGTTAGTACTTTTTGAATCTAGAAATTTAACAAAATAGTTATTTGAAAGAAAGAAGGGATCACATGAGCGGGTTCTATCCGAAAGCAAAAGTGAAATTATCTTTCGGTACCATTGGTGCAAATGTATACAATTTCGTATCAACTGTACAGGTTGAAAATAGAATAGATGATTTAAAGAGATTGGAGCACAATCTGGAATCAGCATTGGAAATGGTTCGGAACGAAAAACGAATTTTAGAAGTGCATTTAAACCAAGGAAACTAAACAAAATTCTTATTTGAATAGAAAAGAGCGCCATTAGGGCGTATGGCGCTCTTTGACCAAGAACTATATTGTGTATTTTTTTATAGTCCGTATAAGTATATGGAAGTTGAAAATAAAGAGTGAATCAAATATTAACAAAATCGTTATTTGAATAGGAAAATACAGCTGAAATGATAAGTATATCTAATGAACATTTCAGCTGGTATTCAATGTTTTAGAAACCAATTTTTTTAAACATCTTAAGATATGTAATCACAAGTACAGCTTGTACAATTACGAATAGTGAACCCATGAGCATTCTGTGGTTATGATCTAATGCAGCGAATATTGCCATAGATATTCCAATTAAGATAAAAAGTGCACTTAGGAATGGCATGATTTTCATTAACATATTAAGTCTTTTATTCATATACGGACCTCCTGTTCTCAATAGATTTAAGTATTAAACGAACTTATAAATATATTTTACTATATTTTTATTTTCGGATATACAGGGGCGTATATAAGTACAGTAGAAATTTGAACAAAAACGCTATTTTAATAAAAAAAGAGCTTGCAAGGAAACAAGCTCTAACGTAATTGAGATGTCTATATATTACCATTCATTTCATTATAATTCCATCCGTTGTGGTTGAGAAATAAAGTATAAGAAATTTAATGAAAATTTCATTTTATGGAAATAAAAAACCCTAGTTTCCTAGGGTAATGGTATAACAGCCAAATATATTTTATTCTTTTATATCGTAACTTAATATTACGTTAAAAACATCCGGTAAGTGTAACCAATTGCAGAAAATAAAAGAACAGTTAGCAAAAGCTAACTGCTCGGTTCTCCAAGGGGGAACAAGGAGAAAGGCTAGGGACTTCATTAAATGGGTTTGGGCTATCGCCTATCTATATTATTGACGGAATATTGAGTTTTATTCACAGGGAACGATGTTTAGCTTAATGCATAGCCAACAATTAAAGTTAGTGTTAAAAACACTGATAATAACAATGTTAGCAGAACTGTTACTATGCTTCTAAGCATTGCTATCCAATTACCTGCTTTAGAGAATCCTTTAATACCAGCAAAAAAAGTTCCTATTGAAAAAATGAGTACAAAAAATAAAGGGTGAAAATAAACGATATTTATAAATGACGCATTCATTTCAGGTGTGCATACTTCAAGATATAAAAGAAAAAAAGCAATGCAAACGAATGAAAAAATAAAAGACCATAGATTTATATTATGCTTCATAGGTTGCTCCTTTGTTATTAAAATATTTTTATTAAATTTTAATGGAAAATATAAGAAAAAGATAGTGGTTATAAATTGGAATGAATTTTTTAACAAAATAATCCTTTTGTTTATAGAAAAACAGGTTACCACGTTTCATTGATTGGAAATCTTTTCTAAGGTATTCTTAAGAGGATGGGAATAGAAAGAATATCTTCGAGAGGAAAGGAATTAATTTATGTTAGGAAATTGGTTAGATAAATTAAAAGAACCTAAATGTATACATAGATATAAACTTATTAAAAGTCATGACAATGAAGATTTTAAAACTGGTAAGATGGGGATAGTTAGTTATTATAAATGTGAAAAGTGTGGAAAAGAGAAGGAAATCAGCAAATATACTAATGATGTTAATAGTGATTATTGGGATATTTAAAATAACATTCGAATATAGTCCGGCTAGAAAACTAGAGGACACCAATTCATTAAAGCAGCAATTAAAGCTGTTTTAGGAATAGGTGTCCTTTTTATTTTGAAAAGGGAGATGGGGAAATGAAGGGGTTAAAGGGTCAGTTACGCGAATGGAAAAAGCAATCGAATCAAACAAAGAAGAAAAAGAATAAAAAACGAAAAGAGAAATTTAGCACTCGTGAAATTGAAGAGTTAATGGGAGTTCATGGACCACGTTATGAACGCAGACGTGGAGCAGTAAGACAAAAATAATAATAATGGAGGAATCTAATATGAATAAACAATTATCATTTAAAATGCCAATTGTGGATGGGAAAAGAACAAAACAAGAAATTGAAAAAGTATTCAACGAGTATCGTACATATTTAGCAACAATGCCATGTGATATGCTGCCAAAAGTGACACCTTCATATTCTATTGTTCCTCCATCAATTACAAACGAGTTTAATAGTTCAACTGAAAATATTGCAATTGAAAGAATTGAGTATGAACAAGAAAGAAATGAATTTATGAGTTGGTTGTATGATGCTGTGAATCGCTTAAGAGATGATGAACGAGAGGTCATCGTAAAATTTTATATGGAAGACGATATTGGATATGATCCCGATATCTGGATGGATTTAGGTATAGGTAAAACAAAGTATTATAAGTTAAAAGGACGTGCGATATTACGTTTAGCTTTCAATCTAAAGAAAGAGGTATATCTAAAAACACGTAGACAAAAAGAGGGGCAAAGTGTATGAACATTGTACAGCCGATTCGAGATAAAGAAATGATTAAAGAACTAAAAGAATATTTTAAGGAGCAGAATGAACGTAATTACATTCTGTTCCTTCTTGGCATTAATACAGGATTACGCATTTCAGATATTCTACGTTTGCGAGTACGTGATGTTGAAGGGTGGAATATTTTTATTCGTGAAAAGAAAACTAATAAGATTAAAGATGTGAAGATGCCTTCTGATTTAAAGAAGGCATTAAGGGATTATACAAAAGGAAAGCCGAAGAATGAATTTCTCATTAAAAGTAGGAATGGAAAGAACAGGCCTATTACAAGATCGATGGCATATGTCATATTGAATCAGGCAGCACAAGAATTTGGATTAGAGCGTATTGGAACTCATTCGCTTAGAAAGACATATGGGTACCATCATTATAAACAGTTTAAAGATGTGGTTGCCTTACAACAAATGTTAAATCATACAGATCAGAAAGAGACTTTAAGATATATAGGAATCCAACAAGATACATTAAATGATTATCAAAGGAAATTTAGAATCTAATTCTTTTATTTTTTTATCACTTATTGAATTAGCTTTAAACTGAAAGTGTCAAATTCATTTTGATGAAATGCTAGAAAGCTTGATAGCTCTAGGAAAAAACAGGATAGGTTAACTCAACACAATCTAGATTATAGTGAATTCAGTTTGAGGGATAATTGAATCAAAAGTATAAAAATATGTGTTTATAATCAAAAAAACTATCCCAATTAGGTTAGGAAATAAGTTGTTTCAAAGATGTAGTATTCTGAAAAAAGGATTATCAATTAATCTTGTTGAATATAATAATATTATAAAGGAGTGGATTGAATTGGATAAAAAGCGACCAATGTATGAAGTTTCAAATTCAAGAAATTTTGAAACTAAAGAAAGAAGTAAGATTCGAAGTGTTTTCATTTTTTATGTTCCGTATCTCATACATTTAAATCCGGGTGAAGAATTTGAAGTATGTCTACCTGAAAACAAAAATAAGAAACATACGATAAAAGTTATAAACAAGACGCCATATACCTTGAAACATAATCAAAAGTTTTTTGGATTTAATGATACAAAAGAAGAAGATTTGGAGAAGAATGTGTTTGTTAGTACTGGTGACCGGTTTGGAATAACTGGTTATTCAGAAATGGAAATTAAACTTGATAGGTATATTGACTTGTTTGATAAGAATGAGAAGATTGACACGGAAAAGTTATATAAAGCAGTTGAAAAAATGTGTCTTGTATATAACTATTTTCTAGATGTATATGGTGCTATTACAAAACATAGACAAGTTTTAAAAATATCACCTGTAGATATCCATACTTTGCAGTTTCATCAACTTAATGAAAGTAACGAGACTTTTAATCAAGTAGATTTTAAACATCTATTTGAAGTTGCTTTGTTTAAAGGGTTTGTTTCACCTTCTGATCAGGAAAAGAATCGAATGAAAAAAATCCTTATGAGTGCTGATGAAAATGTTCGCTACGCTAGTTTGGGGGTTAATGCAGTTAGAAGCGTTTATGCTGGGGAATATTTATCTGGAATTGTACAAGCAGTAACGCAATTAGAAAGATTTTTGTATGTTTTATTTGAAAATAGGATGGAGGATATAGAAAAAACTGAACGAAAAAAAATACTGACCACATTAGGATTATCAAATTTATTGATATTATTAAAGATGGTTCTAAGTGGTGAAGAGTTTACAAGTATTGAGAAGGCTGTTGATTTAGATAAAATTAAGCAAGCTATTACAGCTAGGAATAATTATATACATGAGGGTGATGATAAAGTTGGGACAAATTCCTTTGCTAAGGCTCAAGAATTTGTAAATGAAATTAATCTTCTATGTGTAGCTCTTGCTAAAGTATTAGGTATTGATCATATATTAGATCGAGAAGAATTAGACATTAGAGGAAAATTATAAATTAGTAGTGCGAACTATTCGCGAACTATTTACGGACACGTTTTGGTTTTTAACATGTTATATTTGTATTGTGAGAAGTGGCGGAAAACACAACTCATAAAATTTCTTTATAATATATGTTGTTTAAACGGTTTCATAATGACGGCACATAAAATCCGAAACCAGCACATGGGACTGATTGAGTGATACTGTTATTAAGGAGAGCTTTTGCTCTTCTTCCAGTTACTTAATAATGTTAGATCGGGCCAGTGCAACATCATTAGGTGACTGGAAGAAGGATGAAACTTCAATTACCGTATTTCTGTAATTACATAAAATATTTGGCAAAAGGGCAAATGGTGTATAGTTCTCTAGTATTAATATTTTTATAGGGATGTACGTTCTGCATATGCTATAATTATACTGGTTTATAATTCCAGTATAATTGTAGAAGGGATGTTGAAAGCATGAGTTTTCAAAATAAATTTGCAGAACGAGCAAAACAATATTTAGGAGAAGACTTGGATGAAAAGATTATTAAAGATCAACATAATAAAATGATTTCAGATTATCTAGTTCCAATAAGAAAGGGCATTGGAACAGTCCAGAATCAAAACTATAAATTCCATATTGGAATGCATAGTTCTCAAATAGTAATAGATAATGTCGAATTCCGAACAGAAGTTAACACGGAAAACAATACAATCAGCATCGAGAAAATTGTTGATGGTGAATTTAGTTCCCTTGATACAATTGTTGTGCAAGATGAAGAATTGTTTGCTGTAGGTCGAAATGAGAAATTTACGACGGAGCTTTTGGCAAGTTATTTACGTGAAACATTTGGAGAAAAGTTAGGATTATAAGTTCATAGTGAGTTATTGAAAGCATTCCTTATGGAGTGCTTTTATTGAGTAGCAAAGGAGCGATATTTTGATTCGAGATATTAATGAAAATATGGAAGCATTAATTAGAGGGTGGGGCTTGCCACAGGCTCTTAAAGAACAAGAAGGCGATATTGAGTATCAATTTAATGGTCAAAGAATTGTTAATAAACATGAACAAAGTTATTTTTGTGATGAGGGAAATGTGAAGTTTTGTCTTTATAATAAAATAAATAATAAACCTTTGGTTTCTATCGACTTTCATAGAATGTCTCCTCGAGCAATGGAACTAAGGAGAACGAATGAGAAATCAATCACTTTACAATTATTATATGTTATTGATGATTCATTGAGAAACAAAGGAATAGCTACTTTTTATATTAGAAAACTTCAGGAGTATGCGCGTGATGAGGGAATGGATTACATTAGTGTAGCACCATACACTGACGTTGATATATTTAAAAATAATATGGCTAAAGCATTAAGTAGAAATGACTTAATAAAGTTTTATGAAAATTTAAGTACTCCTAAAATGCCTATGAAAATTATTTTATAGTAAATTGGTATGAGAGCATTCCTTCGGGAGTGCTTTTTATTTTTGAGGAGGTGAAGAGATGAATCTAACGTTGCATAATGGAAATTTGAATAAGTTGGCAAGAGATACTTCACAGGACAGTATCATCTTGAGAGTTGGTGAACAAGAAATGGTATCTCTGAAAAGTAATGGAGATATCTATGTTTAAGGTAAGCTTGTTGAAAACGATAAAGAAGTTGTAGAAGGCATGAGAGAGTTCTTGAAGTTATCTAGGTAAAGAAAGGCGCAAACGTGTTGCATTATATAGAGACAAGGGGTGAGAGGATGGAATTAAATAAGCTTGAAAAAGCAATGGTCATTGGAATAATCTTTCGCGCTCTTCGTAGTAAGAAGAAAATAAAACAGTATGTAGGATTAGAAAGGTTACCAGATGTAATTCAAGTGTTAGATGAGCTACAAGAAAACGCAATGCTTGAAGATAAAGAAGAAGCTATAACAAGTGTAATCAATAAGTTGTTGGATAATCTGCTAGTGAAAGATAAGGGGTGAGGCAATGAGAGATGACGTTGAGTCTCGATTAAAAGAGTTCTATAAGTTATATGAAGCTTATAAAGTAATCAGCAATTGGATTCGAGATAATTGGGAATCAATAATGGAAATGGCTAGAGCTTTTACACAATGCCTAGATTATGACTATGAACCAACAACACCTAAACAAGTATACGGATATGTTAAACATAAAGTGATGAAGTCACAGATTATGGATCGTAAGCCTAAATGTATTAGAGCAAGGACGGTGTGTTAACAATGGACTATATTAAGCTCATAAGAGAAGGTAAGCTTATGAAGTTCTATAAGTCTAAAGAGTGGAGAGTACTAAGGCTCAAGGCTCTACAGCGTGATAATTACGAATGTCAAATCTGTAAGTCGAAAGGTAAATATAAGCCTGCTGAGAATGTGCATCATCTTAAAGAGGTTAAGACACATCCACACTTAGCAATGGATTTAGATAACCTACAATGCTTATGCATTCGATGTCACAATGAAGTACATGATCGATTGGATAAAGTCGAAAAGAAGGTACCTAAGTTCATGAATGAGGAACGGTGGTAGCTATGATTATTGTGGATGGTAGTTGGTCATTCGATACTGACTTAATGATTCAATACGCTGAGAAGGGCGAGCGTACATCATATGAACGCGACATGCTTAATCAGTTCCGAAAGTATTCTTACTGGCGTTATTGCCAGATAAGAGACTGTGTGAATCCAAGGAAGTGTAAGAGACTTAAACTTACTGATGTTAGAGAAAGATTACAAGAAGAAGAGAATTTAATATTTACGACGGACATTCTAAAGATTTCTAGTGAAGAAGTCTTTTTTATTTTGGAATTTATTGAAACTTACTTTGAATTAGTCTCTTAAACACCCCCCGGTCAAAAAGTTTGGCTTTTAGTAGGAGGACCATTCAACGGGGGGAGGAGAGCGGTTAAAACATATTTGCAAATTAAAAAGTTAGAGGGGGGGTACTTGTGCGAAAACTATCAAAAAAAGCACAAATAAAACAAGATTTATTACAGCAATTGGAAGTGAATAATTTGTATGGTATGCATTACGTTGATCTTGTCGATGATTACATGACTATGGTTGATGTGAAAAATAAGCTGGCAAGAGAAATAAAAAAGAAAGGCCCGATGATTGAATGGCAAAATAGTGAGAGTCAAAAAGGGACTAAGGCGAATCCAGCAACAAAAGAATTTCGTGAAACGAATAAACGTATGACAGAATTATTAAAGATGCTTGGTTTGAAGGAACCAGTAATTGAAGAAGGAACTGAAGACGATGACATCTAGATATCCTTCTACATATCAATATCATCCATACATTGATGAATATATGCGCATGGTTGAGAATGGAGAAATCCAAAGTTGTGAAGAACAAAAGCTTCTCATGAAATTCCTTCGTTGGAAGTTAGATCAACCGGATGTGGTAATTGATGCGGAAGCTATTGAAAAATCGGTGGAGAAGCCAGCCCCCTATTTTCCCTTTTCCCTATTTGCTTGGCAAAGATTTTGTAATGCATTTTTTTACGGTGTACGTTATGCAGATGGTCGTCTTATGTTTGATAGGTATTTGCTATTACTTGGACGTGGTGCAGGTAAAAACGGATATATAAGTTATGACAGCTTTTATATGATGAGTGGACACCATGGAATTAAAAATTATGATATAGACATTGTAGCAACATCTGAAGATCAAGCTAAGACATCATTTCAAGATGTTTACGATATTTTAGAAGCACCAAAATTCGCGAGGAAGTTAAAAAAGGTTTTTTACAAATCAAAAATACTTATAAAACATTTAAAAACAAAATCAAAGTTTGAATTTAACACATCAAATGCTCGTACAAAAGATGGTAAGAGAAGTGGAGCTGTTATATTTGATGAGTTACATGAGTATGAAGATTATTCCAATATTAAAGTTTTTACATCTGGTTTAGGTAAAAAGAAAGACCCAAGGATTTTTTATATTACAACCGATGGAAATGTCCGTGGTGGAGTGCTAGATGATATGAAAGAAGAAGCTCAAATGGTATTAAATAAAGAATTACCAGACTCCACACTATTTCCTTTTATATGCAAACTTGATAATGAACAAGAAGTTCATGATGAGTCTATGTGGGAAAAAGCTAATCCTTCATATAGGTATAACGAAAATTTACAGCATAAAATGCGTAAAGAATATCACGATATGAAACGAAACAGTGCATTGCGAATTGAGTTCATGACAAAAAGAATGAATTTACCTGTCGAAGATACAAGGAAAGAGGTTGCTACTTATGATGAACGATTAGCAACAAATCAACCATTCCCTGAAAATGTCCAAGGGATAGAATGTATTGGAGCGGTTGATTTCGCACAAATTCGTGATTTCTGTTCAGTTGGAATCTTATTTAAAAAAGATGGGAAACGATATTGGAAGCAGCATACGTTTATGCATCATACAGCGCCTAAGTTGCAAGATATTAATCCAGATATCATTCGAATTGCAATTGAAAAGGAATTACTTACTGTTGTTTATGACAAATCAATTAGTGCGGAACATGTACGAGATTGGTTCGTAATGATGAATAAAGAATACCGTATAAAAAAAGTCAGTATGGATTTATATCGTTCAGCTATTTTAAAAGAATCGCTTGAAGAGGCTGGCTTTGAAATTGAAATTGTTCGTCGTGGTCCAGCGACGCATAGTAAGCTTGCTCCACTCGTGGAAGAGGTATTTATTAAACATGCAATTGTATTTGGTGATGATCCACTTATGCGTTGGTATGTGGGTAATGTTTATAAAGAAGAAAAGATGAATGGCAATATTGAATATAAAAAGGTTGATAAAGAGAAGCGAAAAACAGATGGTTTTTTCGCTTTTTTACATGCGCTTAATTGCGATAGTGAGTTAAAAGAATCAAGTGCTTTAACAAAAGAAAATGTTAGAAAGATATTCAAATCATTTAGTGTATAAAAGGTGGTGAGAATGTGGGATTAAGAGAATGGATAAGTGGTTTTCTTGGAAGTAATAACACTTTCACTTTAAAGGAATGTCTTTATGAATTAAGTGTGGATTATTACTATAAAAAATTAGCAGTGGAAAGCTGTATTGATTTAATAGCTAATGCTCTAACAAGGTGTGAATTTCAAACGTTTGAAAAAGGGAAAGAAAAACGTGGTGAAAATCATTATTTACTCAATGTGCAACCTAATCAAAATCAAAACGCATCAGAATTTATGCATAGCTTAGTTAATCATTTAATTATGGAAAATGAATGTGTAGTGATTATGCAAAATGAACAATTATATATAGCTGAGTCTTTTAATATTACTAAGTTTGCATTAAAAGAAAATATATATAATGACATAACCATTGGTAATTTCACTTTTGATAAATCATTTAATGAATCTGAAGTGTTTCATTTTAAGCTAAATGATCGTAATATCATGGAAGTTATCGATGGCATGTATAACAGTTTTGGGAAGTTACTCGCATCTTCTATTGACTATTATAAAAGAAAAAATAATAAGCGCTTGTTAATTAAAGGAGATTTTTTAAGAGCGCAAGATCCAGGAACACAAGCAGCGATCGATGAAATGTTTGAAAGTCAGTTAAAGAACTGGTTCAATGCTGATAAAGTAGGCTCCGCTTTTCAATTACAAGATGGTTATGTTTTTGAAGATATGAGCGATAGTAAAAACGGCGTCGCAAACAATAGCACAAGCCGTGATATTAGTGATTTAGTCAGTGACATATTTGGCTATGTAGCAACAGCTTTTCATGTACCTATCGGCATTTTAAAAGGTGATGTGGCTGATATTGAAAAGCAAATGGATTCATTTTTAGCATTTTGTATTAATCCGATTGCTGAATTGATACAAGATGAATTTAATCGAAAGATGTACAAAAAAGAAGAGTATTTAAAAAGAACATATTTAAAGATTGATACAACAAAAATTAAGATTGTTGATATTACGAAATTATCAACCGCAATGGATAAATTATTTGCGATTGGTGGTCTAACAATTAATGATGTCATAATGATGCTTGGAAAAGAGCCTATTGATGAAGAATGGGCAAACAGAAGACATGTAACAAAAAACTATCAAGAAGCGGATTCACTGGAAGGAGGTGAAAAGGATGAAACGTTACAAGAATGAAAAATATAACCATCTAGCTAATGTCCAACATACCTATAAGGCAGAAGCGAAAGCTGATTCACTGGACATAACGATTTATGGTGATATTGGTGAATCATGGTGGAGTGATTCTACATCCGCAGTTGATATTGAGAGAACATTAAAAGCTACTTCAGCAAATATTATTAATATCAATTTGAATAGTCCTGGTGGGGATGTATTCGATGGGATTGCAATTTATAACCAACTAAAAAACCACCCGGCAAAAATTATCATTAACGTAGATGGACTGGCCGCAAGTGCCGCATCTATTATTGCAATGGCAGCAGACGAACTAATTATGAATACAGGTTCTATGTTAATGATTCATGAAGCCTCTACATGGACTTGGGGAACAAAATTAGATATTCGCAAGACATTGAATGCTCTTGAGGGAATTGATAAATCGCTTGCGGATATTTATATGACCCGTTATCAAGGGGAACGTTCAGAAATTGAGACAATGATTGCGAATGAAACATGGTTTACCGCCAATGAGGCAGTAGAGATTGGATTGGCTCATAAAGTAAATGAACATGTAGAAGATGACGATGAGGTAGATCCAGAGGAATTTAAAAATAATGTACTTCAGAAATTCCGAAATAAAAATAACCAACAGAATGAACCAGTAGCAGCAGGTTCAAATGAAAATATACTTAACAAATTTAAGCGCGCGTAAAGCAGTGCTTTTTTTATTGTCTTAAAAACAGGAGGGAATAAGATGACTATTAAAAATTTAGATCGTCCGATAATCGAAAATAAAGATCAACAAATTAATAATGTAAAAGAGGCGCTTGAAACAGGTGATGCACAAGCGGTAGCGGCACGAATTGTCGCAAATATGGAAAACAACATGCAACATTTTCAAGATATGATGAACGATGTAATTAATGAAGCACAACAAGCAAAAAATGAAAATTGGGATGCTCAAGTGTTGGCCTCTCGCGGTGTACGTGTCTTAACAAATGAAGAAAAGAAATTTTATAATGCAGCAATTGAAGTTAGATCATTTAGCGAAACACATCAATTGATGCCGCCAACTGTTTTTGAACGAGTTTTTGAAGATTTAGAAAAGGAACATCCGTTACTTTCTCTTGTTAATTTCCAAACCGTAGGCGCAAAGACGCAATGGGTTGTTAGAAAAGAGGGCACCACGACAGCGTTCTGGGGCGATGTATGTGACTCGATAAGAGAAATGATTGATGAAGGTTTTGAAACAATTGAAGAAGGAATGTACAAACTTAGTGGATTTTTAGTTGTATGTAAAGCAATGTTTGAACTAGGTCCTGAATGGTTAGATAAGTATGTTCGTACATTTATGAAAGAAGTTGTAGCAGAAGAATTAGAAAAAGTTATTGTTATGGGGACAGGGAAAAAACAACCAATTGGTATGATCAAAGATTTAAAAGGATCAGTAACAGATGGTATTTATCCAGATAAAAAGAAAGTTGTTTTAGAAGACTTTACTCCTGTAACAATCGGTAAAAAAATCTTAGCTCCTACTACTAAAGGAGGAACGAAACGCTATACAGGGGTAACGCTTATTGTGAATCCTTTGGATTATGCAACAAAATTTTTCCCGATTGGTGCAAAACGTAAAGATGATGGTACTTGGACATATGATAATTTTGGAGTGCCAGGTTTAACGATGGTCCAGTCGCCAGCCGTCCCATTAAATACAATGATCTCTGGTAAACCGAAAGATTACTTTATGGGAGTTGCTTCAGAACAACGTTTAGAGTCAGACGATACAATCCGTTTAATTGAAGATCAACGTTTATATCTCGTTCGTCAACTTGCAAATGGTCGTCCGTTAGATCCTGATTCGTTCACTGTATTTGATATTACAGCGCTAGAAGCGAAAGAAGGCACTACAACGCCCTAATCCATCCTCTCCTGTTGAAGAGAGGAATTATTCAGCATTAACGAAGGTAGAGATTCAGTCTTTATTAGATCAAAGTGGTATTGAATACAAGTCTAATGCAACAAAGGCTGAACTAATCACTTTTTTAGAAGGTGATGCGAATGGATGAGCTTTTGAATGAACTAAAAGATGTTCTTAAAATCACCTGGAATGAAGAGGATGCTAGTTTAATAAAACTTTTAGAAAAAGGAGAGGCGTATTTGTCAAGGTTAACAAATGCGTCTTTTGATTTTTCAAAAGAGCTAATACCGAAAGACTTGCTGTTAGAACGGTGTCGGTATGTTTATAACAATGCAGGTGATGAATTTGAAAAGAATTATAAAAATGAATTATCCAGGCTTATTTTAGATGTGGCTTTAGGAAAAGTTGGTGTAATCAATGGTTCTAAAATCGTATAGAGAAACCTTAAATGACGGATTTCTACAATATGGATATAAAAAAACAGAGCGTTCAGAAGAGGGAAAAAGAATAGGTGAGAAGTTTCGTGAAGAAGGAAAGCTTGCCTATAAAGTGATGTCTTTACGGGACAGTGATTACAAAATGGTGGGCGTTTTAACAACGGGATTAGATTTAAAAGTTAAAACACTGTATCCACCTTCCTTTAGAAAGATAAATAAAAATAAACTTAAGGTATTAATGGATGGAATCGAATATGACGTGATTAAAGCGGATCATGATTCTAACAAACAATACCTTTTCTTTTATTTGCAGCAGGCGGTGAAATCTCGTGAATGAAAAATCTAAAAAGCTTATGAAGGAGCAGAGAAGAGGCATTAAAAAAGCTCTTGAAGACGGATTTAAGCTTTTAGTTGTTGAGGATGAACTAGCAGAAGATGAGGAATCGCAATTAACAGAAGAGGGATACAACTGTTTTATTTTGGAATATGGTGAGTTTCAACCGTCTTCTAATGATCGTACAATTTCTCAAAGCATATATGTTAGTTATTTATCGGAAAATCAATCGAATTTAGATGAGCAGGTCATTGATATTATTTCGTGGGTTGGCAAGGTGAAAATGGTATCTTTTGTAGTTTCTAAAAGCGATCGCCTTCAAGTGAAAGATACAGATCGTTTTATTGATCGTGTTGTTTTTACGTTTAAGAGGGTGATTCCAATTGAGTGCATTTGAGCTTGATTATGAAGCGATAGAAAAGCTTGAAGAAAAAATGCGGTTATTACCAAATAAGATGGAACCTACAATCAATACCATCCTCCACACTGACGGTATACGAATTGCAATAGAAGAGATTACAAAGCTTATTCCAGTATCTCGTTCTAAATGGAGTGTTCGAAATAAGACCCATGCCAAAGATAGCAACTGGTCCAAAAGCGAAAAGATGAATTTAGGTTTTAGGATATTAGCCCGTGGTGGAGCAGCTAATAAAAAAGGATCGTTTGGTTATCTAGTATTCCCGAACCAAGGAAGGGGTTCACATAATCCCTTAGAACAACGATTTGCGGAGCGTGGGATTGTAAACGCTAGGCCAAGAATTTTAGGAGAGCTACACAAAGGTGTAGATAAAGTATTGGAGGAGGAATTTTAAATGGTTAAAGTAATTGAAGAATTTGATTCCGTGTCGATTGCGAATGCAAGTATTCAATTTAAGAAGAAAGGAACGCAAGAGCCAGGAACAAAATTTGGATGTGTAGGATCAATTGAAGGGGAACCAGAAAATAAGGAAATGAAAAAGGTATGTGGTGGCGTGACGTTGAAAAAGAAAGCGAAAACCACGGAACTTAAAGTTACTGTTTCAGCGTATATTCCTGTTAAAGTAGCAAGAGATTATTTTGGTTTTAATACAACTGGATTAAAGCCGGGTGTATGGGCGTTCGGTAGTGATTCAAAGGGATATGATTTTGTATTTACGGCTGATGTAGTAGATGAGTTTGAAGATGTTGTAAAACTTATTGCGTTTCCAAATTGCTCAAACTCCACTGGTTTTAAATTTGCTATTGCAAATGGTGAGGAAGAATTGGCAATGATGGAATTAGAATTCTCGGCTTTACCAGATGATTTAAATAAATTCTATTATGAAGCGTTTGTGGATGAATTAGCAGATGCAACAGTCGCTCAAAAGTGGCATACACAATTTAATTCAGCTCTTGTTAAAGGAACAACTTCAGCTTAAAGCCCTAGTTTCATACAGGGCTTTTTCTTTTGGATTTAAATGAGAAGAAAATGAAAGTGAGGAAATAGCAGATGAAAGTACAAAAAATAACATTAAAAGAAGTCGAATTTGTAGAAGTAGAAGGTGAGTATGAAAAACGTTTTATTAATAAACAGAACTATCCGGCGTTTTTAACCAATTACGCTTTGAAAAAAGGCCAAGAAGAAGGGCTTATTACTAGTTCAATTATTGCTGATATCGTGAAATTCCAAGCATTAGATGGATTAAGAAATGAGGATAATAAAGATTTATCAGCTTTAGAACAAATCGATCAAACAAGTATTCATAAAGTGATTTATATGGCGTTTAAAGGCGCAAACCCAAAAGAAAAGTTAACATTTAATGATTTCTTACAGAAGTATCATGATTCATTAGCAGAATCTATGGAACTATATACGAAGCTGGTTGTTGATGTAATTAGTCAAGATCCAAATCAATTTGCCACAGCACTGAAAAAAAGTACAAATAGCGGCGGTAACGGTGAAAAAAAGTAAAAAATCCAGACATTAAAATTGAATGTGTGGAAGATAAATACGTCTTGTATTGTCTAGTCTCTGGAATAGATCCAGAGACTTTTTGGCATGAGCCAATTTCGTCTGTTGAGCGTATTTACGCAGGGATTACAGCGTTTGAAGCATGGCGTAACAATCCCAAGTAAAGGTAGGTGAGATAATGGCAAGAAATAATTCGGAAGTTGAAGTTATATTTAAAGCGCAAAATAAAGATTTTAATGATGCTATGAAGGGCATGAATCAGGAAACTAAAAAACTTCGTCAAGAAATGAAATTACAAGAAGAGCAGATGAAGTTAAATGCTACTGATTCAGAAAAACTACAAGCAAAGCTTCAAAACCTTTCCCAACAGTATGCAGTTGCACAAAGGGCGACGCAAGCAACGGCGGAACATTTACAACGTGCTAAAGAATTGTACGGAGAAAATTCAACTGTTGTAGCAAAACTAGAGTCAAAATTACGAAGTCAACAAATAACAGAACAACAGTTAGCGAATAGTATTAAACAAACTTCTGAAAGCTTAAAGCAGGCGAGAGATGCTGAACAGGAAAGAACAAGTGAAACAGCTAAAGCGGCTCAAAAACTAAAAGAGCTAAAAGGACAGGAAGAGCAGTTGCAATCTTCTCTTTCTAAGTTGAATTCTCAATACGAGTTACAAAAAGCGACGCTTGGTGAGAATGCTTCAGAAATAGAGAAATTACGTTTGAAAATAGATAATCTTGGAGAGCAACATACTGTTGCAGCTAGTAAAGTACAAAACTATCAGAAACAGTTAGATCAAGCCAAACAGCAGTATGGTGAAAATGCTAGTGAAATCCAAAGATATGAAACGCAGCTAATACAAGCTCGGACAGCAGAACAGCAGTTGCAGAACCAATTAAGTGCGACAAATAGAAGTTTGCAGGAACAAGAAAACGCAACGAAACAGTTAAAGACATTCTTTGATGCGACTGAAACGAGTGTAGATCATTTTGCAAATGCATTAGGAAATAACCTTACAAACGCAATACGAAACGGTACAGCGACAGCTAGGCAGTTAGAACAAGCGATCCAAATCATCGGCCGTGAAGCATTAGGTTCAGAAGCAGATATTGAGAAATTACAGCGATCTCTTCGTTCAATAGATGATGGAAACTCATTACAACAAGTTCGAAATGACTTGAGAGACATTTCACGAGAAGCAGAAAGAGCATCGCACAGTTTTAAAGAATTAGATATCGGTTTAGAAAATATTCTTGGTGGATTAATGGCTGGTGGTGGTATTTCAGGAGCTATTGAGCAAGCGCTTGATACTTCTAAATTAAAAACAAAAATTGACGTTTCTTTTGAAGTTCCAGCATCCTCTAAAAAATCGGTAGAAGAAGCGGTTCGTGGTGTAGAAGCCTATGGTGTTGATGTAGAGGAAGCACTGGAGGGTACACGTAGACAATGGGCGTTAAATCAAACTGTCAGTGATAAAGCTAATGCTTCCATTGTAAAAGGAGCAGGAGCCATTGCAAGTGCTTATGCAGGTATAGATTTTACTGAGTTAATTCAAGAAGCGAATGAAATTGGTAATGAATTAGGGATAACTAGTGATACGGCTTTAGGGCTAACGAATCGTCTGTTGAAAATTGGCTTTCCTCCTGAGCAATTAGACATTATTGCTGAATATGGTGGGCAGCTAACACGAGCGGGTTACAATGCTGAAGAAGTACAAGCGATTATGGAGGCTGGTGTTGATACAGGTACCTGGAATTAGATTATAGTTCCCTTGTATGGCGACATACAATGAAAAACTCCTTTAATTCAGTGGAACTCTCAAATGAGACAATACTGAGCGAAGCCTTTTAATTAAGGAACGTGCAACGACTAGTCGAGAGACGTAGGGTGTAAGCAAACGACACTCGAAACGGGGAGCAACTCAAGTAGTTGAAGATATAGTCTAATCTATGCGGTGACGTATAGCAGTTCATAAGAGAACGGGCGTGATGTTGCGAATCACGTTGACTACAAATGATTGATAATCTCTTAGATGGATTAAAAGAAGGCCGTGTTAAAGCGGCTGAATTTGGTCAAGGTGTCGACAAGTCTATGAAAGAAGCTCTTGAAGGTACTAAAATATCGGCTGATCAGTTAGAAAAGTGGGGGCAATCTGTCGCTAAAGGCGGTAAAGAAGGTTCAGCAGCTATGACAGATATTGCCAAAGCATTGGCTAGTATTGAAGATGAAACAAAGCGAAATGAGATTGGTGTTAAGCTTTTCGGAACGATGTATGAAGATCAAGGCCAGAATATCACCAATACACTTATTGGCGCTCAAGATAAAGTTATAGATTTAAACAAGAATCAAGAACAGCTAAATGAAATGATTAAGAAAATGGATGCCAGCCCAGCTGTAAAGTTTCAAAAAGCTATGAATGACTTAAAAATGGCACTTGAACCTGTTTTGGGAGTCATTGCTGATGTAATAAGTGCTTTTGCGGGCTTCGTTTCGGAACACCCAGCGTTATCAGCAGCTATAACAACAATTGTAACCGCGCTCGGGATTCTTGTTGGAGCATGTATGGCGTTAGCCCCAGTATTTGTCACCTTATCCAGTATAGCTGGTATATTGGGTGTAAGTATTGGGGCTGTTGCTGGTCCAGTTGCATTGGTAGTTGGGGGAGTAATAGCCGCATCCGCAGCTATTGCCGGATTGGTCATTTGGATGCGGAATTTGTGGCAAACCAATGAAGGGTTCAAAAATAGCATTACGAGTGTAATTGAGAGCGTTCAAAACTTTGGACACGCATTATCTTCACTGGGTAAATATCTATTCTATACGGCTGTTGATGGGGATTATTTAAATGATTGGATTACTCATTTACCAAAAGGTTTTCAAAATGCGGCTGAAATAATAGGGTTGGCAGTCAGCAAGATACGTGAAGCTTGTCTTCATCTTTTTGATGCAGTAAAAGCTGTTTTTTCGGGTGATTTTAGTCAGTTAGGTGAAATTTTTAAGACAATTGGCCCTACTATAGCGGGAGCGATTATTGGTGGGCTTCCTGGTGTTCTCATCTCTGTATCTCGTTATTTGCCAGCCATTGCAGAGTATTTGAATGCAAACTCCGGAATTATAATTGAAACCATAACAAATATTTTTACCAATATAGCTAATTTCGTAACAACGGTATTACCGCAATTTCTTGAAGCAGGATCACAAATGATTTCAAACCTTGTAAATGGTTTGGTTGTAGCGGCTCCAATTATGCTCGAAGCTATCGTTGGGATTATAAATACAATTTCGCAGATGATTGCTACCTATCTCCCTATGATTGTTCAAATGGGAATACAAATCATTCAAACTTTAATTTCTGGGATTGTACAAGTCTTACCTACTCTGATAGAAACAGGACTTCAATTGATTCTAACTTTAATAAACGGAATTATGCAGATGCTTCCACAGTTAATCCAAATAGCTGTAACGATTATTCAAACTATTATTAATGGAATTATGTCATTTTTACCCCAGCTAATTGAAATGGGAATAAATTTATTAGTTTCATTAATTACAGGAATCACACAAGCTTTACCTATGATTGCTTTAGCGATTATTACAGTCATTACAACTTTAATTGAAGCCATTACAGCGAATTTACCTATGATTATTGAAGCTGGTGTTAAGGTTTTAACTAGCTTAATAGATGGAATCATTAAAATGCTACCGCAACTTATTGATTTAGCGATAAATCTTATAACCAAAGTGGCGGATACTTTATTAACAAACTTACCTAAAATAATTGAATCCGGTGTAAAGATTTTAATGGCCATTATTGATGGGATTGTACAAGTGTTACCACAGCTTATTAATGCAGCATTAGATTTAATTGTCAAAATAGCATCTACATTAATTGCGAACTTGCCGAAGATACTGGAAGCAGGCGTAAAGATTTTGCTTATGTTGATTGCTGGGATTGTAAAGGTGATACCGGAATTAATTGCAGCCGCATTAAAGCTAATTGTTACTTTAGCAGGAGAGTTAATTAAGAATCTACCTAAAATCCTTGAAGCTGGTGTTCAACTAATTTGGGCTTTAATAAAAGGGATTGTCAGCATGGTAGGGCAATTAGGTTCGACAATTGTAACAGATATTGTACCGAAAATCGTTGACACATTAAGAAAAATCGATCTATTTAAGATAGGTAAAGATATCATAAGTGGATTGATAGATGGTCTAGGTAGCATGGCTGGTAAAGTGTTAAGTAAGGTGAAGTCTATAGGTAACGATATTCTTGATGGTTTTACTTCCTTCTTCGACATCCATAGTCCATCTCGAAAAATGAGGGATCAGGTTGGTAAACAAGTTGGTGCGGGGCTTGCTGTTGGTATGGAACAATCAATTTCAACAGTTCTTGCGGCAGCTAAAAACTTAGCAAATTCAGTGTATACGGTATTAGAAACTACGTTAAACACTTTCAATAGCTCCACTGTAAATGACATGATGAATAACAATCCTCTTCGGAGTTATTTTGAAGCAATTTTATATGATGGAGATTATCTTAATGATTGGATTACTCATTTACCAATGGATATGAGAGATGCATTAAAAGCAGTTGGGAAAGAATTAGAACAGTTCACTCTTGATGGAGTAGAAGACGATAGTCCTATTGCGCGGTATATTCGTAGCATATTAGAGGGGGGAGACCCAGCTCAAGATATACTAAAAGAATTTAACAATTCGAATAAGTGGCTAGAAATTGGTAAAAAAATATCTGGTTTCAGAGAGCAAATTTTTAGAGACTTTTATAATGCTCCAAACCAAAAGACAAACAAAAGTAATGGGTTACAATCCGCACTTAATAATATTTCAAACATGGTTGATGATACTTTTAAAAAGTTGAATTTATATGGGATAAACAAACAAGATAACATCGCTTCTAATCTGTCAGCATTAGCGACAGGAGCAGTTCAACCGATTGTTCAACAAATTGATAGAGGTCCTGTAGAAATTAATTTTTATAACACAATTAATAATGAACGTGATGTGGATCGCATGTTTGAAAAAGCAAATGATTGGTTTGCTGAGCGTGGCCGTAATGTAAAAATAGGAATAGGGAGGACTTAAATTGCTAGACATAGGTATCGATAATCAGTTAGCAAGTGACTATGGAATATGTATGATAGAACGCCCAGTTATTCCTACAGCAGAACAGGAAGTAGAATATATTGAAGTGCCGGGTAGACATGGTTCACTTACAAAAAAAGGGGCGTTTAAAGACGTCCCTTTAAAAATAAAGTTCAATATGCTTGAAGAAGAGAATATTAAGCCATTAGTTCGGCGCATGAAGGCTTGGTTGATGAATGGCAAGACACTATATTTTACAGATGATGATGTGTATCGAAAAATTAAACATGTTGTAATAGGTGATATTGCAAATGAAATTGAAGAACATGGTGAGTTTGAAGTCGACTTTACGCTTGATCCGTTTGAGTATACAGAAGATGCAAACATAATGTTGAGTACTCCTGGATCTATTTATAATCCAGGTACAATGGAATCAACTCCGATGTTGTTTGTTGCAGGGAATGGTACATTTCGAATTTTCATTAATGATGTTTCTTTTCAGATTAAAGATGTAAATGGTTCTGTTGTAATAGATTCAGAATTATTAGAGGCATACAGTGGTACAGTATCAATGAATGATAAGATGATTGGTGGTTTTCCAGAATTCCAAATAGGAGAAAATAAAATAGAGTGGTCAGGTGCTATTCAATTTATTTCAATTCAACCAAGATGGAGATATAAATAATGGTTACTTTATATAAACCAAATGAAACAGATTTTACGCATAACGGAATTGGTGTTTTAGATAAACATATTTATAGTGCAACTGTTGAGGAAGAACTCAACGGTTTATTTGTTTTTAATTTTAATTATCCTTTATTTGCTCCATATGGAACGAAGATTGACGGAATGAGCATCATAAAAGTTCCTACTCCTGATGGGGATCAGTTATTTCGCGTGGTGACTCCTAAAGTGAGCATGGGAGAAATCAAAGCGGTTTGTTATCACATTTTTTATGATTTAACGGAAAACTTGATTGAAGATATATTTATACAGCCTACAAATGGTACTGGGGCTATGGCTAGGTTATCATCAGGTTGTCAATATAAGCATCCGTTTACTTTTTATTCTGACGTAACGAATATATCCACCGCACGTATTGTTCGAAAGAATCCAGTGGAAGCAATGTTGGATACGAGCCAAGATAACTCATTCGTGAATCGATGGGGCGGGGAATTAAAAAGAGACAACTTCGATGTTAAGATGCTGAAAAACCGAGGAGCTAATCGTGGAGTAGTAATAAGACATAAAAAAGATTTGTTAGGTTATGAAGGAAGTGTGGACTGGAAAAGCCCTACTACCAGAATTATGCCGCAAGGGTTTGACGGATTGTTATTACCAGAAAAATATGTAGATAGTCCACTGATTCATAAGTATCCACATCCGAGAATACGAGTTATTGAATTTAATCATATAAAAGCAGCTATTGGTAAAAATGCAAATGATGAAGACGCATTACCTGTAGAAGAAGCGTATAACAGGTTACGTCAAGCCGCTAAAGCTATGTTTGATATTCAGATGGTAGATCAACCAAAAGCGACATATAAGGTTGAATTTCAAGAGTTGTCTCAAACAGAGGAGTATAAAGAATATAAAATTTTGCAGCGTGTCTGGATGGGCGATATTGTTACAGTTAAACATGAGGAAGATGGTATTGATATTCAAGCAAAAGTTATTGCGTATAAATATGATCCGATTAAAAAGGAATATATCAATGTAACCATTGGAAACTTTAAAGAATCTTTTACAGATACGGCTGGTAAGGTAGATCAAATCCAACAAGATTTATCCAATATGCCAGGATCTTTACTGGATGCAGCGAAAGAAAATGCCACAAAATTAATCAATTCGGGATTTGGTGGAAATGTACGTGTATATCCAGACCGAATTTTAATTATGGATACCAAAAATGAAATGACAGCTTCAAAAGTGTGGCAGTGGAACATAAACGGATTAGGGTATTCATCAAACGGGGTAAATGGTCCGTATGAAATAGCAATGACAAAAGATGGGCGTATTGTTGCGGATTTTATTACAACTGGAGTATTGAATGGAAATTTGATTCGAGGCGGAGAAATAACAGGAACTACTCTTAGAACTGCCAATGATTCTAACTATGTCTCTATTTCCAAACAGTTTATTAGGTTAATGGAATCGTATATCACTCGGATTTTCATGGGCTATTATATAAATCAAAGTAATGTCATGCAACCCACTATTGTATTAGGTGGCAACAATGATATAACAGCAACGCAGGGTGCAGTGTTAGTTTACCAACTCGAAAGTTCTCCCAAGTCAGGAGGAATCGGAATATCAAATGGATACCTAAATGGTGATCCAAACAGAGTCTATTTTTCAGCGGGCCTTGCGTTTAATCAAAATGGACATGCAGAACTAAGAGCGGATCAAAGCCTAGAACTAGAGTCAAAAGCATCCTATGCTTCTTTGAGAAGCCAAAATAATCTTTTTCTGGAAAGTAGAACAGGTGGTACTTATTTCACTGCAAAAGAAGGGTTTAATTTCCGCCAAAATGGAGATCGAGTTGTTGATTTGAAGTTGACACCTGGTGGAGATAGTGACATCGTATTTCAGAACATTTTATTACGGAACAACAGAAATTATGAAAATACCTATGTGCAAGTGAAAAGTGCTGGGGGAACTTATTTCAACGGTGTTTTAGCAGCAGATTTTAAAGTATCTTCTAAAAAGAAATATAAAACGAATATACGTGATATTAAATTTGATGCGTTAGAGAAGGTAATGGGCTGGGAAATTAAACAGTATAACCTTAAGACAGAAGTAGCCGAGTTATATGATATGCGTATGAAACGTAAAGAAGGAGATCCAATCCTTACAACAAACGATATTACAACGCATTATGGAGTTGTACTTCCGGATGAATCAAAAGAAAATGGTGTTGGCTTATATGGGATGATTTCGCAGACTGTTAAAGCATTTCAGGAGTATGTAACTAAAACAGATGCTAGAATCGAAGAATTAGAGCCGATAAAGCCTAAAGGAAATATAAAACACAGGAACAAAGTAAAACGTCAAAGAAGACCGCCTAGACGCGTGAAAAGGAATAGTTAGAGAGAGGTGTAGTCATGCGAAATGAGGAAATTATTATAGATTTAGCAGATCCTGTGTTTACCAAAACAATTCGTTCGAGGCAAAATGATAAAAACGGATTGAAGATTACTGTAAATGTAAGAGAAAAGGGGCAACTTGTTGATTTAACAGGGTATGCAGTGAAGTACGAAGCGATTAATCAAGTCGGACTGTTCGTTCGGGATGATGCCCAAATAGTTGATGCAAAGAATGGCGTATTTTCATACACATTGTCCTCGCAAGCTGTTTCCACATCGGATGATTGGACAGCTTATTTTGTTATGGAAAAAAGTACAGAACGAATGAGTACACCAGACATTCGGATTACATTAAGACGTGATGTGAAAGAAGGAAATATTAAAATCGAAAACTATATTTCAGAGTTCGATAAGCTCAAGAAACAGATAGATGCTTTGCAGCAAGCGGTTGATAAAATGGATGTTGTAAAGCGATCAGGCGGGATAATGACAGGTTATCTAACAATGAGACCAACGCCCGGTTCTAATATCGGAGTTGGATTCAATAGTGAGGATAAGTTGTTAGATATCGGTCTTGTAGGAGCCTCGGATGGTCAATTCTATTTAAAAGACTGGAAAAATAATAAAGTGTTGCTTGATAAATCACCTACTGGGGTATTCAATGTTTTTGCTGATAATCTTCTAAAAAAAGCTGGCGACATCATAAATGGATTACTTGAATTTAAGAGCGATAATGCAATTGTATTAGGTAGTCGTTCTTATAAGACAGTCATTCACAAAGGGGCACAAGGAGAGCTGATTTTTGCTCCTTCTACAAAGGAACAGGGGGATACTTGGGATTGGTCCAAAAGAGTAGAATTTCGAACTGATGGAACAATTAAACAAGCAACTGATACAGGGTGGATTAACCTTCCAATAACTGGAGCGGAAAGTGTCGCTGATAGAAATATGAAATATAAAAAAAGTGGTGAGCAGATATCTGTCATTGGATCAGTTAGAAATCCGACAAATACGACAGTATTCGCAACCCTTCCGGCTGGATTTCGCCCTGTCCAAAATATTGCTTTCCCAGCACTTGCTTATGGCAATGGACCAACAGTTTGTGAAGTTACAGTTAAAAGTGATGGTGGGATTTTCGTGAATGGTGTTCAGAGTGGGAATACAATTCATATTGCGATGAGCTTTTTAATTTAGTTATTACAAATCAAGCGTGTATAAGCAGGCTTTTTTATTTTGCATAAAATAGGGCTTTTGTAAAGAATAAAAAAGTGTATGGTTTTATTATGTCAGGAGGAATTGAATAATGGAACAAAAATTTGCGGTTAAGCCAGTTGGTATAAAATATATATGTGATTCTTGTAAGCTAGGGGAAATGGTATCAACAAGTAATATAAAAATGTTTGAAAAACATATTGAATATGTTCATAAATGTAAAAGTTGTGGAGCAGAACGAGAACTAAATAATAAATATCCACTTATTAGATACGAACAAGTATAGACAACGACCAATTCAATCCCTAATATGTATATTGATTACAAATATTTCATGTAAGGGGGAAAAATTTTGTTAGATTGGATCGCAGATAATAAAGTGTTTAGTGGGATTGGCGGAGTAGTATTGACCATACTAGCCGGCATAATTGGAAGTTTTATAAAGAAAAAGAAAGATGAAAGTCAGCCAAGTCAAACCATTACTTCAGGGAATAATTCTAATAATATTCAAGGTGGTAATGATGTTAACGTTACAATCGGTGATAAAAAATGATAGGAAATAAAAAAGAAATACATGCAGGGGACGATTCGACAAATATACAAGCTCAGAATGTTACTATACAACATAATGGCCTTAGTTATACTGAGGTAAAAGAAGTCGCTATGGATGTATTTAAAAGTAATTTTTATAATTTAGGTCAAACTGTTGAAAAAGTTATTAATGAACGTGCAGAAGAAATAATCAATGAGTATTTAAAACGACTAATGTCAAAAAATCCTGAAGCATTGAAAGAAACAGAGGATGCAGATTTACGCTTTATAATATATGAGGCTCAAAAAAATCATGCAAGACGTGGTGATAAAGAGATAGCCCATTTATTAGTGGATATGTTAATTGACAGAACTGTAACTAAAGAAGAAACATTAGTAAAGATAGTGTACAATGAGGCATTAGAAATTCTACCTAAGTTGACGTTAAAACAAATTAATATACTCACGGTTATTTTCATTTTGCGTTATCTTAAGCTGAACAACGTTTTTTATATTGAACAGTTGGACTTGGCGATAAAAAAATTTGCAACGGTTGTTCCTGAAGAGGAGTTTTTCTATCAACATTTGCAATATGCAGGATGCGTATCCATTAGTGATGGAGAAATTAATTTTGTGAATGTTCTTAAAGGTAACTACCCTAACTTAGTGCCTATTTCTCATGAGAATGAAAATTTATTATTTAAAAGGAATTTAAAAAATGTAGCACCTCATTTACATATGCTTTTAGGTCAGATGGAGAAAACGAGAATTCCTAACTGTAGCTTAACTAGTGTTGGAATTGCAATTGCACTTAGTAATTTTAAAAAAAGCATTGAAGCTGAATGGGATTTAGGAATTTGGATTAAAGACTAAGTATATGTTGGAAAAATACAATGTAGTTTTAACCAAACTCAATTCACAAATCAAGAGAAGCGATTTCGCTTCTCTTTTTATTTTGAGGAGATGATTAGAATGAAACGAATAGTAGATCAAGTAATTTATAAAAAGCATGTTAGCCAAGAAAATAAAAACCTAGTCAAAGATTTTCTCATTGAAAAGAAATCGCAAGGAAAAGCGGCAAGCACTTTACAGCAATACAATTGGGATTTACGGATTATTTTGTTTCTAATACATCAACACTTCGAAAATAAAAATCTTATTGAGTTAACACGTAAAGATATTCGGAATTTATCTATTATCTTTCAAGAGATGAGAATGTCAAACGCACGTGTGAATGGATTGATGAGTGCATTACGTTCAGCTCTTGAGTTTTGTGCTGACGATGATGATTATAATTACGAGTTCAACGTAGGCTCAAGGGTGCGTGGTTTACCTAAGAATCCAATTCGAGACATCACATTTATAACTGAGGATCAGATTAATTGGTTAATCGATGGGTTACTTGAGCAAGAAAAATATATGTTAGCAACGTATTTAGCACTTTCTTATTACAGTGCAGCTAGAAAGAATGAGGTATACCAGGTTAAAAAAGAAGGGCTGATAGAACAATATTATACAAATGTGGTACGAGGTAAACGCGGTAAGAAATTTAGACTATATTACAATCACCGGGTGCAGAAATGCATTCGTTTATATATAAATCAGCGAGGTAAGGATACTATTCCAGATTTGTTTGTGCGTGTTTATAAGAATGGTGAGAGAAAAAGATTGAACAAGAGTGTATTTAATTATTGGTGCGACATATTTGCTAAGATGCTGACCGAAAAGGAAGGGAAAGAATTTAAAATGAATCCGCATTGTTTCCGTCATAGCAGATTAGATAATTTGAAAGTACAAGGAGTACCGCTTGAAAAACTAAAATCACTTGCTAACCATTCTGATATTTCCACAACTGAATCTTATTTAAAAGATAGAAGTGAGGAAGATATTGCAGAGATATTTGGAATGGACCCAAGTTGCTTTGCAGCTTAAAAAGGAGAGGGAAAGATGGATCGTATTGATGTATTATTGAAAACATTTATAGTTACGTTTGGTGGCTTCTGTGGGTATTTTTTGGGAGGATGGGATGCAACATTGAAAGTCTTAGTGACGATGGCAGTTATTGATTATTTAACTGGCATGATTGCAGCAGGTTATAAGGGAGAGTTAAAAAGCAAAGTTGGTTTCAAAGGCATCGCCAAAAAGGTGGTGCTTTTTATTTTGGTCGGTGCGGCCGCCCAGCTCGATATAGTGCTTGGAAGTAACAATGCAATTCGCGAAGCGACAATCTTCTTCTTCATGGGTAATGAATTGCTTTCACTTTTAGAAAACGCTGGACGAATGGGTATCCCACTCCCACAACCATTAACAAATGCAGTTGAAATTTTAGGTGGCAAACAAAAACAAGAAGAGAAAAAAGGAGATGTTCAATAATGGGACACATTGTAGATATTTCAAAGTGGAATGGTGATATTAATTGGCCTGTGGCAAAACAATACATTGATTTCATAATTGCGCGCGTACAAGATGGTTCGAATTATGTAGATCCATTATATAAAGGATATGTACAAGCCATGAAACAACATGGTATTCCTTTTGGGAACTATGCATTCTGTCGTTTCGTTTCTGAAAATGACGCACGTGTAGAAGCTCGAGACTTCTGGAATCGTGGAGACAAGAGTGCAACAGTCTGGGTCGCTGATGTGGAAGTAAAAACAATGGATGATATGAGAGCGGGCACGCAAGCGTTTATCGATGAACTACGCCGATTAGGTGCACAAAAAGTCGGTTTATATGTTGGCCATCATATGTATGCTCCATTCGGAATGGCAAATGTAAAATCAGACTTTGTGTGGATTCCTCGTTATGGTGGAAATAGACCAGCTTATCCATGTGATATTTGGCAATACACTGAAACAGGAAATGTCCCTGGTATTGGAAAATGTGATTTAAATGATTTAATTGGAAGTAAGTCGTTAGATTGGTTTACAAATAAATCGTATAAAGAAGAAGGAGTGGAGATTATCGTGAACAAACATAATAAGGTGGTTACTTACGGATTTGGTGTGAATTTAATTCCTGAAATGATTCAAATGATGGATAAGCTTGGATACACTTCAAAAATTGTTTCTCGCGGAGATCGTCAAGGGCTTGTTTATTTTGAGTCGGATTATCGTCAAGGTAGCGAGTTAGATAAAGCAACAGCGTGGTTAGATACTAAAGGATTAAAGTATTACTATACAAAAGAATAATTTTATAAAAAAATGTTATCTGATTCTATAGGTAGATACTTATATCTTGATTTTCATCTTTATAGATGTTAGTGTAAATATACACCGTTTCTTATTTATCTATGAACCAGTATCTGTAGAACGAATAGATTAATTTAAAAAATCCCCTTTTGCATCCATATGCAGAAGGGGATTTTTATTTTTATGAGATTTTAAATTTACTTTTAGATAATGTTTTAAGTACTGGCTTTACAATTAAACCTACTAAATGAAGAATATGATATACATGCTTGGAAATGAAAATAAATTTATAGTGTGCGAAATGGATATATATTTCTGTATCTATATTCAATGTCTGTAGAATAAGTAAAAAATCCCCTTGCGCATGTAAAGATGAATTTTAGATTAAATAAAAACAGCCACAAAACAGCCACAAAACAGCCACGAATTAATAACAAGTAGTGATATCACAGAAAAACGTTATCAGATAAACATGCATTTTATATGACGTGTGAAATGAAATGAAACCATATAATAGGAAGGGATATTTTTAGAACACAAGTTCACCAATGGGAACGCGATCAATATATGTCTCTATACTAAGAGAGAGAAGCCTTGATACTACGGTATCAGGGCTTTTTTTAGCTTTTTTAAGTGAAGTTATTGGATTGTTTTTGATTTCCTTGAATCATTTTACTAAGAAAATTTTTTCGATAGAATCGATCTTCTCTTTTTTTTAATTACTTGTGCTATAACTTAATAATTTTTTACTGCCTGTACGACGCGACCAATGATTTTTACGTCCTCATCTGCAAGGTTGTAAGTTTGTGGCTTGTGAATCGAATCATTACTCAATGGTATTAACGTAATGATACTTAGTTATAAAACAGTCTTATTCAGGATTTCGTTAGTTCATTTTCTAAATTTTGGAAATAAATATAGCTTAGTACCTTGCAATAAACAATACTAAGTGGTATATTATGGATAAGATAGGTACTGTGCATTGAACAGTACTAAGATAGGAAAGGAGGATGGCACTTGAACGTTCAGTTTAAAAAAGGTGTGCTTGAACTTTGTGTATTAGCACTTGTAAAACGTAAAGATAGTTACGGTTATGAACTTGTTCAGCAAATTTCTAATAAATTTTTAATATCGGAAGGGTCAGTATACCCTTTATTACGTCGTTTGACGAAAGAAGGGTATTTTCAAACGTATTTAAAGGAATCTACGGAAGGGCCACCTCGTAAATATTATCAATTAACAGAGCAAGGGGAGACGCAATTTCATTTGTTAGTAACAGAATGGTGTGATTTTGCGAAAGGGGTACAAGAAATTATTGAAGGGGTGGAATGGGATGAGTAAAGAAGGGTTTCTTAAAGAATTATCAAGTTATCTTAGAAAGTTACCAGAGGAAGAGAGGCAAGATATTTTATTGGATTATGAAGAGCACTTTCAGTTTGGACTAGAAGAGGGGAAAACTGAATCAGAAATAATACAAGGCCTTGGTTCTCCGAAAGTAATAGCGAAAGAATTACTTGCGATGTATCGCTTCGATGAAATGAAAAAAAATCCATCGACTTCAAATGTGACAAGAGCTGTTATGGCAGCGATTGGACTTAGTTTGTTTAATTTTATTATTGTGTTAGGACCGTTAGTCGCAATTATTGCTTTTATATTTTCTTTTTGGATCGGTGGTATTGCAAGTGTAGTAACACCATTTTTCGTTATTGGAAAAGTATTTATGGGTACTTTTATATGGTTGGATCTTTTCGTTAGTATAACGTTTGTTGGAGTAGGTTTATTGTTATGTATTATCGCTTTTTATAGTACAAAGTGGTTTAAGAGATTGTGTGTACGATATGTAATATGGAACTTCAAAATGATAAAAGGAGAGTAAATGATGAAAAAACTATTTTTAATCGCTATTGCTTGTATCATTATTGGAGTAATAGGAATTTCCCAAACATATGAAAAAGCAGTACAAACTGCTAAAAAAGGCGATAAAGAAAATGTAATTAAAAACGAAACATTAAAAAATATAGAAGTTAAGTTAGATACCGGGGATATTATTGTCCAAAAATCTCCTGACTCTTCTTTTTATATCAAGCAATCAGGAGGTGTACGTAAACAAGAGATTCGTATCGCAGAAGATGGTGACACATTAAAAGTTATTGGGGAAAGAGAAAAAGGTGCTTCATTTGATTTTTCTTTTTACGATTTTAGGTTTCAAACGTCTAAATTGACTCTCCTTGTGCCCGAACGCTCTTACCAAGATGTAAAAGTAAATTCATCTGCTGGACAAATCGAAATGAGTGATGTGAAAAGTGATAGCGTAAGTGTTAGAACACTTGCTGGAGAAGTAGAGTTGAAACAAATAACGGCTAAGAATGTGGAGGGATCGACAAAAGCTGGTGAGGTGAATTTTAAGAAGGTATTAGGGAAAGTGATCGCAAAAACAACAAGTGGGGAAATAAATATTCAAGATCATGATTCTAAGTATAATCTAGAAGCAAGTTCAACTGCGGGAGATATAGATATTACTTTATCGGAAAAACCACAAGATGCGGTAATTACTGGGCAAAGTGCTGCCGGAGATGTAACAATTTTTAATGAAGAAAATAAAAACGTAACAATTGGAAATGGTAGTAAAAAGATTAGTGGTAAAACGGCTGCTGGAGATGTGACGATTAAAACTCGTTAATAAGAAATAGAATGCATGGAAATCTATCAAAATACAAAAAAGAAGATAATTACCGTATATAAATAAGGTAATTATCTTCTTTTTATTATTTTTTAATGTAAATCACGATATACGCCAATTACTTTCCCGATAACTGACACTTGTTTTAAAATGATAGGTTCTAATGAAGAATTTTCTGGTTGTAAACGGAAATGGTCTTTTTCTTTATAGAAACGTTTAACAGTTGCTTCATTATCTTCTGTTAAAGCGACTACAATTTCACCATTATATGCAGACTGTTGTTGGCGAACAACAACTAAATCTCCATCGAAAATACCAGCTTCAATCATACTATCTCCAGAAATACGTAACATGAACACTTGGTCTGCTCCAGCAACAATACTAGCTGGAAGTGGGAAATGTTCCTCTACGCTTTCGACCGCTGTAATTGGTAAACCAGCAGTAACTTTTCCGACAATTGGAACTTGAATAACAGATTGTGTTTCCGTATCCATTCGGTCTTCACCTAAAATTTCAATAGCACGTGGTTTTGTTGGATCGCGTCGAATGTATCCTTTTTCTTCTAATCGTGATAAATGTCCGTGCACTGTAGAACTAGAAGCGAGGCCGACTGCTTGACCAATTTCACGTACGGAAGGTGGATATCCTTTTTCTTGTACTTTTAGCTTAATAAAGTCGAGAATGTCTTGCTGGCGTTTCGTTAACTTTTCCATGTTTTCTAACACCTCGTTTTCTTTCATTTTTCTTATTAATAAGTATAACATGTGAAAAAACATTCTACAAACATAAGTTCGAACAAATGGCGGATTTATGTTACACTATAGGGAAATAATAGGGAGAAAGAGGGGTTCAAAATGAATGCAATTATTTATGCACGTGTGAGTACAACGAAAGAAGCGCAAGAAACATCATTATTACGTCAAAAAGATGAATTATTGCATTTAGCTGAGCGCTATCAAATGAATGTTACTAAGGTGATTGAAGAGCAGGCTAGTGGATATACAATTGAACGTGACGGTATATTAGAGGTGTTGGATACAATTCGAGACGAACAAATTGATGTGTTACTTATACAAGATGAAACGCGTCTTGGTAGAGGAAATGCGAAGATCGCGTTAATGCATTGTTTACATAAAGAAGGCATAAAAGTATATACGCATACACATAACGGTGAATTACAATTGTCGGATTCTGATTCGATGGTATTAGATATTATTGGTATTGTTGAAGAATATCAAAGAAAGATTCATAATATGAAAATTAAACGAGGTATGCAACGTGCAGTAGAAAAAGGTTATCGTCCAGAAAAAAATTTAAAAAATCGTCATTTAAGTGTAGGAAGAGAGAAAAAAGAAGTGCCAATTGAGGAAATTGTACGTTTGCGAAAAAGTGAACTCACGTTTGAAGAAATTGCAGCAACATTACGTGGATTTGGTCATAATGTTTCAAAGGCGACTGTACATCGTAGATATGTAGAGTATACGAAGCAATTGCTTGATAAAGAAGAGTAACTATTGTATGATAATAATCAGTTTTGATTAGAAGGGGGATTCGAGATGATTAATCACGAACTCGTTGAACGCATTAACTTCTTAGCGAAAAAAGCAAAAGCTGAAGGTTTAACTGAAGAAGAGCAACGTGAGCGTCAATCGCTACGTGAACAATATTTAAAAGGATTTCGTCAAAATATGTTAAACGAACTTAAAGGTATTAAAGTTGTTAACGAAGAAGGTACAGATGTTACACCGACGAAATTAAAAGCTTTAAAAAAGCAAGATAATGCAAAATTAAATTAAAAGATGGGCGAAGCCCATCTTTTTTATTTGTAAAAATCGTTATTTAATAACTTTCCAGTTGTTATTAACTGTTGCTTCTATCGTTTTATGTTCCAATATATAATTAGCGATAAGTTCAGACATATCTGTGGGTATATCTTTTACTACTGGTTTGTTTTGAAACATAAAGAAATTTCCCCCGCCACTTGCACGATAATTATTCATTACAACGTCATGTTCTTCATTCATATTAAGAGGAGCACTGTTATGCTGTAAAGATTCTACTCTTTCACCAATTGGTTTTGAAATGTTTAATACGTATGAAATCCCTTCCCACATATCATAATTATAATGTTGTGGCTTTGGTTCTATGTAGGTAGGACTTACGGTGATTGATCCATCTGTTTTTAATGTGAAATAAGAAGCAGAGAGTTCAAGAGCATTTTTTATATCTGCTCCAGTTATTTTAATTACTTTTAATGTGTTTGGATAAATATAATTAGAAACGATATCACGCATTGTTACATGTTCCGGGAAACCTGGAGATGTATTATGGAACAAACTTGTACAAGAAATTGATACATTAGCTATATTCATCTGTATTTTATTTATGAATTCTATAAAAGGATGATCATGCAAACGAGTTTGCATAGCATCTGAAATTTGCATGTCCCCTTGAATGATTCCAATAGGTTGATCAAGCCACTTTTGTGTTTTCTTTTCGTAATCGGCTACCAATGAAAGTACATCTTGGTCCGCCTCAAATCCTTGTACAGATAATAATTCAGAAGAACTCTCTTTTTTCACCCATTTATGTTTCGTTTTTTTGAATGTTACTTTTACTTTTCCAACTGAGTGTCCATTGCATCCGGTCTGTAAAATTGTTACACCGTTAGCCATTGTGTGAGAAATTTCCCGGTGTTGGTGGCCTGTTAATAAGATATCTATGCCTTCAATTTCATGGCACATTGCATATCCTTGGTTTTCTCCTGTTAACACTTCAGTCGGTACCCCGGTTTGTAAATCTCGTTCAACTCCCCCGTGATACGCTACGACTAGTAAATCTGGTTTCTCATGTTCGCGAATATAAGAAACCCATTCTTTTGTAGTCTTTAATGCATCTTCAAATAGTAAATCTTTAATGTGATGGGACTGTTCCCAATTTGGTATGTAATGTGTTGTTACCCCTAAAATAGCAATTTTTATATTGGATTCAATCTGTTTGATTATATAAGGTTTTCCGAAATAAGGTTTCTTTATGTTTTTATCTAAAATGTTTGCTGATAGGTACGGGAAGTTCGCAGTAGTCACAGCATTATTTAATATATCCATCCCGTAATTAAATTCATGATTGCCGATAATTGCAGCGTCATACTGTAAGTAATTCGCTAATAAGGACATTGGGTTTTTTTTGTTTTTTTCGTATGTAACATAATGATAAGTAAGTGGTGTTCCTTGAATAAAGTCGCCATTATCAATTAAAAGAACGTTTGTATTTTGGGAACGTTCTTTTTTTATAAGAGTAGAAATTTTAGCTAAACCAAGTTCTGCTGGGGAGTTATCTTGGTAGTGAATAGGATAAACAGTGCCATGTATATCGCTTGTTAATAAGATGTTTAAAGTTACAGTTTGATTTTGTTCCAATATGACTCACCTTTTCTATTGTTATCTTCCAATTCATCATATCAAATATGTGAAGAGAATTTTAATGTGAGTGTATAGAATGTGTAAAGATTCTGTAAATAATCAATTATTTGTAAAAATATGTGATATATTTCTTCATGTTTATGAAAGGTTATTTTATAACAATGAAAAATGGAGGCATTAATATGTTGAAAAAAGTTTTTGCAATGAGCACAACAGTTGTACTAGCAGCGGGATTATTAAGTGGCTGTGGAACGAAGGAATCAAGCGCAAGTAAAAATGAAGATACGAAAAAAGGGTATGTACCGAAGACTTTAAATGTTCAATTTGTTCCTTCTCAAAATGCAGATACGTTAGAGGCGAAGGCAAAACCGCTTGAGAAGCTATTAAGTGATAAGTTAAATATTCCAGTAAAAGTTAGTATTTCAACGAACTACAATACAATTGTAGAAGCGATGGCATCTAAACAAGTAGATGTAGGATTTTTACCGCCGACAGCGTACGTATTAGCACATGAAAAGAAGGCCGCAAATGTAATTTTACAAGCACAACGTTTTGGAGTAGAGGATGAAACAGGAGCCCCTACAAAAGATTTAGTAGATTATTATAAATCTGAGTTTGTTGTTAAGAAAGATTCAAATATTAATAGTGTAAAAGATTTAAAAGGTAAAAAAATTGGCTATCAAGATGTAACGTCATCAGCGGGATATGTGTGGCCTGCAGCTGTTCTATTAAAAGAGGGAATTGATCCGTTAAAAGATGTGAAACCTGTTACATTAAAAGGTCACGATCAGTCGCTTATTGCTCTTTTAAATGGTGACGTAGATGCGGCTGTTGTATTCCAAGATGCTCGTAATATTGTAAAAAAAGATTATCCGAATATATTTGATCAAACGAAAATAGTGAAATTTACTGAGAAAATTCCGAACGATACAATTTCTGTACGATCTGATTTAGATGCAGAGTGGAGCAAGAAATTACAAGATGCTTTCATTGAAATTGGAAAGAATGAGGAAGGCCGTAAAATCATTAAAGAAGTATATTCACATGAAGGATATGTTAAATCTGATGATAGTAAATTTGATATCGTTCGTGAATATGGGAAGAAAGTAAAAACGCAATAATACATATGGAAATGGCAGCTAGCTGAAAGGGGATGTTTTCAGTTAGTTTGCCGTTTTGAATACATAGAAGGTAGGTAAGATGTGTGATAGAGTTTCGAAATGTCTCCAAAGTGTATCCAAACGGTACAAAAGGATTGAATAATATAAACTTGAAAATTCAAAAAGGTGAGTTTGTTGTAATGGTAGGGCTGTCTGGAGCTGGAAAATCTACACTTCTCAGATCCGTAAATCGTCTTCATGAGATTACCGAAGGAGAAATCATTATTGAAGGTGAGTCTATTACTGCTGCGAAAGGAAAAGGATTAAGGCGTATGCGCCGGGATATCGGTATGATCTTCCAAAGTTTTAATCTTGTAAAGCGATCAACAGTATTAAAAAATGTATTAGCTGGTCGTATTGGATATCATTCCACATTACGTACAACGTTAGGTTTGTTTCCGAAAGAAGATGTGGAGCTCGCATTTCAAGCGTTAAAAAGAGTGAATATTTTAGAAAAAGCATATGCACGTGCTGATGAATTATCAGGAGGACAACAGCAACGTGTATCAATAGCTAGAGCATTGGCACAAGAAGCAAAAATCATATTGGCAGATGAGCCTGTTGCATCGTTAGATCCACTTACGACAAAGCAAGTATTAAATGATTTGAAAAAAATCAATGAAGATTTTGGAATTACAACAATTGTGAATTTGCATTCTATTGATTTAGCTAGGCAATATGCGACACGTATTATTGGATTACATGCAGGAGAAATTGTTTTTGATGGTTCAGTAGAAGAGGCGACAGATGAAAAATTTGCTGAAATTTATGGAGATGTAGCACAAAAAAATGAATTGTTAGAGGTGGCAGTTAAATGAGTGACGTAACGATATATTCGAAATCGATACCGAAGCCGCCGAGTAAGTTGAAACATATGTTAACGTTTATTTTAGTTATTTTAATGCTGTGGAGTAGTAGTGTACAAGTAGATGCATCATTTTCAAAACTGGTAGACGGTTTTCCCAATATGGTAGATCTATTGAAAGAAATGGTGCCACCTGATTGGAGTTATTTTCAAGTTATTACAACAGCGATGTTAGATACAATACGTATGGCGATTATTGGGACGACCTTAGGAGCGATTTTAGCTATTCCACTTGCATTGTTTGCAGCAAGTAATGTGTTTACTAACACATTTTTATACAGTCTAGCTCGAATGATTTTAAATTTGATACGAACGATACCAGATTTATTATTGGCGGCTATTTTCGTAGCTATTTTTGGAATAGGACCACTTCCGGGTATTTTAGCTCTTACGTTTTTCTCAATTGGGCTTGTGGCGAAATTGTTGTATGAGTCAATTGAATCAATTGATCCAGGTCCGTTAGAGGCGATGACAGCGGTAGGAGCTAATAAGGTGCAATGGATTGTTTATGGGGTAATTCCGCAAGTGAAAGCACATTTTGTCTCCTATGTTCTTTATACATTTGAGGTGAACGTACGTGCAGCAGCTGTTTTAGGTTTAGTAGGAGCAGGTGGTATTGGATTATATTATGATCGTACACTTGGATTTTTACAATATAAACAAACTGCTTCTATAATTATTTATACCCTTATTGTTGTTTTGTTAATTGACTACATTAGTACATTGTTGCGGGAGAAACTATAATGAATAGAACGACGATGATTGTGCCAAAACCGAGTATATATCGCTGGATTATTTTAATAGCACTTACAGTTGTATATGCATGGGCCTTTTCAGGAGTGCCATTAGAGGGGATAAAGGACACAGCAGGTGAAATCACGAAAGCAATTATGACAGGGATATTGAATCCAGACTGGTCGTATGTATCTTTGCCAGATGGTGAAGATTTATTACATGGATTAATTGATACGTTGGCAATTGCAATATTAGGTACATTTATTTCTGCATTTTTATCTGTTCCGTTTGCCTTTTGGGCGGCAACGAATATGAGTAGTGGAAAATTAACTTCAGGATCTGGGAAATTTGTACTTAGTTTTGTTCGTACGTTTCCTGAATTAGTTATGGCTCTTTTATTTATAAAAGCTGTTGGTCCAGGCTCTTTTGCAGGAGTATTGGCCTTAGGATTACATTCTATTGGAATGTTAGGGAAACTATATTCAGAAGGAATTGAAAACATAGATAAAGGACCGACGGAAGCGTTACTAGCAACAGGAGCAAACCGTTTTCAAATACTTTGGTATGCAGTGTTACCACAAGTGTTACCGGATTTTCTATCGTATACGTTATACAGATTTGAAATTAATGTACGATCCGCTGCGATTTTAGGGGTTATTGGAGCAGGAGGGATTGGTACACCTTTAATTTTTGCGCTGAGTTCACGGAATTGGTCTCGTGTTGGGATTATTTTATTAGGTATCATTTTAATGGTAATTATAATTGATTGGATTTCAAGTTCGATTCGGAAACGGATTGTTTAACTTATTTGAAAAGCATCGAAGTTAGATGCTTTTTGTGTTTTTAAAAACGTATTAAAAAAAGTAAGTATAGAAGAAGTTTGTATAAATATGCAGATAATTCCCTTTCTTTTTAAAATAAAAATAATGAAAAAGTATGTCATATTGAATGCCCATACATTCACGGAAACATTGATTTTTTTATAAAAAACCAAAAAAATATCAACATATTTGTCGATACATGTTGTATAATCTTGCGTGGGAAGCTATCATATAAATGTATAAAACGTTTACTAATATAAGCGAAGGGAAGAATAGCATGTCACATTCAATCGAACAACTTTCTATCAACACGATTCGCACATTATCCATCGATGCGATTGAAAAAGCAAACTCTGGTCACCCAGGAATGCCAATGGGTGCAGCACCAATGGCTTATACATTATGGACTCAATTTATGAAACACAATCCAAATAACCCAACGTGGTTTAACCGTGATCGTTTCGTATTATCTGCAGGTCATGGTTCAATGTTATTATACAGCCTACTTCACCTATCTGGTTATGATGTAACAATGGATGACTTAAAGAACTTCCGTCAATGGGGAAGCAAAACTCCAGGACATCCTGAGTACGGTCATACAGCTGGTGTAGATGCAACGACTGGTCCACTTGGACAAGGTATTGCAACTGCTGTAGGTATGGCAATGGCTGAAAGACATTTAGCTGCTAAATATAACCGTGATGCGTATAGTGTAGTAGATCATTATACATACGCTATTTGTGGTGATGGAGATTTAATGGAGGGCGTTTCTGCTGAAGCATCTTCATTAGCTGCTCATTTACAATTAGGTCGTCTTGTTGTGCTTTATGATTCAAACGATATTTCATTAGATGGCGATTTAAATCGTTCATTCTCTGAAAGTGTAGAAGATCGTTACAAAGCATACGGATGGCAAGTAATCCGTGTTGAGGATGGAAACGATATTGAAGCAATCGCGAAAGCAATTGAAGAAGCGAAAGCTGACGAAAAACGCCCAACGCTAATCGAAGTAAGAACGACAATTGGTTTCGGTTCTCCAAACAAATCAGGAAAATCAGCTTCACATGGTTCTCCACTTGGTGTAGAAGAAACGAAATTAACGAAAGAAGCATATGCTTGGACTGCTGAGCAAGACTTCCACGTAGCAGAAGAAGTATATGACAACTTCCGTAAAACAGTACAAGATGTTGGTGAAACTGCGCAAGCTGAGTGGAACACGATGCTAGGTGAATATGCACAAGCATACCCAGAATTAGCAAACGAATTCCAAGCAGCAATGAACGGTCAACTTCCAGAAGGTTGGGAGCAAAACCTACCAACTTATGAATTAGGATCAAAAGCAGCAACTCGTAATTCTTCTGGTGCTGTAATTAATGCAATTGCAGAGTCTGTACCATCATTCTTCGGTGGATCTGCTGACCTTGCTGGTTCTAACAAAACATACATGAATAACGAAAAAGACTTTACAAGAGATGATTACAGCGGTAAAAACATTTGGTACGGTGTACGTGAGTTCGCAATGGGTGCAGCAATGAACGGTATTGCACTACATGGTGGTTTAAAAACTTACGGTGGTACGTTCTTCGTATTCTCTGATTACTTACGTCCAGCAATTCGCCTTGCAGCATTAATGCAATTGCCAGTAACGTATGTATTCACACATGACAGTATCGCTGTTGGTGAAGATGGTCCAACACATGAACCAATCGAGCAATTAGCAGCGCTTCGTGCAATGCCAAACGTTTCTGTTATCCGTCCTGCTGATGGTAATGAATCTGTTGCAGCTTGGAGACTTGCTTTAGAATCGACAAACAAACCAACTGCTTTAGTATTAACTCGTCAAGACCTTCCAACATTAGAAGGTGCAAAAGATGATACGTATGAAAAAGTAGCAAAAGGTGCATATGTAGTTTCTGCAAGCAAGAAAGAAACGGCTGATGTAATCTTACTTGCAACTGGATCTGAAGTAAGCCTAGCTGTTGAAGCTCAAAAAGCATTAGCAGTAGACGGCGTTGACGCAGCGGTTGTCAGCATGCCATCTATGGATCGCTTCGAAGCTCAAACTGCAGAGTACAAAGAATCTGTATTACCAAAAGCAGTAACAAAACGTTTCGCAATCGAAATGGGTGCTACATTCGGATGGCACCGTTACGTAGGTCTTGAAGGAGATGTGTTAGGTATCGATACATTCGGTGCTTCTGCTCCTGGTGAGAAGATTATGGAAGAGTATGGATTTACTGTAGAGAACGTTGTTCGTAAAGTAAAAGAAATGCTTTAATGATTTCAGAAAAATCTCTCCGGCATGGAGAGGTTTTTCTATGTAAATGAGTTTTTTCGACAGAAAAAGTTTTTTATCTCTCCGCAGTCAGACAATCATTGCAAATTTTCTTATATATAATGAAGAGAAAAGGTTGTCCAGATTGGGAGTGGAAAAATGAAAACGTATGAATTGTATTTAATTCAAGAGGATATTGCGAAAGCTTATTTTGGTCGTGAATATTTGTTTTTTGATTTATTTGCTCGATTTTCAGAATCTGGGTCCCTTTCGGAGAAAAAAGTGTTATATAAGCAAATGATGTATATAACGATGCCATTGCAAGTAATGAAAATTCATCATAAATTAGAACAAGCTTTGCGCGTTCTTGGTAAATATGATAGAACACATCATACACATACACTTTATACGGGAGCGGAGTACGGCGAAATAATGGTGAAACCGCACTATATTCGTATGAATACCTCTGGAAATGTCTCTATGGAAACAACATTCTTTGAGGTGTTAAGAAAGTGTGAATTAACATTTTTAGCTATGGATTATGAAAATACAAAGTACGGATGGCTGAATCCTCTAAAACAAGTACGAACATATGTGTAAAAAATGTCGAATTGTATCTTGTCTTATTGAAAAGGTTTTAGTACACTGTAAGGTAGACAACATGAAGGAGGAAAATATATGCCAATTTGGTTAGGTATTCTAGTGGGCGTAGTAGCACTAGTAGCAGGCGTGGCGTTAGGATTTTTCATTGCCCGCAAATATATGATGAATTACTTACAAAAAAATCCACCAATTAACGAACAAATGTTAAAAATGATGATGATGCAAATGGGACAAAAACCTTCCCAAAAGAAAATCAATCAAATGATGAGCGCAATGAACAAGCAACAAATGAAATAAGCGCTAAAAGACACTCGCTAAGAGTGTCTTTCTTTTTGTTAGTTATAGTTTTTAAAACTTTTAAAAATTCTGTATTTTTGGTAAACTGAAAACATCGCTCATTTTAAGGGAGGAGGAAAAAAATGAAAGTGTTTATGAATTTAGCGTGGTTTTTTAAACAAGAAAAACGAGCGTACATAACTGGAATTATTTTATTGTTTGGCGTTGCACTTTTAGAACTTGTAGCACCAAAAGTAATTGGAATCGTTGTAGATGAAATTAATGATGGAACATTGACGACCGATAAGTTACTAAAATGGGTTGTACTATTAGTAATTGTAGGCATTACGATGTACATATTACGTTACATATGGCGTATTATGATTTTCGGGTCTTCATTAAAATTAGCTCGCCAATTACGAAAAAATTTATATGAACATTTTACAAAGATGAGTCCATCTTTCTATCAGTCAAATCGAACAGGTGATTTAATGGCACATGCGACCAATGATATTCAAGCGATCCAGCAAACTGCTGGAGCAGGTGTTTTGACGCTTGTTGACTCATTAGCTGTCGGAGGATGTGTACTCGTAGCGATGGGTTTTACAATTAGCTGGAAGTTAACATTATTAAGTTTAATTCCAATGCCGATTGTAGCTATTTCGACAAATTATTATGGAACTTTATTACATAAAAGGTTTCATAAAGCACAGCAATCGTTTTCGGAAATCAATGATAAAGTGCAAGAGAGTATGAGTGGAATGAAAGTGATTCGCTCGCTTGGACAAGAGAAAGAAGATTTGCAGGCGTTTCGAAGAAAATCAGAAGATGTTGTACATAAAAATGTGTTAGTTGCACGTATTGATTCGTTATTTGATCCGACAATCTCTCTTATCGTTGGATTTTCTTTTTTAATCGCAGTATGTTATGGATCGGTATTAGTTGTAAGAGGTGAATTAACAGTAGGTGATCTCGTTACATTTACGACATATTTAGGTACCCTCGTTTGGCCAATGTTAGCGTTTGGATGGTTATTCAATATTATGGAGCGTGGGCGTGCTTCATATGACCGTGTAGAAAAAATTCTTTCACAAAAATCAGATGTAGTAAATAGCGAAAATGCTGTACAGACAATAGCGAGCGGTAATGTTTCGTTTGCCGTTAATTCATTTTCGTATAAGAAAAATGAATTGTTACATTTAAACGATATTCACTTTGATTTGAAGAAGGGCGAAACGCTAGGAGTTGTAGGACGTACAGGCGCAGGGAAAACAACTTTATTAAAATGTTTAATCCGTGAGTATGATCATTTTAATGGTGAATTAAAAATTGGGGAGCGAGATATTCGAGATATAACACTTCATGGTGTCCGTTCTGCCATTTCATACGTGCCGCAAGATCATTTTTTATTCTCAGCAAGTATTGGTGAGAATATTGCCTTTGGAAAGGCGGATGCTACATATAATGAAATTACCCAAGCTGCAGAGATTGCTTGTATTCATAATGACATCCTCCAATTTTCAGAAGGATATGAAACAGTAGTAGGGGAAAGAGGTGTTTCGTTATCTGGTGGTCAAAAACAGCGAATCTCTATTGCTCGTGCTTTATTAACAAATGCTGAAATTTTAATTTTGGATGATTGTTTATCAGCAGTAGATGCAAAAACAGAAGAGACGATTTTAAGTGCCTTAAAGAGGGAAAGAGCAGGGAAAACGACGATTATTACTGCACACCGATTAAGTGCAATTCAGCATGCCAATCTTATTCTTGTTGTTGATGAAGGTAGAATTGTACAAAGAGGTACACATGAGGAATTAATGAAGGAAAACGGCTGGTATAAGGAAATGTATGAAAGCCAGCAATTAGAAGCTTTAGTCGAGAAAGGAGGCGTATGATGGTAGAGAAGAAGCGAAGTGATTTAAGTAGATTGCTTTCCTATATGAAGCCATATAAAGGGTTGCTATCTTTAGCATTTATCTTTTTAGTTGGTGCGACAGTAACGGAAATGATGGGTCCTTTTTTAATTAAACAATTCCTCGATGAACACCTAGTACCGCGGGATTTTGAACGATCAGCGCTCGTTACTTTATTTGTAATTTACATAGTTGCTCATTTATTAAAAGTATTATTTACGTATTTAAATCTATTGTACTTTCAGAACATTGCTTTTAAGATTGTTCAAGATATGCGAGTTGAAGTATATGAACATGTTCAAAAGCTGTCATTAAGTTTCTTTGATCGTACGCCGATTGGTACACTTGTATCGCGTATAACAAATGATACGGAAGCGATTAAAGATTTTTATGTTAGTGTATTATCAACATTTGTGAAAAATGTAGTCTTTTTAGTAGGTATTTTAGTAGCGATGTTTTTATTAGATGTAAAATTAGCGCTATTTTCTCTCGTATTAATTCCGATAATGTTTGCGATTATGGTATTATATCGCCGGAAAAGTGCAGCTTTTTATTTAGAAGTACGTAATCAACTAAGCGTGTTAAATGCAAAGTTGAACGAGTCCATACAAGGAATGAATATTGTTCAAGTGTTCAGACAAGAAAAACGTATGAGAAAAGAGTTTGAAGAAGTGAATAATAAACATTATAGTGCAGGGCGACGTACTTTGAAGTTAGACGCATTACTTTTACGACCAGCTACGGATTTAGTGCATATTGTAGCTATTGCGTTAGTACTAGGTTTATTTGGGATTGATGCTTTAAAGAGCCCTGTTGAAGTAGGAGTTTTATATGCTTTTGTTAACTATATACATCGTTTCTTCCAACCTGTAAATGAGATGATGATGAAATTGTCCTTTTTCCAACAGGCACTTGTTTCGTCATCACGTGTATTTCATTTAATGGACGAGAAAGATTTAGCACCGGTTCAAAAAGGCAATGAGAATCCTCAAGTTGTGGATGGGGATATTGAATTTAAAAATGTTACTTTTTCATATGATGGAAAGCGTGACGTTTTAAAAAATGTATCATTTCACGTGAAACAAGGGCAAACGGTTGCTTTTGTTGGGCATACTGGTAGCGGAAAAAGTACGATTATGAATTTGTTAATGCGATTTTATAATATTAAGTCAGGAAATATTGTAATAGACGGTGTAGATTTAGAAAAATTTGAAGAACGAGAAATTAGAAAGAAAATAGGACTCGTATTGCAAGATGCATTTTTATTTGCTGGAAATGTAAAGCAAAATATTCGTATGTATAATGAAGAAATTACGGATGAAGAAGTAAAAGAAGCTGCTCGATTTGTGCAAGCAAATACGTTTATTGAAAAGTTACCAAAACAGTATGAAACAGAAGTAGTAGAAAGAGGTGCAGCATTTTCAAGCGGTCAACGACAATTAATTGCTTTTGCTAGAACGATAGCAACGAATCCGAAAGTATTAGTATTAGATGAAGCAACAGCTAATATCGATACAGAAACAGAAGAGGCTATTCAAACAGCGTTGCAACAAATGCGAAAAGGTAGAACGACGATAGCCATTGCGCATAGGTTATCTACAATTCAAGATTCAGATCAAATTTTTGTGATGCATGATGGAGAGATAGTAGAAAGAGGAACACATCAAGAATTACTAAGTGAGCAAGGTTTGTATTATAATATGTACTTGCTACAAAATAAAGTGAGTTTGCAAAAGGCCTTGTAATACAAGGTCTTTTTTATTTTGTATACAACATATGTTTACTCTTTGTTTCTATAGCATAAATGTTGTGTCCTCTTATGAAACTTGTACATATTGTATGTATACGAAGTAAAAAAATTGATAGGAGATTTTATATGCAAAACAGATCAAGTTCAAATGTTACGTTTATTGATGTGTCTCATTGGGAAGGGAATATTGATTGGAATGCAGTGAAGGCATCTGGAATTCCAGCAGCGTATGCAAAAGCGACAGAAGGTGTAAACTACATTGATCCTACTTTTACTAAGAATGTACAAGCAGCACGAAATGCGAATGTATTAATTGGTGCATACCATTTTGCACGCCCAGAACAAAATGATGCAATTTCAGAGGCGAAATATTTTGTGGGTATATTACAAAATAACCAGACAGACTTAATGCCAGTTCTGGATTTAGAATCACCAACAGATCGGAGCAACAGTAATTTAACTGGTAACGCTATATCGAATTGGGCAAGAAGCTTCATAAATTATGTGAAACAGGCTACTGGAAAAGATGTAATGTTATATACAGGAGTTTGGTATATTAATGAGTTCGGAATTAGCGGATTAAGTGATATACCGCTTTGGATTGCTAAATACTCGAGTACACCGCCTGCTGATGCTGGTGGATGGACAGCGTGGACAGCGTGGCAGTACACAGATTCTGGACAAATTTCAGGCGTAGGAAATTGTGATGTATCAGCTGCAGTTTCATTAGAAGCTTTAAAAGGGAATGGAGCAAGTGGTGGAGGTAATGTTTCCCCGCCTAATAATGCAACTCCAGTGTACGGGGTTGCTATAATTAATGGAGATAATGTGAATTTGAGAAGTGGACCATCTTTACAGTCTAGTGTAATTCGCCAATTGAATCGTGGCGAAACATATGAAGTTTGGGGAGAACAAGATGGATGGCTTTGTTTAGGGACAAATCAGTGGGTATATAATGATCCGAGTTATATTCAGTATAAACATTATGTGGCGACTATTACTGGTGATAATGTAAATTTGCGTGATGCTCCATCATTAAATGGAAATGTTATAAGACAGTTACATCAGGGTGAATCGTATCGAGTGTGGAGTAAGCAAGATGGATGGCTTTGCTTAGGGACAAATCAATGGATATACTACGATCCGAGTTATATTCAGTATGGTGTACAATAGAGTGAAAATAAAAGGTGCCCTGTCAGAGGTGCCTTTTATTAAAAATATACAACTTTTACAAAGTCTATATCGAAACCATAGTATACTATAGTAGATATATTTATAAAAAATAATCGAAAATGAAATAAAGGAGTAAAAATATGAATTATGTGCTAATAGGTGCGATTTTAATATTATTAGCTGTAGCATTTGTGCTGTTTTATAAAAATAAACAGTTAGAATCAGAGAGTCAGCAAGTAGAATTTGAAAAGAAACAAGCGATTGAAACGTATAAAAATGAAATTGCAGCTACAGTGATAGAGCATAAAGAACAACAAAATAATTTAAAAAATATGGAACAGAAAAAATACAATGATTTACAAGTAAGTGCAAATAGAGAAATTGAAAATATGCGTATGATGAAAAATCAATTAGCTATGCAGCATAGTAAAGAACGTAGTGAAATACAAAATAAACATAATAACGAAATACATATGTTTCAAAAATTAATTGCAAATTTACGAGAATATACTAAAAACGGTGCTGAAATGAATACGTACGAAACATTACATTATATGAAGCGAGGATTCATAGAGCAAGGCATCATATTAGATGCTGAAATTCAAATCATGCCGAATGTTTTTATTAAAAATAATAGTGAAATAAACGATAATCGAATCCATCATCTCATCTTGTGCAAAACTGGTATTTATCTACTTGAGACGAAAGAATGGGAAGAGAAATTAATTCATGGTTTAACGAAAGAAAATGCTGGTATATATTCATTTATGATTGATGAAATGGGTAAGTATCAACAAGAAGTTGAAAAAGAAGAGACATTTGAATATATAGTAGGTAAAGATTCGTCAACTATACAAGTGAAAAATGAAGGAAATCCAGTATATAAGGCGAAGAAACTATCTCAAATTTTATACAATTGTTTGAAAGAAATGCAGGCTAATAGTATAAAAGAAAAGGTAAAACCAGTTGTATATTTTTATAATGAAAATGGAAAAGAAATAATAGATCTTTCTAGTGAGGAAACACCTAGATTAAAAAATCGGGAGCAAATTGTAACGTTCTTCAGAAATGAAATCTTAGCAGGGAAAGTAGTATATACAGTGCAAGAATTAGAACAGATTCGAGAAATGATTAGCCGGATGATTTATATAGTGAGTTAAAAGGGGAGATCTTTCTGAACGCTATGCTACGTGGCATTTTGTATGTCTATTTTTGTTTGTATATAGTAATGTACATTCTATTTATATTCGTCATTGATATGGTCCATATACCCTTAAGTGTAAGGAGCATTTTTGTAGTATTCATACCATTTGTTTTATTAGTCATGATTCAAAGGGCTATTTTATATGTTTCTAAAAATCGTAATGAAGAAAACAAGCAAATGTTGGGGGGTTTAATAGTAGCACTCATACCATTAATAGTGTGCACTGTACAACTAAGTGTAAATGAATATACATCAAAGTTTAATCAAAATAGATGGTTAAATCATGCAGATAAGCGGGTATATATGGTAGATGATCTATTACAAAAATATAAATTAATAGGGAAATCAAATGAAGAAATTATACAATTGTTAGGAGCTCCAACGGAAACGAGAAGTGGGGAAGAAGGAGTTACCACTTTGTATTATCTTGGGACTGAACGTGGCTTTATTCCAATAGATAGCGAACAGCTTGTTTTCCAATTTGATAGAGTTGGAAAAGTCATGGAATATACGGTGCATAAAGATTAAAGAAACGTAGAGGGAAGCTATATGTTATAGCTTCTTTTTTATTTTTCAATATGTCACGGAAGGGGGAGGAGGTTTTTGAGTGGAATAAGGAATGAAAGCGGAGGTGATGCATATATATAGATGCATTGGGTGATTATTAGTCCGATTGGTGAGGGGTAATAATTAATAAGTACGGACAAAAACCCCACTCATTAAAGTTTTACTTTATCATATTGTATAAATGAAAAGGAGGTAAGACGGTGAAAGCAATCCCGACTGATGTCCTGAGTAAAGAATTGATGGAAAGAGAAGGAGTTATATCTATTACAGTAAAGGAATTTGAAAAAATAGAAGTAGCTGGAGTAGTGGTCGCTGGTCCAGCGGTTATTTTGATTAATCAAGATTAAGTACATATTTTTGAAATAAAAAGCATCCGTCTAGGATGCTTTTTATTTGTATGTAAGGATAAATATGATGGATAATTGTGTTACTGGAGGGAAAGTCTGTGGCAATTATTATAACAATGTTAGTAATGGGTATTTTATTAGGATTTGTTGGAGCTGGAGGAGCTGGGTTTATTATCGCGATACTCACTTTAGTATTTCATATTCCTATTCATGTTGCTCTTGCAACATCTTTAACTGCAATGGCATTTACGACATTATCAGGTGTTGTCAGTCATTACCGTGAAGGCAATGTTGCATTTATTATAGGCGGGATTGTTGGAGGATTTGGCGCAATTGGCTCTTATATTGGTTCTAAATTTGGTTCACTTATACCAGCACATCTTCTTCATTGGTTTACAGCTGGGATGTTATTTTTATCGGCAATTTTTATGTTTATTAAATTAATTATGTTCCAAAACAAAGAACAGTCATCTTTATATAAGCATAAAGAGTTTTCCATGAACTACTTGTTGAAATGTATATGCCTTGGATTAGTTACTGGAATGATGGCTGGTTCATTTGGGATTGGTTCTGCACCGTTTATTCAGCTTGGATTAATGGTTCTATTGAGACTAACGATTCAGCAATCTGTAGGGACAACGATGCTTGTTATATTACCGATTGCAATTGGAGGTGGGCTAGGATATAGTTCGGAAGGATATTTAGATTATATATTGTTATTGCAAGTATTAATTGGGACCATGTTAGGGGCATATATTGGCGCGAAGTTTACAAATTATGCACCGCGAATGCTTTTGAGGTTTTCGATGATTATGACACCGGTTTTAGCTGGATGTATGCTATTGATGGAATAAGGTGAAATTATAATAAGTAGGGGGTTACTGCTTACAAATAGCGGGATAAAATTAATATAGCAAACTATTAATATATTTTACGAATGAATTATGTAGGTAATTCATATTTCCCATATAAAAGGATTTGTTTTAATATTATGAGTGTAAAGTTCGAGTATTCGAAGTACTACTTGAATTATATCCCTATCCCTTTTCTAAAAATGCGAACAAGTTTTGCCCTATTCTATTCAATAGTTAATTGTATAGAAATATATTGTTCGATGACCATTATGGAACGTACATAATGGGAAAATCCCGATCCTTAAAGAGGATGCCCCTAATCTTCATGTGAAAATATGATCGGATAAGAAAGCTGACCAATTGATGGTCAGCTTTCTTTTTGTTCAAAAACAATTTTTTCTTTAATTTCTGTTTGTAATAATACAGTTTTTCCGAAGCGACGTTTGCATTCCGCACGCACTTTTTCAATGGCTAGTAGCTGAGTAGTGGCGGGAACTGTGACAATAGCTTGGCGAGGCTTTCGATTTTCTTCACAAAAGACACATTCCACAACATAATTAGAAATCATATTTTCATCCTTCCAGTTTTAATTTCTAAGAAGGGATTGCCTATGAAGTTGATGTAATCTTTCGTCATTGTTTTATTTTTTTCCTCTTTTTTTCAAGGGGAAAATAAAAAAGAGGGCGAATTTTAGTAGGGGAGGGATGTTTATGGAGAGATGGATAGGTAGTGCAGCGGTATGTGTAAATGAAAAAAAGGAAGTTTTAATGGTACTGCAGGGCAAAGAGGGAGAAGAAAAAAGGTGGTCTGTCCCAAGTGGAGGACTTGAAAAGGGAGAGACACTAGAAGAATGTTGTATTAGGGAAGTTTGGGAAGAAACAGGTTACAATGTGGAAGTTGTAAATAAAATATATGAAAAAGAGGGTATTACATACGGTGTTCCAGTGTATGTCCATTATTATTTTGTTAAACAAATAGGCGGTAATATGAAAATCCAAGATCCTGATGAGTTAATACATGAAATTGCTTGGAAAGGGATACATGAAGTTGAACAATTGTGTTTAGCTTTTCCAGAGGATTATGAATTGCTGTGCCAATATATAGATAAAGAAGCAAGTATGTAAATACTTGCTTCTTTAATGTATCCAAGACAAGAAAAGCGGAACGATAACTAAACTAGCGCCTGCTGTTAAAAGCATAGATAAACTTGCAATTGTTCCTTCCACAGGACCGATTTCGAATGCTTTTGATGTACCGGTTCCATTTGCGCTTGTTCCTAACATAATACCTTTTGCGATTGCTGTTTTAATACGGCAAATACGTATGAGAGAAGGACCGAGCAATGCTCCTGTTAAGGCAGTTAAAACGACAAATACAGCAGTTAATTGTGACATGCCACCAATCATTTCTGAAATAGCCATTGCGATTGGTGTTGTTACGATATGTGGCGCTAAACTATGTTCTAGTGATGAATCAATTTGAAAATAATTTGCTAGTAGTGCTGAAGTAATGACTGATAAAAACGAACCGACAATGACATTAAGTAAGATAGCCATTCCATGTTTCTTTAATAAATCAAAGTATTTATAGATTGGCCATGCAAAAGCAACTGTTGCGGGTTTTAATAATTCAGTTAACCAATGACCACCAGATTCATATGTTTCATAAGGTGTATCTAATCCGAGCAATAAAGCAATTAAAATAATGGGACAGACGAGAAGAGGAGAAAGTAGACTCCAATTCCAGCGTTGATACATTTTTTTTGATAGCCAATATGTGAATAGTGTTAATAGTAAACAAAGAAATCCGATCATTGCGTTGATCCTTTCCGCTTTAGTAGCAATTCTGTTAAAAGTCCTGTAACTAAGGTAACGCAAAGAGTGCTAATCATAATAATTAAAATGAGATCGATTCCATATTGTGTTAGTGTATCTCTGTAACGTATGACAGCGACTGCAGAAGGGATGAAAAATAAAATAAGTTCTTTTAATAAAAAATCTGCTCCGTCCTGTATCCATTCTTTTTTAACTAGGTTAAATTTTAATGAAATTAATAATAAGAAAATACCGATTATACTTCCTGGAACTGGGAGGTGTGCCTGTTTTGCAATCCATTCACCTGTCCAAGCGAAACAAAATAGTAATAAAATTTGTCCGCTTAACTTCCACCATTTCATACAGTAACCACCTCTTTCTTTTGTTACATAAAAATTGTAAAAAAGAATTAACAATTTCTACTATACGTTCATTCAAAATATTTGTCTAATATATAAATTATATGTTATTAATATATAAGACATATTAATCGAAAGTGAAAAGGGTGTCCAAAAATGGAATTACGGCATTTGCAATATTTTGTTGTTGTGGCAGAAGAGTTACACTTTGGACGGGCGGCTGCTCGTTTACAAATGACACAACCACCACTTAGTCAACAAATACAGCAATTAGAAAAAGAAATGGGAGTTACATTATTTTCAAGAACGAAAAGAAAGGTTGAACTAACAGAAGCAGGAGAAATGTTTTTAAAAGAAGTAAAAAAGGCGTTTGAACAAATTGAAAAAGCAGTAGAAGTTGCACAAAGTGCACAAAGGGGAGAAGTAGGATCACTTTCAATTGGTTTTGTAGGTGCGGCGATATATGATATTTTACCATCAATTGTTAGGGAATATAGAAAGAAATTTCCGAGAGTGTCTGTTGCATTACATGAATTGTCAACACCAGATCAAGTTCATGCACTTCATGATAACCGTATCGATATTGGCTTTTTACGTCCACCAATTCCAACGCAATTATTAGAATTAGAGCCAATTCAAAGGTTATCTTGCACTTTGTGTTTACCAAAGGCACATCCACTTGCAGAGAAAGATGAAATACATATAGAAGATTTACGAGATGAGCCGTTTGTATTTATTACGAGACCAGTATGGCCAGCTTTGTATGATACAATTTTATCTCTTTGTAGAGAAGTTGGATTTAGTCCACGTATTGTACAAGAAGCAACAGAGTATCAAACAGTTATGGGGCTTGTAGCAGCAGGGATTGGAATTACAGTAATACCCGTGTCGGCAAATAAGTTATATAAAACAGAAGTTGTATATAAAGAGTTATATGATTCTAATTTCGTTGCAGAAATGTCAGTGGCTTACAAAAAAATGAATAGTAATCCAGAGCTGCTAGAGTTTTTAAAAATTGCAAGAGAGAAGAAAAGAATAGAAGTAGAAGATGAGTAATAGTAGTAACAGAAAATGGATTTGATTCAAATCCATAAAAGTACACCTTATTAAACAATAAAGCGGAAATGCAACTTAAGTTGCATTTCCGCTTTATTGTTCTTTTTTTAGCTCGATACTAAATAGATAAACGTGTTCATTTTCTTTTAAGAGTAAATCAATACCCTTTTCTTCGTCAATTGTAGGGACGCTTACAGTTTCTTTACTGGTTTGGATTACAGCAGCTAAAGTTGTTTTTTGATTGTATTTTAAATTTTTTATAGATTGGATTGTAGTAGTTGCAGAGCTATTTACGCTTGGTGGCGCTTCTTCAGGAACAAGTGTTGAACCACCTTCAATATTCAGATACCACTGCCTTTTTTCTTGTATATCTTTATCAAATTGGAAATGTGGTGGTAAAAAAGAAAGCTTTACTTTCTTTTTTGAAAAATGTGAGGTAGCTATATTAGCAATTTCTTTTGTTTTCTTACCATTGTTATAATAATCAATTGTAGCATTTATTTCATCTTTATCATTTTTAAGCGTAACGTTATAAAATATGCTATTTCCTTCTTGAAAAGGAGTCATTTGTAAAATAGAAGCTTGCTCTTTTGTTAATTTGTATGGCTCAACAATGGCAACTTCATTGTTTTTTATTTGGCTACAACTTGTGAGTAATAATAAACACAAGATTGATAGTAATTTTATACGCATGCAACCTCCTCCTTTTTACAATTATATTCTAAATGTGATTTTTTATCATTTCGTTTTCTAGGACTAAAGACTTAGAAGAAATTCCGATTGTAGTGCGATGTTTAAAATGTCATATTTTTATACACTAGTAGTATAGAATGCGTATGTAATAAGGTAGGGGAAGAATTTTATGTCTTTATGTCGGTTAGCGAGAAAAAATATTATAACATTTGCTACCAAAAGGATGAAGCAATTTATGTGGATTGCTATGAGTACTATGATTTTGTTTTTTATGATATCGTTACAATTTAATGAAGGAGCTATTTTGAAAGTAGGGAATGCATTTGTATTTCAAATGTACTTTTACACACTTTTTATTGTACTAATTTTCATATGTATTTTTACTACATATAAAATGATGTACTCCCTTTTGCATGTGAGGAGGGAGGAGTTTATATCTTATGTAGAAGAAAATATGAAAAGAAAAGAGGTACTATGTGTATTATGTCAGGAGCAATTATTCATTTATGGAGCAGCATTTGTTTTTGGATTAATTAATGGGATGCTATTTTTGAAATTATTCACGGTTATCTTTATGAAAGTCGCAGGGATACAAGGAATAAATAGTGCGCCAATTACAATATATGCAGTTGTAATTATTAGTGTAATTATGATGACTGTCGTTTTAATATCGATGATGCAATGTTATCGATTTGTTCGAAATTTAAAAGATGGAAATTCGTTGCGGTTTAAAGAAAGGGCATGAGAAATCATGCTTTTTTCTATTTTACACATAAAAATAATCATGTTACAGTGAAAAGACCTGACAAAGAATGGGAAGGAAAGGTTGTATAGAATGACAAATGAACAATCAATTGTAAAAGTCGATCGGTTAACGAAGCAAATCGGATCAAAGACACTTGTACAAAATATTAGTTTTGAAGTGAAAAAAGGCGAGGTTGTCGGTTTACTCGGACCAAACGGTGCTGGAAAAACGACTTTAATGAGAATGATGGTTGGTATGATCCGTATGACAGAAGGTGAAGTATGGATTGATGGTCAATCTGTGAAACAGCAATTCGAAAAAACAGCTGCGAAAATTGGAGCGGTAATTGAGACACCTGAATTTTATCCTTTTTTGAGCGGCTATGAAAATTTAACATATTTCGGACGAATGAATGGTAATGTGACCGAAGAACGCATCGATGAAGTAGTGAAATTGTTAGGGATGGGACAAGTAATTGATCGCAAAGTAAAAGCGTATTCACTCGGCATGAGACAACGTTTAGGAATCGCTCAGGCACTTATTCACGATCCAGACGTGTTGATACTAGATGAACCGACAAATGGATTAGACCCTAGTGGAATACATGAAATGAGAATGTACATAAAAAAAATTGCACATGAACAAGGAAAAGCTGTACTTGTATCAAGTCACTTACTTTCAGAAGTTGAATTAATGTGTGACAGAGTTATCATTATTCAGCACGGGGAATATGTGGCTACGCAAAATATTCAGCATAGCCAAAGCGAAGAGATGGAGACGATCCGTATACGTGTAGATGATGCGAATAAAGCAGCAGAAATATTAGGGCATGATGTTTTAGTAAAAGATAATGAATTACTTATTAATGTAAAAGATGAAGAAATCCCAAATGTTATTCGTACATTGCTTGAGAAAAATATTCAAGTGTATCGTGTATATGAAGAAAGAAAAACGTTAGAAGAGCAATTTTTAGAATTAACAGGGGGAAAAGATATTGTTTAATTTAGTATATAACGAACTGTATAAAATATTTAAGCGGAAGCGAACGATTATTCCATTTGCAGTTATTGCAGTATTAATAATCGGATTAGGATGGGTTACGGTAAAGTATTTTGAACCGGAAACAAAAGGATGGAAAGTAGATTATACAGAACGAACTGTAGAAATTGAGAAAAAGCTTGGCATGAAAAAAGAAGCTATTTTAGCAGAAAAATCAGGGGATGAGCTTGTAAAAGAATACCAGCTTAAGATGAAGCATTTAGATACGGATACAGCACCGGCAAGCAGTTCTCCACTTTCTTTCATGAGAGATACAGGTTTTATCGTATTTCCAATTTTGCTCCCATTTATCCTCGTGTATGCAAGTACAATTTTTGCGAATGAATATAGCTGGGGAACATATAAATTTTTAACGATACGACCAGCGAGTCGCTTTAAAATTTTAACAGCAAAATTTTTAGCAATTGTTATATTTGCAGCTTTATTATTTATATTTAATATGATCTTCTCCGCTTTATGTGGACTTGTTATTTATAAATTCCAACAGCCTGCATGGAGTGAGTTTATTTTCCAAGATGGAAATATAATAAAACAAAACATTTTTGTAGAAGCAAGTAAATATTATGTTTTATCGTGGTTACCAACGGTTGTGTACGCATCGTTTGCATTTATGATTTCTGTGTTAACGAGATCTAGTGGAGGTGCAATTGGTATTTCACTATTCCTTGCTTTATCAGGCAATATTGCGCTATTAGCAGCCACTAGATATAACTGGGCGAAATATTTATTGCCAGCAAACACAGATTTATATAGTATTTCAAAGAATGGAAGTTTTATTGATGGAGTAACATTCCCGTTTGCATCATGTATGTTGTTACTTTATTTGTTCGTATTTTTATGTATTTCATATACTGTGTTTTTAAAACGTGATTTAACTTAATAAGAAAAGCCGTTCAGGGTGCTGAAGTGACCCCCGAAAGTTAGACAGGTCGTTTCATTAGGCAGCCTCTAGGGTATGAGCCCGGTATTGTAC
>NZ_JASNGE010000023.1:0-76451 GCF_030164735.1 Bacillus sp. RB3
GATAGACTTTGCATCTAATCTAGTAGCAGAAGCTACCCTGTGGGAATGCGACTTCTTGTCGCACCATAATTCTCTTTATTGGAAGTTTATTAATATTAGCTTATTTGTCTTATAAGTTAAATTGAGAACAATTAGATTCCAAAATATTTCAGTTCTTTTTGTATGTTATTCAAAGCAAATCCCTCTCGTTCTCGAAAGGAATTATTTGATTCGTTCGAAGATAATATCAAAATATTGTGCGTATCCTGCGATTGATGGTGCAAAGATTTGAACAAATTTCCAACCGTCTTCAGCATGTTCGGCAATAATACGCTTATAATCTTCTTTAGGTTCTCCTTTCCAGTTATTAACTTCGACTTTCACGAATTTGTAATCATACATATCCTTTCCCTCTTTTCCTAATTGTACCATTTCGGAGAATCGATTTGTTATGATTTTTGGATGTGTATGGTATTTGCATTTAGTTAATATAACGTAACATTATCGGTAGCAAGAAAAAGGCGAATCCCTACTTTCAAAAGGAATTCGCCTTTTTCTTTTTCTATAAACCTATTCATCTTTTTATACATTCCTATCATGGTACGGTTTTCGGGTTCTCGTTTGTTACTGGATTATCCGAAAAAATTGTATAAAATCTTGCATGCTCTTAGCGTGGGGGTTTTCCAAAATACTGGCGGTACACCTTATTAGATTTTCAACATAAAAAAAGTACCCCTAATTAGAACCAGGGATACTTCTTTTTATATTTCTGTCAGTAATTTAAATTTCATTTTCTGCTCTGCAGTTAATTCTTTTTCTACATAATTATTTATAAGTAGATCAATTATTTCATGAGCAAATTTCTTTTTGGTAATTTTCATTAGCGCTTCAAGTTCTACTTTTGATTCATTAGGAACTTTAATGATTGCTTCTTGGTTTTTAAACTTCTTTTTCTCTGGCGCCTGTAATTTCTTGTCTTTGTTTAAACCTAAGTTGTCAGTAATAGGCGTAACGGTTACTACAAATGAATTATTCTTATTTTCCACTTATTTATCAATCTCTACAAAAAGACGCCCCAGAATTAACAAAGATACTGTCTCGACTGTTTAATCTTTTACAGAAAAACGGACGACCATAGGTATGAGAAGAAAACAGTCTTTGATATCTTAGGCGTCGTATATAACTTTTCTATGTCTTACAATCATGTAGCATAATTTAAAAAAATTGAAACCCGATAGAGTTTATTTGGTATGCAAATCTTTAAAGACTTACATTAGATCTTTAGAAAAAAGAAAAAATTTCACATGAAATTAACCTTATATAAGCTTAGCTTGATGGGCATGTGGCGAGACCCCTTATAGTATTAATATGTTTATTTTAGGTGACTGTTTTTTTAATCATATGTTATAAAATCAGCCTTTCCTAAAAATAGGAAAGACGCTGCCAATGGTTTGCAACGTCTTTCGAATCGTTTATATGTAGTTATTCCCTTACATTTTACAAGTTATTAACTTATATTTCCTATTTATCTTTAGAATATTTAGTTGATAACTATTTATTGGGGTACAGCCGAGATACCTATGACCTATTTTTGCATGTATCTTGGCTGTACCTCTTTATTAAGGAAAACCTAAATCGACTTGCATGTACATTACGATTCTTTGGGGGCCGTACATACCTTCCCTAAGTTTTGTTAATAACATCGAAGACAATCAAAAAGGGGGAAAGCTATAATTGGTGGGGTCTGCTGAATAAGCAGATCTTTTTATTTGAATTCCGCAAAAAATTTTGTGTCTATAATTCCAAAAGCGACTTTACAGGGAAATGGGTTTTTACCTTCTGAAGCAGCATGCATACAAGAAAGCACCCAATATTCCAGTTCTAACGGTAAGCGATATATTTGAAGACTACCATCATTGTTTTTTACTGTTACAATCGGTGCATTTACTCTAGTTGTAGCAAAACCATCCGTAGTTATCATTGCTACTGCATCATTCGCTTGAAAACCGGCGCTTAACACCTCGTAAATCACTCCGTCTTTCTCATTAATAATCATAGGTATATTTAGAAAGGGATAGCTATTAATATCATTATGAATAACTACTCCTGCTGTATTCTTTCTTATCTGATTCCCTTGCATTTTATAACCCCCTTTATAAGAATCTAACATGTTCGCTTACATGCTTTCTATTTTACATCTATTATATTAGAAAATTGTAGTTTCATCTTGTTATCAAAAGCATCCGTACATATAACAGTGCTATTTGGTGGATCAATATCAACAACAGTCATATAGCTAGAGAGCACATAACCATCTTCATAATATGTAATTAGTATTTCTTCTTCAGATAATAAGGAACATAATAACATGTTCTCAATTAGTTCTTTTTCTTCATCTGTTAAGATCGGCCGAGTTACTTTGCTTTTCTCCTTGATGATTTCACGAATACCAACAAACTGCTCTGGCATACTGGCGAACGGTTGCCATTTTACCATTCCTCTTCCTTTTGGCATATTAGCGTTATTCATGATTTATGTCCTCCTATTAGAGTGTTTCTATATCTAGCTGTAGCGCTATTCGTGTAGGAAATCCCACGTAAAATACTGTTTTTCCCAAACTTAGTGCGTATTTCATCCATTACTTTCGTTAACTTCACTTCTTGTTCTCGCTGCGTTATGTTATCAAAAAGAGAAATTTGTTCCTCTCCTTCGTGGATTAGGTTCGTTAGAGAGATGTTTATGCTGCGAATGGGTTCGCCTGTATATTGTTGATGTAAAAAGTATGTACAGATATGATAAATATCCATTGTTAAATTTGTTGGGCGGCCTAAAGTATGTGTTTTTCTAATGTCGCCTGTATAACTTTTGCTATAACCGACTGAAAAATGAACGGTTTGAGCAAGTTTATTTTGTCTTCTAAGCCGATAACAAACTTCTTCAATATGTTCCAGTAGAATAATCGGAAATTCTTCTATTGTGTAATCGCGCATGAGTATTTGGCTTTTCCCAACAGAAGTTGTGGCAGGAACATATTTTTCTGAAATGCGACTAAAGTCAATTCCGTAGCTATGTAAGTGTAATTCTTCTCCAATCTTACCGAAGCTCTGTTTTAAGTATTTAAGAGGATAATTGGCTAAATCTCCTATAGAATGTATTCCTTTTCGATTCAACTTTTCTTCCGTTTTGTACGAAATGCCCCAAAATTTATTGAGCGGTCGTATGCTCCATAATTTTGTTGGGACATCTTCATATTTCCAATAGGCAATACCGTTTTGATTCTTCTTTGCTTCAATATCTAAAGCTACTTTGCTCATTAAAGGGTTAGGACCAATTCCTATTGTGCACTCGATTCGTGTTTTCGCATATATTTCACGTTTAAATTTCAACGAAAACTCATAGGGATCGTTAGCAAATAAATGAATGCTATCTGTAATATCCATGAAGAACTCGTCGATAGAATATTGGTGAAAATCCTCAATAGGAACGTACTGTAAAGCTAATTTTGTTATGTAATTAGAGCATTTAATGTATGTTCCCATAATCGGATTTACAACAAGAATGTCTTTTCTGCAAGGAATCTCGTATAATCTGGCCATCTTCTTTACACCCAATGCTTGTAATGGTGGAGTGGCAGCTAGAACGATTGAACCATTTCTATTTACATCACCGACTACTGCCAATTTTGTATACATAGGATCTAACCCCATTTTGATGCAACTTACTGAAGCGTAAAAGCTACGTAAATCAACACATAAGATGATTCTATTCGGTAAGATAGAATAGTCATACACTGTTATTCCTCCTTAAATATAATAAGAACATAGGTTCGTCTTTATTATACACGAACCTATGTTCTTTTATGAAGAGGTTTTACAAATAAAAATTAAATATAAATATTTAATTAAGAAATATGTTTGAAGAAGAGTTCAAAACCCCAAAAACGAATCTTTAAGCTAGATTTGTTCTTTCTTTTATGTGCTTTTTTCTTTTTCTTTTTCATAATATACCCTCTTTTTTTACTGCATGTTTCGGATTATACTCATCCTGATCTTATATTTTAAGTAAAAATCTAAAGAATTTTTATTTATTTTCAATTTCCTTTATTCCGACGAAATATAGCAAAAACTGTGCGAGCTTCGTCGATGAATATTAAGAGGTATTGGAGCTTTGATAAGGAATTTTCCTTATAGGAGGTGGCGTAGCGCTATGATTGAAGAAATTAATAAGGTGCAGCAAGCAAGCTTATTAGAGATGGAAAAGAGACTAGGTGATCGTATAGATCAGAAAAATAAATTAATCGAAGAGGATATTATAGAAAGAAATAAATTAATAAGAGAAGATATGAAAGATCGGAAAGAACGAGAAAAAAGGATAGAAAAGAGGTTAGAACTAAGGGATGATAATCTTATGAAGATGGTTAGAGAGATTCAAGAAGCTAAACGTACTATCGTATCAGCCCAGGAAGAAATAGCAGCAGCAAAAAAGAAAGCCTGGTGGAAATTTTGGAAGTGAGTACATTCATTAGTGGATGTACTTATATTTGTGAAAATAGTAAAAAGGGCTACTCAATATGAATAACCCTTTTCTTATAAATTGGTAGAAAACAACATACTAATACCTATTGAGAATACTTTTCAAACGCTTTACTAATAACTACAAGTCCTATTATGAAAGAAAGTGTTCTTATAATTAATTCAGCAACTAGCAAATCACCCATAGTCTTTGAAACATCATATAATTCACCAGTAATAATAATTGGTGCCATGATTATTAGTATTCCTATTAGAATTTGAATGAACAGAATATATTTAGGTTGCAGAGAGATCACCTCCATTAAATTAGCATGTATAATGAACTTAACATGTAATTAAGAAGTAATCGATCATTTAAAAATTTATCAACTTTAAAAATATACATATCCTTCTTTATAAATATACTTATAGTGGCTCGTCGCATAAGATGCACTAAAACCTACACTTCCTGTCTTCCCTACAGTAATGGATACATTGCCATTAAAAGTAGTTGTTCCATTATTATGAAAATCACCATTAACAATATAGAAAATTCTGTTAGGATCCTCTAAATTCGCTTGAACTGTACCACTGAACGTTTTAGAAAGACCATTTGCGTCTCTATTCATATTAATATGTTTTATTTCCTTAATACCCCTGAAGCTTCCACTCCATTCATTTGTTTCACAATAAAACCTTAATGAAGGGCTATAGAAAGGTGTTACTGAAAAATTGGTTGTTAGTGTTCGGTACGTACCGGCAAGTGTTGTAGCAGATGATTGTCCACGAGATTTCCCCTGAGCTATGAGTTGCTGAGAAATTTCTTCTCTAGGTTTATTGGTATCTGCAGCAATTTGATTAACAAGCTCACCAAACGTTAGTACCTCACTCATTTGTACATTCGATTGATCTGATAAATCTAATACATTACCTTTTTTTACAGTAGAATCAGCTGTGTTACCCTCAGCTGCACTTGCAATTGTTCCTTCTCCTAATATAGCAAGAGATAATCCTGCAACACTTAAAACTTTACTAATCTTTTTCATTTTTTGATGCAGTTGAAAAACTTACAACAAAAACAATTGATGAGTATTTAAAATACTACTACCATTTCTATAAAGCTGTGCATAACACCATGATTGCTAACTATATGGAGGCTATGGAGCAATTTGAAGAAGCTGAACGACTTTTAGAGTATATTCCTAATGACATTGAAAAAGCTGAATTTAATTATAAACTTGGTGAACTATATTACCATCTTCAACAACCTTTATTAACAATTAAGCATGTCATGAAAGCAAAAGACATATACAAAAAGCATGAAGATTATGTAGTGAATCAAATTGAATGCGATACAATCCTGGGATTGGCAAGTGTCACTTTAAGTCAGTTTGAACAAGGAGAAGAGCTTTTTGTTAAGTGCTTAGATATGGCTAAAAAACATAACTGTACTCGACTAATTACCTTAATTCAGTACAACTTGGGTTTCCTTTATGCAAAACAAGGTATATCCGCAACTGCAATTCGACATTTAATGGATGTATATAAATCTGAAAAATCATATCATAAAACTGTATTCTTACTGGCTCGAGAACATTTTGAAATAAATGAAATTGAACAAGCGCAAGAATTTTTGACTCAAGGCTTTGACTCAAGGCTTTGAATTAGCTGACGTTGAATATACACATCATTTACGAATACTTCGAGCACAATACGATGAAAATTATAAGCAGAATCTAGAAACAACGATTGTAGATGGCCTAGATTACTTTGAATCCCAAAAGCTTTATGGATTTATGGAAGAGTACTCTGGAATTTTAGCGAAAAAACTTTATCAAGAAGGAAATCATGAGAAAGCTAGCCAATATTTTAATATATCTTATGATGCTAAAGAATTACTTCAGAAGGGAAGTGCGTTAAAATGAAAAAAGTACTAATGGGATTTGTTAGTTTTGCTGCCGTTTTAACTATTGGTAGTTTTACGGAATCTTATACATCACAAGCTGATCATGGTAGACCGCCTGTACCACAAAGACCAGATTATATTTCTAGCTATGAAAATGTGTACGGAAATGCAGGTATGATTACTCTTGACCATGGCAGACCTCCTGCACCAGCATACGAATACGGTGATAATTATATTGGCCATGGAGAACGTATTTAACAAAAGAGAGGACGTAATGTATACGTTCTCTCTTTTGTTATTTATACATTCTTGTTATATCACCCTATAAATATTTCTATCTATATGATAAGGTTGTGATATTACTATATAGGAGGTCTATTGCTTTTAGGCTTATTTGGAACAAAAAAGCCTAAAACAGTTACAGATACGGAGTTTTCTTGGAAAGATAATAAAATTAAAATTACAGAAAGATATGTAGAAACCTCAGGTTTAATTAATTTTATCCGTGTTCCATAAAAACACATCGAAACAGTTACATATGAAATTAAGACAGTAAAGGTAGCAATATCTGTAGATATAAACCTTATTGGAAAAGGCGTAATCCTTGGAACAATTGCTGTAGGTATAGACCTAAAAGATGAAGTGTAAGACTGGTTATTAGAAAAACTGAATTTGTGTTAGATTACTAGAAAAACAACATTTAATCAGCTTGTTCATAGGGGAGTAGTAATTAAAAATAAAAGGATGGTATTAACATGAAATCAACAGGTGTTACACGAAAAATAGATGAATTAGGGCGAATTGTTCTTCCAAAAGAGTTAAGAACAACATTAGGAATTGCAGAAAAAGATCCTGTAGAAATATTTGTAGAAGATGAAAAGATCATTTTACAAAAATATAAATCTTTCGATTCTTGTGTAGTAACTGGTGATATTTCAGAAAGAAATATATCATTAGCAAATGGGCAAATTGTTCTTAGTCCTGAAGGCGCTGAACATTTAATTAAGCAGATTGAACAACAATTAGTTAAGTAGATTCATTATTCTTAGTAAATTACATTAAAGAAAAAGACATCTTAATAGATGTCTTTTTCTTTAACCAACATAATTCCATCAATACTACTTTTACAATAGCAAATATATCAGCAATCTTTCATATCATATTCATTTTAATATAAAATAATCGTTTATTCTATATATTTAAATGTAAATTCAAGAAAAACACATAATTTCCAACTGGAAAACGAACGCAATTTTGTAAAATGACTTGGATATTTAAGTTGAGTAAGGATATAACAGGAATAATCGTTCTTATTTAGAGAAGAATGAGAATAATAAATTGGAGTTCTTTTTGCAAATACCTAAGTCTGTATGTTTATAATCACAATATTGTTTATATATTCATAAAGGAAAACTCTATTTTAATCAATCTTTTGATAAAATGGAGTTTTTTTATTTGTTGTTAAATAAGGATCGAAGGATATTTTTTAATCAATCTTTATTTTTAAAGCTATACCGAATCCTTAAGTTGATGGGCTGAATCCCGTATTTCTCCTTTTCGAGGGGGAGGCAAAACACCCATATAAAAATTCTACAAAAAAAGAGAAGATCAAAGAACAAAATCTTATCTTTAACACACGAAGAAAAAAGGGGAAATCTATTTGATTAAAAATATGTTTTAGACTATTGAAAAATAGTTGTATACTGACAATATGTTTTCTGTCCTTGAAAGATAATGTATTAGACGAGATGACTGGGGGAGTTGGAAGGATAAACGTATATGAAAACCGCCTGTGAGAGCGGTCAATTTTTTAAGTAGTAATTGAGTTCATGTTTCCATCGAAAAAATGCACCTTAACGAGGAGCATTAAGATATGTCTTTTTCACTTTAATGCTTTTATTATGTTATCTACAAATATTTTATCGATTTCATGTCCATGGTTTATTTGTTCTGGGTCCATAAGTAATGCTTTTGATCTTTCTTTGTCAATCCACAAATGATACGTCTGGGTAGTTCCATTTAAATAATGAACATTGATTTTAAAATTTGGTTCTTTTATGTTAGATGGATTTGTCGGGGTATCGAAGTGAGTGAATTTAATAGCATTCAAGAAGTCTACAATCTCTAGGTCCTTAACGAATATATATTTTTTATTACCCTCAACTTCAATAAATTCAACAGGTTTATTTTTTATGGAGTGTGATCCCTCACCATCATTCGCTGTATATTGAAGGATAATACCATCTTCTGACTGGGTGCAATCTCTTAGCATATATGCAAGACCATGTGTTTCTTGAGGAGTAACGAACTTATTACATATATCCTTTCTATTGTCGTTTTTGTACTTGTGAATAAAAGTAAATTTCTCATTTTGATAAGTTACAGTGTCTAAACTCGGTACTTTTGCCTCCTCGTCAATTAAATAATTTTTAATTTGTATCTCATCATTTTTCTTATTTTTTACATTTTCATAAAATTTTTCAAAACGTTCTAGATTTCTAGATTTTTCTTTAGGTATGTGTATTACAATCTCATTTTTACTTGCTTCAGAAGATGATTCTTCATTACCACATGCAGTTAAAGAAGCGAGCGATATGCATATTGCTCCAACAATTAATGTTTTCTTCAAATTAAGTTCCTCCTTTGAATATATTGCAAATTTAATTATATCAATGATTAACTATTTTCCCCTAAAAAATTTAACGATTCGAATAGTTTCCGTATTCCATCATCATTAATTTAAAGCAAAGATGTATCTATAAAACGGGAAGAACGTTATTCTTTTTGTAGAAATATACAGAAAGGATGACGTTTTTTTTATGTCTATTTCTGTATCTGATGAATTACAGCTATTTGCTCAAGAGATTCAACGTTTTTTATCTTCAAATATTTTACGAGACCTTGCTAGAGATATTGGTTTTGTGCAGCAAGCTAGTAAGTACAATGCAAAAAATTTAATCGCTTTATGTGTATGGATGAGTCAAAATATCACTACGACTTCATTAACCCAGTTATCTAGCCGTTTAGAAGCATCAACAAAAGTACTCATCAGTCCTGAAGGACTAAATCAATGATTTAATAAAGCAGCCGTTCAATTTTTACAACATATATTAGCTGAACTACTAAACCAAAAATTAGCCTCATCTATGCCGATTTCTTCTCCATATACTTCTAATTTCAAATGTATTCGTATTTTAGATTCAACTGCATTTCAACTACCAGATCCTTTTTCATCTGTTTATCCGGGTACAGGAGGTTGTAGTCATACAGCGGGGGTGAAGATTCAGCTTGAGTATGATTTATTAAGTGGACAATTCCTTCATATTCATACAGGACCAGGTAAACAACATGATCGAACCTACGGTTCCCTGTGTGTAATAGCGAATGATTTATCTATCCGAGATTTAGGCTATTTTCATTTGAAAGATTTTCAACATTTACAAGATCAAAAGGCTTATTATATCTCACGTATCAAATCGAATACACGTATTTATCAAAAAATCCTATCCTAATTATTTTTAAGATGGAAGACTTAGGGGTAGCATCACATCGCTATCAAGCTAAGAAAATACAACTTCTCCCGGAATGTAAATTTTATCCATTGTTGAATACTGATAAGATGGTTATGTTAACTGAAGGCAATAGATTTATATAAAAAGGATATTGTAATCGACTTAGCTCCTGAAGAGAAAAAATAAAGTATATGATAAAAAACGCAAACCCCTAATCAAAAGAGACTTGCGTTTTTTTAACTAACGTTTTTCCATTTTTCCTCATTAACCAATAGAAAGCAGACAACTTTTTCGTTTTGGGGTGTTATAAAATCCTTAAGTTGATGGGCATGTATGATGACCACTAACAGACCATTTGAAATGAAAAATTACTAAGTAAAAAAACTAGCGGTTTCTAATTGCGTTTCCTCTTTTTTATTTTAAATCAAGATTCTTAACAGTTTTTAAAGTGAATTACATGCATTCAAAGTTAATTGTATGGTTAAAAAGATTGATTAACAGGTTGATATATAGTAGCTAAAGTTTGCACTTCTGATTCTGGAGCTGTAGATAATGGATAATACCCTTTTTTGACCATATATTGCCATACATCGTATGCATGTCTACCACTATTTAAGAATGCATTTTCTAAGAATGTTCTTAAGTTAGGGTTTGCGCATTCTAATACAGAACCAGCATAATTTAAAGCTGCTGACTTTTGATTTAATAAGTATCCAGTTGCAATTGCTCGGTCATTAGGTGGTGCTCCGCTTACATCCGGAGTAACAGGCGGCAATTCTTCAACAGGTGTTCTTAAGTAAGAAGATAGTACAGGTGTTAACTTAGATGGCTGAAATTTTTCAATATTTGGTTCACTTAGACTCTGTACGAATTCAACTTTTAAATTATAATCCTGCACATGTAATGGAAAATGTTGTTGCAATAATTGTTTTAATTCGGGATCTTGTGCCTGCTGAATGTATGTACTCATCGTATTAATTGTATTGTAACAACCAGCAATTAATTCACTTAAATCACGTAATTCATGTGTAGCTAATTGCATATTTTATTCCTCCTTTTTTATATCAATTCTATGTTTTACTAAAACAATAGAAATTATGATTAAAACAAAAATAAATTTTTATGAATACATATTTTTCATAAATTTAAATTGATAGTAAAAAATCTTAGATTGATAATGATGTGCTCCTAAGGAAACTTGTAGTCTAAATAATAGCCATTCTCATGTGTTATTGAAGTGATTTATAAATGGGGTCGCACCACACATCCATCAACCTAACAGCACAGGTTGCCCCCAAAACGATAAAAATGAACTTCATTGCTATAAAAGACTCTAATTTTTCGTTTTGGGGGCATTATAAAATTTTAACTTGATGGTGATGGGGTACCGCCAGCATTTCGGAAAAAACCATGCTAAGAGCATGCAAGATTTTATACATTTTTTCGGCTCATTTAGTAACAAAGGAGAACCTGAAAACCGCACCATGATAGAAATGTATAAAAATATGAATAGGGTATAGAAAAAGGTGAATTCCTCTTGAAAGTAGGGGTTCGCCTTTTTCTTTGCTACCAATAATAGGACGTTATGTTAACTTAACTTGTATACAATATACAAATCAAATCACAAAACATATTAGTTCTTCTAAATGGTACAATAAGGAAAAAAGGGGGTTCTAAATAATGCCTTTAGAAACGACCATTTCTTGCATCATTATTGCAATAATCATTGGTGCACTATTTGGAGGAATTATACGTATAATTCAGCGTAACAGTAATCAAAAGAAACAAAATCAAGTTGAGCAAAAATTAGATAGAGTTATTCAACTGTTAGAAAAACAAAATAAAGATTGACCTTACCTCCAAACAGAAGTGGTTTGCTATAAAAATCATTAATAGGAGTTAAAACATGAATTTTACAGAGAAAGAAATTAAGAAAACCAAACAAAAAGTGTTAATTATATTATTTTGTATAGCTGGTTTATTCGTATACGGAGTTTATTGGGCATTCTTCAGTATGGATCGACTACCTACAGGTGAAAAGATTGCTGAAAAACAATCTCCTGACGGAACATATACATTTAAAGCTTATGTAACAAATGGCGGAGCAACAACAAGTTTTGCTGTTAGGGGAGAGTTAGTATTTAATCATCGTGAATATTTTAAGACAAAGAATGTGTATTGGAATTACCGAGAAGACACGGCAAAGATTGTATGGAAAGACAATGATACAGTAATCATTAACGGACATATGTTAAATGTTCCTGAGGATACATATGATTTCAGAAACGAATAACTGTAGACTTATAGATACATTGACTACCGTTAACGAATTTTACGTAAACTAGCCTCTCTTGTAGGAGCTAGTTTTTTCTTAGTATGGATTTTTTCCAAAATGCTGGCGATATCCCAACAAGGCTATTAAAAAAAGGGCTTATATGAATATCAATCTCCTTTAATTATGTATAATTATTTCACTGCTTCTTTTAATTCTTTTCCAGCTTTAAAAGCAGATGCCTTTGAAGCGGCGATTTGCATTTCTTCACCTGTTTGTGGGTTATGTCCTGTACGTGCAGATTGTTCACGTACTTCAAATGTACCAAAACCAAGAATTTGTACTTTTTCTCCATTTGCTAGCGCATTTGTTATTGTATCTAAAATAGTTTGTGTTGCTGCAACTGGATCCTTTTGTATAAGTTCCGTTTTTTCTGCTACTACTTTTGTTAATTCTGTCTTATTTATTTTTTGCACCTCTTCATATGTAATTAGGTGACTATTATAATATTATGCATAGAAAAAGTACTAGCAAGAGATAAGGGACAATTTCTGTATGGTAGTAAGAAGAAAAATCTGTTAATGAAATTCCAGGGGGTTAGCTTGATGGGCATAGGCTAGTATCAAGAAAATGCGGATTTCCAGCGTTAAAGAAATTTCAATATTAAAAAGCCTAACTTCTCTATTTAATATGAAGAAATTAGGCTTTTTTCATTTAGTGATGAAACCCATTATTACATTTCGTATCATGTGGCATAGGTCCGTCCAGGGAATCCAGAAAGGCAACGGTCTGTTTGAGGTTCCTCAAAAATAAATGGGCAAGATCCATGGAAAATCCATTTCGAACCACAACGCGCATAATCGTCACCGCTTCCATATCTGGAGGCAATGGGTAGGCAGGTACTTGCCAGCCGAACACACGCAATTGTCGAGATAAATCATAAAGATTCCAATTTGATGTGTAACCTTCTTTCAGTCGCCAGGCGAAAACCGGAATTTCCGAACCATCGGACAAAAGTTCGAACGCTTCCATCTTCTGAATGGCTTTGCTAAGAAAAAGAGCGACTTTCTGGGAAGTCCTATGTACATCATAGTACCCACTTTTTCCTAAACGCAGGTAATTGTAATATTGTAGGAGCACTTGTGCACCAGGACGAGAGAAATTCAGGGCAAAGGTCGGCATGTTCCCGCCTAAATAGGAGACACGGAAGATTAGATCCTCAGGGAGATCTTCAGCTTCCCGCCAAATTATCCAACCCAATCCAGGATAGACTAATCCATATTTATGTCCGGATACATTGATGGACTTCACCCTCGGTAATTGAAAATCCCAGACTAAATCTGGTTGAAGAAACGGTGCTATAAATCCTCCCGAAGCTGCATCCACATGCATGGGAATGTCAAGACCCGTCCTCGCCTGTAAATCATCCAAAGCTTTCGCAATTGCGGCAACCGGTTCGTAAAGACCGGTATAAGTTTCACCAAGAATCGGTACCACACCAATCGTATTTTCATCCACGGCCGCGAGGACTCCCTGAGGATCCAATTGGGGATGTTCTGGGCTAACCTTCACATAGCGTGGTTCAACCTCCCAATAATTCGCGAATTTTTCCCAAACGACCTGAACAGCCGAACTAAACACAATATTGGGACGATCCACTGGCTTCCCTTCTTTTTTACGTGCATTTTGCCAGCGTCGCTTTAAAGCAAGTCCACCGAGCATACATGCTTCCGACGATCCAGTTGTTGAAACGCCCATAGTCGTAAGGGGGCTGGGCGAATGCCAGAGGTTGGCTAAGATGCGGACACACCGCTCCTCAATTTCAGCTGTCTGTGGATATTCGTCCTTGTCAATCATGTTCTTGTTGAATGATTTTGCATATAATTGCTCTGCGGCAGGCTCCATCCATGTGCTAACGAATGTTGCAAGATTCAGGCGGGCGTTTCCATCGAGAGCAATTTCATCATGGACGATTTGATACGCTGTTTCTGGTAACATACCTTTATCAGGAATATGAAAGCGCGGAACGACGGATTCTCCTTCGCGGGCAAACAGAGGATTTACAGAAAATTCTTGAGGTAGCTCTTTTTGCATGTGACGCGGTAGAGATTGTGAATTATCTGGCATAATCTCTTTTTTTTCATATGCATCCTTTTGAACTTTTACTTTTCGATCCTGTGGCATACAAGTCCCCCTTAATTAATTTTTTAACAAACATATTATTTACAAAAACTCATTTGTTAAAACAAGGGACAATCCTATTAATGATTCACCATACTACCTACTTTATCTTGGTTTTCGCAACTTCAGTAAGTGTGGGGCGATAGAACGTTGAAGATTTTACGGTTGCAACGTTTTTCTGCAACCAACCTCATATCCTCAGTTTTCGAAGAGCAATCTGTACAAGTAAATGATAGCAAACATGTTGGCCTATGCCAACTGACATGAATCTCCCACGTACTCACTTTGCGTTCCTTAAGGAAGGAGTCTTCTTGGCTAAAATGATAAATTATAAAAATATAGGTATAGGTAAATAGAGAAGAATATATCATTCTTTAAGAATGATATATATTTAAAGTTAATTAACTATAAGAAAAAGAATTTCATATTACAACTAAATATAATTAATTTACTTTACCTATGTGATGAAAAGAACAGTTGTAGAAAAATTAAACAATCATTTGTTAAAACATTTTTAGTTATGAATTAATGTGTGGGGATTATAGAGTTTTTTAGTTTTCTATTTAATAAATCTCTCATTTAATATATAAATTTTATACAACAATGAAAAAAGCATCTGCTATGGATACTTCCTCTAAAAATTTATCTCTACAAGTTCCTCTTAAGGATTTCTCTTCCTGAAAAGTAATTAACTTTTAAACTTTTTCTAATATTCGAAACCACTATTTGTAATCCAATCCATATTTTATTGATACCAATGTAGTTACAGGTATGTTAAAATTCACTTGAAACATTGCTTTTGGGAATACAATTGCTATCATAAACGCAATTTATTTTCTACAAACTGATTGGGTTTTAACCCAAATCGCGGTTTTATTCCGCAGTCCTTAATAAATTGTTAAGGACCTTTTTTATTTGTCTTTTAGCTGCGAAAAAATAAAATTTGCAAAGATATAAACTTTTCATAATGGGGGTACTTCATAACTTTATTTTGATAGCGATCTGCTGAGACTCCTTTTTATATGAATATAACAATGATATGGTTAATTTTTATTCATAAAAAAACAAAAAAAGAAGAGGGATATCTCCCTCTCCACCAACAAAATCAAACATATTTACAATTAAGGAAGGGCATACATTCATCAAGTGATGAAAGGAACAATAATAGTTCACCTAGTGAATTATAACATAAAACAACTCCTATTAATAGGTAATATTACCATTAATGTAATTTATGTGACAAATTTATTAAATATCTTAATATTAAAAGGCTTTATATGTATGTAAATGGAATGTGGATAGTGTAGGGATAAAATATAAGGGGGATATATATGATGTTTAACAAAAAACAAAAATTAGTAACAACGGTAACAGCTTTAACATTAGGATGTGGATTTACTTTTGGATTAACACCAGCCTTTGCAGATTCTACTAAGATTTCCGCAAACAATACTCCTGTTCATTCTATTCAAAACCAAGAACAAGAACCTTTTACTGGATATGTCATTTCAATAGATAACAATTATTTAGTGGTTGCTGCTACTCCTACAAAAGATGAAGCACTTACTTATCAACATGATTGGTGGGATCTAGTTTCCCAAAACAAAATTTTAAGGGTTCCTGTTTCAGATAGTGAAAACTACAAATTAGGTGAAAAATTAAACGTATATGCAGTTGGGTGGACTGCATCATTACCACCAATTGCTGTTATGCCTACAATCGAAAAATTAACCCAATAGGTAATAGTGCTTACAATAATAAAGGGCATCGTTCTAATTAGAATGGTGCCCTTTATTTAATAACAATTCAAACGTGATCACTCAAATCTATTATATTTGAAAATTGCAGTGTCAACTTATATAAAAAACATTGGTACATATGACAGCACTATTTGACGGGTTAATATTGAAAACAGTCATATAATTAGAGCGTGTATAACCGTCCTCATGATAGGTAATCATTATTTCTTCTTCAGACAATAAGGAACATACTAGCATGTTTTCAATTCGTTATTTTTTTCAATTGTTAAGATTTGACGGGTTACTTTGTGTTATTCCTAAATCATTTCACGTTTAAATTTCAACGCAAACTTATAGGGATTCTTAGCAAATAAATGAATACTATCCGTAATATCCATGAAGAATTCGTCGATAGAATATTGGTAAAAATCCTCAATAGGAACGTACTGCAAAGCTAGCTTTGTTATGTAATCAGAGCATTTAATGTATGTTCCCATAATCAGATTTACAACAAGAATGTCTTTTCTGCGAGGAATCTCGTATAATCGGGCCATCTTCTTTACATTCAATGCTTGTAATGGTGGAGTGGCAGCTAGAACGATTGAACCGTTTCTATTTACATCACCGACTACTACCAATTTTATATACATAGGATTTTACCCCATTTTGATGCAACTTACAGAAGCGTAAAAGCTACGTAAATCAACACAGAAGAGGATTCTATTCGGTAAGATAGGATAGTCATACACTGTTATTCCTCCCTAATTAAAAAAGAACACTTTATCTTTAGAAAAGGTATGCGATAGGGTAGGTATAAAAAAATCAATTAGGCTATTTAATTAAGTATAAACAGATCGAACCTATCAATCTGGCTACCTGGAAAGCAGATGGCGGATATCGTTTTGAGCAAGAAGACGTAAAAAAGTTAGAGGAATTATACAAAGCCTCTTTTACATTAAAAGAGGCGACTGAATTTCTAAATAAGTTTAAGACTTACGTTCATAATGCGGCTAAAGATGAGATATTGCCCTTTAAAGAGATTGCTAAAGGGAAATCTACTGAACGATTATACTTAAAATCCGATTTGGAAATTTTCAAAGAAAGAATTGAAAATAGATCAAAAGAAGAGTCGAAAGAAAAAAAGCAGCATTTAAGTCTATACCTTGATGAAAAGGTATTAGAAGCAATAAAGAAAAAGGCCGAAAAGAAAGGGTATAATGGCTACAAGAAGTTTGCTGAAGACATTTTATCCGCAGAAGTAAAAGAAGACATAGAAGAATAGAAATTCCAGAGAAAATATACCCCTAAAAAAACAAAAAACGTTATAAGGGGTATATTTTTGTTTTCAAGAGATTTATAAGTTATCAGGTCTAATTGCATTACCTGAAACGACAATGACGTTTACAAGCGAATTTGAGAGGTCGTTTTTTTGTTCAGTCAAAAATTGCTGTTATTACAAAAAAGGAACTGATTATAAGAGAAAAAGTTTCACAATCTATAATATTGATATTTTTGGAAAATAAGGTGTTGTTTACTTAATAGTATGGGAGGCTTTCAATAGAAGAAAGTAATTTGATATAAAACATAGAAAATAAATTACGAAAAAGAAAAACTTTAAATATACATATTTATATTATAGTAAACTAACTAATATTTGATATTAGTCTACATACTAAGAAACCTCTTTTTCAAATTTAAAGCTACTATTAAAATTAAAAGGATTAATTTAATAATATCTTAATGCAGTAGGGGTTATGATATAATGTAGATAGTAACTGAAGACGTGCGGTGGGAGGTTGCACCCTTTCTTTCTCTTAATTAAAGAGGGAAAGGAGGTGTAACCGATATGGATTTTTTACTTCAATTATTACAAGATGCTACGAAGCTATTCATAACAGTATTCGTAACAACTTATGCAACTGCTTATGCAAATAAGTTAGTTAAAAGTAATAATAAACGTAAAAGAACCACCGCGTCCGGCAAGACAAAAGGTGGTTCAAAAAGAAAATAACTAAAAACTTGCAACCAACCACCTTACAGCGGCAGTTACATATTGGACGGGATGTTTCCAGCATCCTGTCTTTTTAGTTTATGCAATTCAGTTAAGTACTATACTGAATATATATTGGATATACATTCAATATATATATAATTTACAGTAAACATACCACGTTTTTATTATTTCGTCAATAAATAAGCGGTCATGATCTCTTTCAAAGTGTATATGGAGTAAATTACAAAACTTAGCTGCTTTTATCTAACACTATATACTAAACGTAATAGAAGTTATATGTGTTATGTGTGTAAATTATCCTAGGAAAACTTCCTAGGAAATATATCATAAGTTCATACAAAACACATACATTGTATATATAATATATATGTTAGTATTAATATATAAAAGTGCATTTAAATGATTCAAATTTAGATATACTAATCTATTCATCAATAATATATTAGTGGAAAATTTAAAGTCAGATTATACTTTTTTCTGTTACTTACAATTACTAATAAGATGAATTAAAACAGTTAATCTAAATATCAATTAAGCGAGGGGTTGCAAAATATGAAGAGGAAAAAGACCTTAAAAATCGAGAAAGATATACAGCGATATGCACAATCACTATTATTACCAAAAAAAGAAATTCACCTGCCTGTAATTCCGATTTTAAATGAAGGAGAAAATCTCCCTCTTCTTTATAAGGCATTAAATGACGGATTGATGTCTAGATTATCTAGAGGGGAATTAATACTGCCTAATTTTAAAGATTGCGAAACAGTGGCAATCTTTACGGATTATGGTGGAGAGTCGAAAGATAGCAAGTATCTCACGTATACAATTACACTCGTGGACTACAATCGACTCGATGTTTTCCAAGATACTATGAAGAAGATACGAGAAAAACATCAGTTAGATAAACCAATAAAAGAAATTGCTTTTAAAGACTTAAAATACGGCCCTATTAATCGTTCACTGGGAGAGTACCTAGATAATATTAATAATTTAGTAAATGGTATAGCATTTACTTTAGTAGTGGACAAGGAAATTCACTCATTAGCTGACATTAACGAAAAGCAGTCAAAGAAATTAATTGCAAAAATCCTAGAAGAAAAAGGCTATGGTACATTTAAACCCGATGTAGCAGAAAAAGTATATCGAATTACTCACTTAATCTCTTATTTAGTTCATTTACTTGTGCCTTATGGAAAAAAAATATTCTGGATGTCCGATCAAGACTCAACAATCGCAACTGAAAGCAAACACCAAAACATTGCTAGACTTATCCGAAATGCTATATACAGTTTTAATAATGCAAAATATGACACTATAGGTTATGGAAAACCATTCCCAAAGCAAGAAGATACTTTGTTCTTAGATTTGTTGAGTATATCTGACTTAAAAGCTGGTGCAATAGAACATTATTTAACTCGCAAAAAAAAATTATCTAAATCCGATTTTACAATCAGTACCGGTGCAGATAAAATTACACAGTGGATAGCTAATAATGGTATAGCATTTAAAAAACTAAGTTATGTTATTGATTATAATAATGATAAAGCAGCATATAATGGGGGGTTTTTAGAATTTCAACTAAAAAAAAACCCTCAAAATGCAAGATATATTGATATTACCTTATAATTTAAGAAAGCAGCCGAAAAATTATTAAATTACATTTTCGGCTGCTTTTATTTATACAGATTTTTCACATTTTACAATAAAAAAAAGGCGGTACCTCCTTTTTTAAATTATGAATTTTTAATTGGCGGAAACTTCGGTATTGCAGCTCCATCAAAAGCATCCCAATACCAAACACTTCTATAAGTGTTGGTGCTTCAAATAGAATAATCTAGTTAAATTGACTATCCTGGTAGCGATTTATTAAATTTGGATAAAAAAGATTTATGAGCATGTCGATCTTAATAGCTAAATGCAATATCATACTATGAATTAATAGAAATTGTTCGCTTTATAGAAAAGAGATATTATCCCACTTAAAAATGAGGGTTTTAATGGTGTATAGGAGGAGGTAATACGAAAATTGTAATTTGTATATTGGTTTAAACTTTTGAACATAAGACAAGAAACTCTAGGCGAGCTTAAAGAATTAGTTTCAGAAGAAGATAATAACACATCTTGTTTATTTTCAAGACATGAAGACTTCATTGAAGAAATGAAAAGTATAAATGATTTGTTGCTGTATTAAAACAAGATTTTTAATGAACGTTTTTATCTTTGTAATAAAAATTAATATTAATATAACATGTTTTTAAGATTTATGTAATGTTTTCTGCTTATTATTAAATCAGGGGGTGTTAATATGACTGTAAGCATGTTTTTTGTTAAACTTATTTCTGCAATTTTAGCGTGTTCATGCGTAGTACCTGCTATCGATGGCATCTTTAGTAAAATTGAAGAATATGTAGGCTAAAGCATCCATAGCGGTGCTTTTTTGTTATATAGGGTAATATCATATAGGAGTAAAAGCCATACATATGATAAAAAAGAACAATTCCAGTAGGAATCTTAATTGTTCATTGAAATGTGTTCTATATTTGCACCAGAACCGATTAAAATTAAGGTGCTTCAGTTGGAGGAAGGAATCTTATAGTATCTTTGCATTGGGTTTATTTATATAATTAAATTATATAAATAAAATGATTATAGAAGGGTAAGTGAATATTATAATTAATTTTGAACCATTTAATCCAATAGTGAATGACATAGCGATCAAACTTGCTATGGTACTGTTTATACCGTTATTCTTAGCATTGCTTATCAAAGTCATACTTATGAAATTTATGAGAGAATCGATTGCTGGTAGACTAGCATCTCTATCTTGTCTATTTTTTATGTACTATGTATTTAAATTTGTTACAGAGTAGAAAGGCATCTAAGGATGTCTTTTCTTTATAAATAAAAGTAACGTAATATTTTATACGCCCACACAAGATTACATGTATTTAGTTCTGTAAATCTATAAAATTTTAGTTTGGATTTTCTTGTCCCAATCAAGTCCCAAAAATGAAAGTTTAGAGTTTCATGTCTTTGTACAACAACAGTACAAGATGGGGGAAGGGGGTAACTATCATCACCCAAGTGTTCGTTAAATTCTTATTTAACGAACAGAGAATATGCACTTCTCTTTATCAAATACATAAAAAGCCACTGTATCTCTTTTATAAAATACAATGGATTTTATAAAAGAGATAGATTAACATATTAAATTCTTATCCCTTAGAGAGATAATTCATGTCATGTATCAATTTCATCACTTTCTTCTAATTGACATTGTTCTAAACGCTCAATTGTAGCTCGAAGTTTAGTATCATCAATATTCGTATAAAGAGATGTAGTTTCCATCGAATTATTCCCCATTTGATTTTCCAACAGAACCAAATCTTTATTTTCATTATAATGATAAGTTGCGTATGTATGACGCAACTTATGAGGGCTCTTTTTTTCATCAAATGCTCTAGTATATTTCTCTGTGAGTTTTTGTATAACCTTTTAGCTTGATAGCGATGTGACTCTACCTCGTTGTACACAATGAAAGTATTTCTTCCACAAGAATCTAAGGCACTAAAACAAATAAAAGTTTTTTCATTTATTTGCAAAAAATTCAGTTAATGGTTTTTTATTCTTTTTAATGTATATATCTATTAAATTTAGTTGTTTATATGCATTTATAATAGTTTTATTTGCATACTTATTAATTTTTAGACTATTAAAACTTTATTTTCTTTTCAATTAAATCATTTGCCTCTTCTGTATAAGGAATATATACTTTGAGGTGTAAGGATTAATACCTTATAAAAAATTTAAAGGAGGTTTTTTTATGAAAAAAATGAAAAAGTTAGTGAACATTGCGTTAGCCGGAACTATCGGTTTAGGAGGGGTGGGAGCATTTGCACCAACAGATGCAAGTGCAGCTGAGGTCTCTCCTGCTAAAACTAATATTCCTACTAACCTATCTACTGAATTACCTACTAATTTTGTAGAGTCTAAGTTACCAAATGCAGCGAAAGCTAGTGCGAATTTAGATGTAAGTATAGATGTATTAGGTATCGCTAATTTGATTAGGAATGCTATTAATAGTCAAACTAATCGTTCAGGATTTGTAAAAGGTGTAATGGAATCAACATTTTATTCTGCAGGTCAACGTTATAATGTTATGGTTTTTAACTTAAACCAAAACTATGAGGATCGTTTTAACGGTGTTAAATTCTTTGGAACAACAGTATATGATGGAATCACTTTTGGAATTTGGGTATTTGAGGATGGGGAATTCACGAATAAAGGTGATGGTGGATGGATTAACTGGGCATTTAGAGGTTGGTTCGATCGTGATGGTGGCCATGTTAAATTTTATCGCCCATAAAAATAAACCACAAAATCAGCCAATTTTGCGGTTTATTAAATAAAAAGTATTATCTAAGCCTAGGAGATCATATTCTAAAATCAACTCCTAGTAAAAACAGTATAGTTGATATTTGTAAAAAAGAAAAGCACTCTCGGGAGTGTTTTTCTTTTTTATTTAAAAATTAAGATTTTTAGGAATGGAAACAACAAACACTTTATCTTCTTTATTGACGTAATAAGCTGTAAATAAACAATAAGATTGTTAGTATTTTTTATCATTTTAGTTAAGGAGGCTCCTTCCTCAAGGAGCGTGAAGCGTTCAATTGTATATAAACCCATTTATGTTCAATTAATATTAGAGCATATAAAAAGACACTATGTATAATATAGTGTCTTTTTATAAGTTGACTTATTCTGAAAGAAAATGTAGTGATTAATAATAATTTGTTGGATACTTCTTGGTTAATTATATGATAACACTATCATATAAAAATGTAAATGTATTTATGTATATATGTAATTTTATCATATATTAGATGTATTTGAATTTCATTTCATTTCCAAAAATTCCAGTTTCTTTGTTTTATGAAAGTTATTTTGAACGTAAGGAATTTGTAAGGAAGAGGTAAGAAAAAAGAGATTTTCATTGTGTATGATTAAAATGTATAGAAGAGTGAGAGGAGGAACAAATACTGTAAATTTATATGAAAAAACAAATCAATTAATAAGACTTGTATGGAAGAAAAGAGACATTACAAAGATTAACATACATGTAAAAAAGGATAGGCCATTTTCAGGTCAGAAATTTGTTTGTGAAATAATGGGCATAAGAATGATTACAAATTCAATAGCGCTCTTTTGTCTTTGGGTAAGATGTAAGCTGTGTGATTAGTTGAAAAACAGCAAAATACATCTATACGATATAAATAGGGAGAGGAATATTTTGATGAAAAAGCACCGTCAAATTACATTTACAGGTTTAGCCCTTTTAATAACTGGAGGTTCCCTGCTATATACAACTCCAACCTCAATTGTAAAAGCAGAGTCTATTCAAAATGTATCTAATTCGTTACAAAAAAGCAGTCAAAGGAATCGTAATTCTGTCAAAGAGGCAATGGGGGATACATTGCAACTTGGATATCCAGGGATACTTGTTAAAACTTTTGAGGGTGGAAAAACATGGAGTCATGCAGCTGGGGTAGCAGATCTGAATACTAAGAAACCAATGAAAACAGATTTTCGTTTTCGAATTGGCAGCGTGACAAAAACGTTCACTGCAACAGTTGTACTTCAATTAGCAGGAGAAAGCCGCTTGAATTTAGACGATTCTATTGAAAAATGGTTACCTGGTGTCATTCAAGGAAATGGATATGATGATAAACAGATTACTATCCGGCAATTATTGAATCACACAAGTGGTATCGCCAATTACACAAGGTCAAAGGATTTTAATATGATGGATACAAAAAGATCCTATACTCCTGAAGAATTAGTAAAGATGGGAATATCCATGCCTCCAGATTTTGCTCCAGGAAAGAGCTGGTCGTATTCAAATACAGGATACGTATTACTAGGGATCCTAATTGAAAAAATAACTGGGAGCAGTTATGCGGAAGAGATTGAAAAACGTATTATTGAACCACTTGAATTATCGAATACATTCTTACCTGGGAATTCAAGTGTGATTCCAGGAACCAAGCATGCCCGTGGATATATCCAATTAGACAGAGCAAGTGAGCCAAAAGATGTTACTTATTATAACCCAAGTATGGGGAGCTCTGCCGGTGATATGATTTCAACAGCTGATGATTTAAACAAATTCTTTTCTTACTTACTTGGGGGGAAATTACTAAAAGAACAGCAACTAAAGCAAATGCTTACAACAGTCCCTACAGGAGTAGATGAACTTGGTGATTCCGGGCTTGGAATTTTTAAAATGAAGCTTTCAAACGGTGAATCGATATGGGGGCATGGAGGAACCATTCCTGGCTTTTTAACTTTTGCTGGGGGCACACTTGGAGGCAAGCATACATTGGCCGTCAATTTAAACAGTATTAAAGCTGATAGTCCTGATCCTTTTAAAAATATTTTACTTGCTGAATTTAGCAAGTAGGTCAAAGGGGAGAATGGATAAAATTTATCATATTTTCATAGTGGAACAAACAAATGATGAAAACGGTCACTTATCTAAGGAGGTAATTCCGTGATGAAAAATAAGCTAACTGGTGTGTTAGCCACTGCATTAGCGGTAAATATGATTCTACCAACAGGAGCGAAAGCATTTTCTGAAAGTGAGACTACAATTGTAGCTGGTGAAGAATTAGCTAGTCAGGAACTGAAGAAGATTGCAGCAGAAAAGGCGGAGCTACTTACAAAGTCCCATGGAGCGAATAGCGTGCAGTATGCGCTAATTGATAATGGAAAACTTATTTTGTCGGGTCAGACTGGCAAGAACGATATGGAAGGGAGACAGCAGCTAACCAAAGATACTCTATATGGGATTGGTTCAGTCAGTAAAATGTATGCAACAGCGGCTGTAATGAAATTGGTCGACGAAGGAAAAGTTGATTTGGATGCTCCCGTTGCCCGTTATATTCCTGATTTTAAGATGAAAGACAGTCGGTACAAGCGCATTACACCGCGAATGTTATTGAATCACTCCTCTGGCTTGCAAGGTTCTACGTTAGGTAATGCATTTTTATTTTTCGATAATGATACCTATGCCCATGATGCCTTGTTGCAGCAATTATCCAATCAGAACTTGAAGGCGGACCCTGGTGCTTTCTCGGTATACTGTAACGATGGTTTTACGCTGGCCGAAATTTTGGTGGAAAGAGTTAGTGGTATGAGTTTTACTGAATTTTTACATCAAAGCTTTACAGGGCCTTTAAAGATGAATCATACGAAAACGCCGCGGGACAAATGGAGGGATGAAAATCGGGCTGGACTATATTTTCCGGCGTACCAAGGACAACTTCCAAGTGAATCGGTGAATGTAATTGGTACGGGAGGCATTTCTTCTACGGCAGAAGATATGGTGCAATTCTCACAATTATTTATGGGGCAGGGAAAAGGGATCCTCTCTGATAAGGTGGTCAAGGAAATGGAGCAAGAGGAATATAAAAAAGGAATGTGGCCGGGGACTGGAGATAATATTTTTAACTATGGTCTTGGCTGGGATAGTGTGAACCTATACCCATTCAGTGAATATGGGATTAAAGCTTTGGCCAAGGGCGGTGATACGGCATTGCAACATGCTATATTAGTCGTGCTACCAGAACAGAAAATAGCAGCGGCTGTATTGTCATCTGGTGGACGGAGCTCTATAAATCAACTAATGGCAACTGAATTGTTACTCGCCAGACTTAAAGAAAAAGGTATTATTAAGGACATCAAGCCAAACAAATCCTTTGGCAAGCCGGTCAAAGTCAAAATGCCTCAGGGCGTAGCAAAGAAAGCAGGATTTTATGGCAATAGCGAAACCCATTTTAAAATTGAAATTACGAACAACGGAGAACTGTTCTTACCATCTAATCGAGAAGAAAAATATGTATATACTGCTGATGGAAGTTTTATTAATGAGGAGGGTACCTCCAAGCTCAACTTCGTAACCGAGAAGAATGGAAGAACTTATTTGAAGGAGAGCGCATATAAATCGCATCCAGGTTTAGGGCAAAGTGTGATGACCCACTATTTAGCTGAGAAACTAGAAGACAACGTGCTATCGAAGAAAACCGCTGCTGCATGGGCAAAGAGGGAAGGTGTCAAGTTCTATCTTGTAAACGAGAAATTTAGTTCCATTCAATATCTCGTTCAACCAAAACTTCTTACTACACAAATTAATCGCAAGAAAGGCCCAGCAGGCTATTGGGATGGTAGAAAAATTACAGGTCCGAATACCGCAACGCATCAACTCCAAATTCCCGTGATGAATGGCCGTGATACGACGGAAACGAACTTCTATACAGAAGGTGAAAATGAATATATGGAGATGGCTGGGTTATTATACGTAAGTGAATCTAATGTAAAACCGATTGATATAGGCCAATCATCCAAAGTTACGTTGGGAGAAAATGGGCATGCGAAATGGTTTACAATCCCGCAAGCGGCAACAGAGAAAATGATTACCGTGACGTTGCCGTCAAAAGGTTCGTTTGCGGTGTATGATGAGAAGGGAGTTTGCGTCAACTTTACCATCGTGAGTGGCAATAACAAGGTGAAACTGCCGAAGAACGGAACAATCGTATTCGCTGGGGCACCGAAATCGGAATTTGCAATCTCGGTGAACTAGCTACAATTTAAGATGATCTTAAACAAAACCAGTACGGCACAGAAAAGATGTATTACTGGTTTTGTTTGTATTTACGCATTCTCTACGAAAAAACTTGAATAATATCACGCTCAAGCACTATAAAACATCTATAATACATTATAAAATTGTATAAAGAAAAGGCACCAAAGGTGTCTTCTTGCGATTTGAACCTTCTTAATATAGAATTGGGCGCCAATCCAATTATTATTTTACTGCATTAAGTAGTTTCAGTTATTGAGAAATTATAAAAGCCCTCTTTCAAGTGCCTTTTTTAAAAACCAAGATACCCAAATCAAATCAGCTGGTGGGACCCCGTAAAGAAATAATAAGGTTGTTATTTTCGATAAGCGAATCGTTAAACATAATCCAGCGATACTATCCCATATTATATTTCATATGCTTTTCAGCTCACTAGGACATCTGATTAACTGTAAAATAATTATACTCTTTTTCAAACCCCGTAAAAAGCATCACTTTTTACGGGGTTTTCTTTTTTAGATTACATCTGAAATAACCAAGAAAATATGTATAGCTAATAAAATTATCGATATGATCGGGACTTTTTCATGTAATTAATAATGTACCGCTATCATTTCTACTAAAAAAATTTCGTTCTTAGGGCACTATAAAGTGTTAGGTTGATTGGAATACGGTCAGACTTCATTAAGTTAGAAACACGCTGTAGTCATTAAACAGTGGTGAAATACGTGAATTGTATCTTTACATTAAAAGCTTAAATAAAAAAATGACTAATTGTCTAGGGTAGTCAACTGGACATCTGATGTCTAGTCATGTAAAATTTTACATGTAACTAAATCGTTATAAATAGATAATAGAGTAACTAGAGGGAGAGATTACAAATTATGAAATCAGAGAAATCAACAATTGCTGAGAAAGTACAATCTATTAAAGGAAAGACTGTTGCAAAGTATGGGGCAGTAGTTTTCCTATTCTTCGGGCTGACATCTTGTTATAACCAAAAAAACGATAGATTATCGTCACAAGTAGAACTTTATCGAGAAAAGTCAGAGAAATTAGCCAAAGAGTATGATGAACTAGAAACTAATTACATTAAGCTGACGACTAAACTAGATGCGATTGAGAATCCACCTAAGGAAAAACCTGCAGAAGTTGATATCGCTGAAGAAACACCTGTTGAGAAAGTGGAAGAGACGCCAATTCAAGATACGGAGCCAGAGAAATCTGAAGAGGAAACACTCAAAGAGGAGCAATATGCAACCCGAGAAAAGAAAGCATATGCGAATCTCAATTCTCTTGGAAGTTCAGAAGCGCAGGAGACATACAAAGAACTAATTAAACCGAAGCTTTCGAGATGGGCTAGTAAGGACATGTTACAAGTAGCTAAGGAGGGTGTAAAATTTCGTGAGATAGATGATAGTAACCTACCTTGGACAGATGCTACTGAGCCAAATGGAACGAGTACGAAGCATATCTATAAGAGTGGTTATGACCAATTAGAGATTACATACAACTTTGACGGAACCATTACAAAATCTGAATGGAAAATAGGAGTGAACAAATAAAGTGAAAAACTTAATGTCTACACTTACATCGTTAAATTTTGATAAAACTGTTATCGCATACTCGAACGGGGTTCAGGTCTTTAAAGGAACATTACAGGATTACTTATTTATGTCTCACCAAGAGAAGCAGGCGCTAAAGGTAACGACATTAAGTATTTGTGCCAAAGATGGGAACTAATACGTCTACATTTGAAAGATTAAAAGAAGCGTAAACTCCTAGCAGTAAGTAACATTGTGAAAGTTTAATCGTAATATAAATTTGTGAAAAAAGAGGCATTCTATAGCAGGTATCATACTTGTGTAGAATGCCTCTTTTTTCTCTTGTACAGAAGAATCTATATACAATGATGAGGAAAGAGCAGGTAGGAATAATAAGATGGAATAGGAAGTGAAGTCAATGACAAATGAACCTAAATTCGAATCATGTGAGACGTACGGCACTGGTATAATGTATGGTTTCAGTATACATAATGACTGTTAAGATAAGAAGGAACCTGAATTTGAATAATGGGAGATGTAAGGAGTCGATTTTGTTTAACAAATTATCCGGTAATTGAATAAAAGAATATGAATAGAAAAGAGCCCCCATTAATTTATCGGAGGCTCTTATTTTTTACTTCAGTACAGAAGGAGTCGTCTTTTCTAACCATAGAATGCCATCATATTGTTCTGTCGGAATCATGATTTCTTCTTTTAATTTATTTCCCCAATAACTTGCTGCAGTAGGAGTAAACATCCATGAAGTTTCTGGTCGGTTATTTTCTCCTTTTAAGTTAACGAAAACATGGGGACTTCCTACAGTGCTGATGATTTTTTCAACGCTTTGTTCTTCATGTTCATTATGTACAGGAATAACATTTTCATTAACATCATCCCAACTGCTTCCACTATACGCAAATACACCGATTGTGTACATTTGGTCTTTGATACGCTGTGGAAGATAATCCATCATATTTGGGCCAACATAATTGTATTGCTGCACCTTCGTAAAGTCTAATATCATTTTTGAATTTTGTTTTCGAATATGATAATTATGCCCCCACACAATAATTTTTTTATTTTTATATTGCATTTCAGTGAGCCATGCGAAATTTTGTGCCATTTTTTGATCTCGGATATAAAAAGAATAGTCTGTCAGGTTAGGTGAGGAGATGCCACCTCTGACTTTCATATCAGCATCTAGATGCGTTTTAATCGCATCAATCCGTATACTGATTGATTTCTCAAACAAATTCACATCATACGTAGGGTGTGGAGCAACTTGAATCAATTCAGATTTATGATTCTGAATAAACATTCTAACCTTTTCAAACTTGTTAATTACGGGCTGTATTTCCATTTTAAATCGATCATACGGATATGTTTTATTTTTATTGTAATACCTATCCAGTTCAATCAACTCTGACACTGCTGTATCAAATTCACTCGCCACTTCAGGATTTACTTTTTGCAACCATTCTTTTGCATAAGAGCGGAATGAAGATTTATAAAACAAATTCATATCAAAACCAGCTAATGTGAGTGGCTTCCCTTTTTCTTTTTGTTCTTTCATATAGGTAAATAATTGTTCAAGTTCCTCAGTTTGCCATACAGGGTATAAAGATTGTTTCATCGCTTCCGTAGCGGTTAAGTTATCAAAATTTTGCTGAACAGCTGCTGCTTCTCCAAGCCCTGTTTCAAATGCAATCACATCATATCCCATTTCCTCATGTAAGTACTTAATCATACGTATTTTGGATTGATTGATTTCCTTTGCACCATGCGTACTTTCACCAAGTACAAAAATGCGCTTGTCCTGTACGGCCTCTTTAAGAAATGATAAATCCTCTCTTGTTTGGGAAGTTGGTTCATTTAATATTTTTGCATGTCCGTTTAACCATTCCTCCCATCTGGGTTGATCGACTGGTTTTTCTGCTGCGAATGCAACAGATGTAAAGGTGGTACAGGCAAGAAGGGTACTCATTAGTCCAAGGTTCCATTTATTACGCACAACAACGCCTCCAAGTATTATAGTTTACAAGCTGGAAAAAATAATACCAAAATTTACTAATATAATATTATTTATAATAATATATATGATAATCTCTAACAATACTAATATTGCGAAAATTCAAAAGTCTCCTTCAGTGTAGTGAAGAAACCCTTCTTTCTATGTCACGTCTTGTAATCAAATATACACATTGCATGTACGTTTTCTGCATTCCTCTTGTGTGGAATCTGGAATGAGTACATGAATTTCAAAGTTCATTTTTATCCAAAAGGATCAAAAATCATTAATTTACATAATGTATTTATCGTAAACTTATTAGTTTGAACAAATTTATTAATCTATATATTAAATATATAGATATATTATGTTATAATGTGAAGTAGAAACTCGCGTGTTTCAAATACAACATTTTTATCTTCTTGATGGCCTCTTATCTTTCCGTAAGAGGTCCTTTTTTTATCCCTCCATATTGCATAGTCGTTAAAATACTATGAAAAGATACTAAAGACTACTACATTACTATATTCTCTAGTATTTTTTCTTTACCTAGATTATCTACTGTTGGGCAAACGATAATTTAAGGGTTTTTTGTATAATTTTCACAAAATTACTTTGATTCATTATTTATTTCACTATAAAATAATAAAAGGATATATATAGTCAACGATTATAAGAATAGGTATGTCCTTTTTTGCAATGCTAATCCAAATTGAAGCCTAATACTGAAACGGTAAATGAGTAGAATTAGGGCTGAAACAGATAGTGAGGAAAGTAAAACAATAATAGCAAACAATACTTATAATGAAAACTTTCATAATGGACTGTCTATGGATGGAGAAAGAATACGAAAATATAAAGGGGTAAATGAATATGAATAGATCCTTCAAAGGTATTGCATTAGCAGGGTTAAGTGTTAGTTTCATGCTAGTAGGTTGTACATTAAATACATATGGACTTACACAGTCAGAGTATAGAAAAGTAGATAAGTATTATGATGCAGATAAAATGGTATCTGACCTAAAGAAATTGCACTATAGTGATGAACACATTGAAAACCAACTAAGAAACGCATTGTCTAGAATTGAGTATGAACAGGGAAGTAAGGAAGACGAATCAAGTAGTAAAGAAAGTAAATCAAATGTATCAGACACGGAAGGTGAAAAGAAGGTAAAGGTATCTGAAAAAGATTACCCTTATCGTTTGACTGAACTACACTTAGAATTCCAGTATCATTTAAAAAAACTAGAAAAGAAAACTGATAAATTATTTACAGAAGAGGGTGTCTACATAGGTGAGATAGATTCCTTAATTAGTCACATTAGTTTGGATATAAACCGTTTTGAAAAAATCAAACCACCTAAAAAGTATGAAGATTACCAATTCTTAATACAAGAAGGGGTAGAAGAGATTAGAAAACACCTAATAAAAGTAGAAGATGCAGTTAGACAGTATGATGACCGTAAGTATGATGGTGAATATGATAAGGATAAAGCAAAAGAAATCATACAAAACGGTATGTTTGGGATAGATGATGGTGTTTCTAAATGGGAGACAGTATTTAATGGGATAAACGAAAAATACCCTGATGTAGAGCAAGAGGTAAAGGAAGAGAACCAGAAACATGCGAAAGAGGGTCATCGTGAGGATGATTTAAATGAAAAAGTTAGTGGTTCAGAAGTTGATAAATACAAAGCAGCCATCGTAGGAAATACAAATAAGATGGATGAAGTTATCAGACTGATACAAGATATAGGGCATTCAGATGTAAAGGATTATGAGCCAAAGAAAAGTGAAATCCAACTAAGTTTGGATATAGCAAAAACACACGTAAGAGACATGAAATACCTTGAGGCACCTAAAGAGTTAGAAGTTGAACAGGAAAAGATAAAACAGGCAATGGATAATTACTGGGATGCTCTGCGACTACTTTCAGAAGCATTAGAAGAACAAAATAATAGTAAGTTGGAACAAGCAAATAACAAAGCAGAACAGGCAATGAAACTTTTTAAAAAAGCAACTGACAGTATTAAAAGTAAAACGAACTAATCATGAAAATGGTCATGTGGTGGTATCCCTATTATAAATTAATAAATAAAAAAGATAAGATCGGATAGTAGGATCTTATCTTTTCACAAAGAGAAATATATTGCAAGATATCTTATTGTTCATAGTAGTATATGTAACTTTCGATTTCCATATACATTTCACAATTAACAATAATATCTATATTGAGAAATCGACCATAAAAATTCTAAAAGGGGGATCTTCATTATTCTGGAAAACCCCCACGCTAAGAAAAAAACTAGCCCCCACATGAGAGACTAATTGACGTGAAATTCGTTATTGGAATTTAATTATATTTCTCTACGTACTAAATAAAAAGCTAAGGAACCTATAAATAATAGGCGTAATCAAACTAGACGAATATGACCTAGTAATAGTAAAAAGAGAGAGTATAACTACATAGATAACAACTATTCCTATAAATACAGGAATTTCAAATTGAAACTTCCTACATTGTTTTATGTTCCTTTATAATAATTCTCCAATTAGGCAAACTACAAGATCTAGTATACTACCAAATATGAAGAGAATTATAATGAATCCAAATAAGTTAGGCAAATCATTCTGGTAAAAATAAATAGGATCAAAAATATATGACATCAAGAGCAATATGATAATAAAAGTAAGCAGATTTGCAGCATAACTAATTGAAAATCTTCCCAACGTAAGTATCCTGACAAATATATACCCTTGATTAACTAATAACTGCCCTATACGTTATATAGGCTAAAATAACTGAAAGGTTTATTCTGATAAAATCCAAATGACTACAACAATTCCTGTAACTGCTGCACCTCCAAAAAAACCTACCAACATTTTCCCATCAGAACCAGTAACAATTTCTTTTAAATCTGCTTTTGCTTTTTTCTTGTCTTCTCCTGTTGAAAAGAGATAACTAATAAAATGTACGACTAGTGAAACTAGTGCCGCGATTATTTCTATCATTACTTATGTCCCCCTAATAATGTGTACTATTAATCAATAATTGCCTTATACATTATATCAGTTAAGGTACATCGAAAATATAATTAATTATTTATATAATCCATTTTATTAATTGATATCACATTACTATAAGATGGCCCATATCAAAAAAGACACCTAATAATTCCTTAGCGTACGAAATTCGCGTTTTGTTGGCAGGCCCACATGCCCATCAAGCTAAGATTTTAAAATATTCTCTAAATGGAAAGTTTGTGTTTTTAGCGTTTTGGAGGTAAAAGTTGTTGTAAGTCATTATAAATCGAAAAAACGAAGTTTGGTTGTTGCAAACTTCGTTTTCGCTTATATCTTTTTATTGTTTTAAAAATTCTCCCATTATTTCCATTACGTCCTCTGAATCGTTTACTTTATCTTTTGAAAAACGCCATTGTTCTTTTCCATATCGCTCCATCTCAACCTTTATTACTTTTTCTTTATCTGAAACTTTTGCTTCTGGCAAAATAGATATAAAGTAACCAAACGATTGGCTAAATAATTTAGGCTGTTCAATTCCTGGATTTTCTTTTAGCAATCTTTCATTTTCCTTATGTAATTTTGGTTGCAATTCGCTTAATAATAATGGTTTTACTTTTAATTCCACTTCAACTTTATCTTCCTCAGGAGAAGAACCTACTGATTTTACTTTAAATGTAACTTTTTCCTGCAATACAGATTTCAACTTTTTATAATAGTTTTCAAATTCCTGGTCACTAATTCCATTATGCGTACTGGACAGTGCATCTTTTTTAAATTCTTGTTGTATATTTTGAGTAAATTGTTTTCCATCTTCACCGGATAATTTATTAATTTTGTTTATATCCTTATCATAATAAATAGCATTTATATAGGATTTTAGAGCTTCAGCTGGCTTGTTTAAGTCTTTTGTATTCTTTTCTATTTCTTGCGTATCAATTTTGAAAGAAACTTTTTCTGTTTCATCGTCCCTTTTTTTTGTTTCTTCATTGGAATAAACGAGCTCATATGATGAGGCCTTATTCACTTCATAGTAGAGAATCCCCGATGTTTTTTTACCAGGTTCTAATTCTATTAAACGTAATTTATTTGAATCAGCCTTATCATATTTCTTCATTTTTTCATCACCTTGATATAGTGTAAAGAGATAAGGTGATATCTCTAACATTTCATCCCCTTTATTTTTCAAACTCACTTTGAATTTCAATACTGTATCTTTATTTATTCCTCACATGGCCCCACTTAATGGTAATACATACTCAGCATTTTCAACTTCAACTTCCACATTTTTTGAAGACGAAGATGCCTTTCCGTTTTTTACAGTTGTAGAACTTTGTGAAGAACTACAACCAGTCATAATAGTTAATGTGAATATAAACAAAAAACAAATCATAAAAATCTTTCTAAGTTTCACTTAAAACCCCTCCATCCCCTTGGTTAAAAACATTTACTATTTTACCATAAAATTCTATTCGTATGTCTATTGAGCGACAAGATAGCCAAACTTAGAGATAGAAGGATTAGAGATCTTCCAAGCCATACTGGTGACATTGTGCACTTGTTACCTTGTGACTACAGAAACGATTGAAATTCCTATTTGTAGAACGAAATTATTAAAAATTTACATTTGATGTATTCGGATTAGCTTCAATTAAATAATTTTGTTGAGGTAGTGCAAGTCACCAACTCAATGCATCTCAAATTATCATAAAAGGAATGCAAAGATAAAAAGGACAATCCTATATATAGAAGAAGTTAGTTGATAAATCGAATTTGAAAATAAATGAAGCGGTATTAAAAGACATGTATAAAAAGAAAGAAGTGATTGAAAAAAGCTCACCAAAATAAGAAAGTCTTAAGCAGTATCAATCTATAGTTCATTATAAAAAATACCAAACAAGATGATATTGTTTTCCAATGAGATAAAATGTATAATGAGAGTGTAGAGATAAACCTTTTATTAAAGGTTTTAACTTACTAACTATGTGCATAATAATAAAAGACGAGATGCTGGTAACATCCCGTCTAATTTGTAACTGCTGCCGTTAGGTGGTAGATTGCAAAGTTTAATTATTTTTTCTTCGAACCACCTTTCTTACGTTTGGCAGACGTCTGGGTGGTTCTTTTACTTTTATTATTACGTTTTGCTACTAACTTGTTAGCACAAGCAGTTGCAAAAGTTGTTATGAACACTGTTACGAATAGTTTCGTAGCGTCCTGTAATAATTGTTGTAAAAATTCCATATCGGTTACACCTCCTTTCCCTCTAAATTAAGAGAAAGAAAGGTTGCAACCTCCCACCACACGCCTTCAGTTACTAGCAATATTATGCCATAATTAGAATTAGTTATAGTTTATAATTTATTCCGTTTGAAAAACATATTAGGATTATATAATGAGATTAAGATTATATAAAACGCCACTATATATAACAAATTTGGAATGTTTAGGGCGTTAAGCTATCTTATAAATAGACTTCAATATAATAACTTTGACACCCAAATTTCTATGATTTTCTGATTGTTATTAAAACGCGTTTTTCGTGTGCCACAAATGAATCTAATCATTCAGCCGATATAGCTGAAAAGTCATAAAAAGTGAGCATGAAAAAATCAAATAGGTAACAGAAAAGAGATGCGAAAGAAGATGTGCCAGTAAAAGAAATACATACCACTATTAATGCAGGATCCTTTAAATATAGCATTAATTTAGATATAAAGTCGTACTGTTTATTAAAAAGTTGTACCGTTTTAAAGTTATTTAAACTGTTTACAAAAAAATTTACGGTCTTATTTCTTTAATAATAAATTAGAAAAAGTATGAATCCACATTAAGTAACTAAAAATAATTTAAATGTTATAATGAAAAGTTATAATTTTTGAAATGCACTCCCAATTGTTAGATACAGTCTAACAATTGGGAGTGCATTTTTTTTTTGACTAAATTTACTTCAGAAGACAAATTGAATGTAGTCATACGTTAATAAAATGGACGTGAAAATATAAAAGATATCGTTAAATTATGGGGAGTGAATCATGAAGTGGTTTGTATGTAGATAAAACAATTTAAATATTATGAAATCCAAGCATTTGAAAAAGGTTATACAACGTATTCTGCGCAGTATAAACTAGACGTATTAAATTATATGATCGAGAATAGGACGTCTCAAACGAAACATCATTTATTTTTAATATCCCATTTAAAAAAAAGACAACAAAGCGGATATTTTATAAAAATATCCACTACTAATTAAATTTTTTATGTTGATGGACATAGGAAAGGATTCTATAAATATAAAAATAAGATTGACAACGACAGATTACAAGTGTAATATTCAGTTACAGATTACAAGTGTAATCAAAGGAGGGTGTAATTTAAACTAATGAAAGAATTACCTAAAATTTCGGAAGCTGAATTAGAAGTAATGAAAGAATTGTGGTCAAAATATCCACAAACGGCAAATGAAGTAATTGAAGTGTTGGAGGTGAAAATGGATTGGAAACCCAAAACGATTCGAACGTTGATTAATCGATTAGTTCACAAAGAAGCAGTTGCTTATCACCAAGATAAAGGGCGTTTGTACTCTTATTATCCTTTGGTTTCGCAAGATAGTTATTTACAAGTAGAAACAGAATCTTTACTTAAACGTTTCTATGGTGCAGCATTTAAACCTTTACTTGTAAATTTTTTAAAAGAAGAAAAGCTGTCTTCAGAAGATATTAACGAACTTAAACGTATTCTAGATGAGAAAACTGAGGAAAATCAGAGGAAGGATAGATTATAGTTGTGGAAAAATTTGTTGATATTTATCTACCTGCATTTTTTGATTGGGTGATTGAGACCTCGATTATGGCTAGTATATTAGTGGGCCTAATCTTGTGTATCAAGGTCTTGTTTAGAAATAAGTTAACTCCACGCTGGCAATATATGCTATGGATCATATTAATTATAAGACTTGTATTACCTTGGTCGCCAGATAGTTCCTATAGTATCTATTCTGTTCTTACTTACAAGAGTGATGATGCATTCATTTCTAGCCAAAACCCTGTAGCTAGCTTTCTTACAAAAGAACGTATGCAAGAATTAAAAGATATAGAAAATAAAAAGTTACTCACAAAAGAAGATACTTATACCACAAGTTCAACAAAAACTGGTCAGGTAAACAAGACACAAACACACAGTAATGAAGATGATGAGACGATTTCATTTTATACAATCTTTATATACATTTGGCTTACTGGCGTTATCCTTCTAAGTGTTGCTACTTTTGTAATGAACAGGCATTTATTACTTTACATAAAAAAACAGCCTGTTATTACAGATGGGAAGATTGTTCAAATTTTTGAAAAGTGTAAGCAATCTATGTCTGTTCAAAGGAATATCCCATTGCTTGTATCTGGAAAGGTTTCCAGTCCGACAGTGTTGGGGTTTATTAAGCCAAAGTTGTTATTATCAACTGTACATATGAAAATATTAGATGAACAACAGTTACGATATATTTTTCATCATGAATTAGCTCACATCAAGCGAAGAGATGTTGGTGTAAATTGGCTTATGCATGGCTTACTCATTTTAAATTGGTTTAATCCCATTCTATGGTATGCCTACTCATGTATGCGAGAAGATCAAGAACTAGCATGCGATGCATTAGCCCTTACATATATAGATTCAGAGGAACAAATTGCGTATGGACATACTATTATTAGTCTTTTGGAACATTACTCAAGTTACTATAAAGTACCGAGTATGGCAAATTTCAGTAAAAACAAAAGGATGTTAAAAAGGAGAATTTTAATGATTAAAAAATTCCAAAAAAAATCGTATCGTTGGTCTGCACTAGGAGCTGTAGCAGTTATTGCTGTATCATCTGTATCCTTATTAAATGTCCGGGCTGATATGCCGACTAACCCTGAGAAACAACAAATAGAAGTGAAAAATAATATGAAAGAATCAAAAACGCAAATCGATATTCCTATACAACAAATTGTAGAAAAAATGATTGGTACAAAAGAACAGGCAGAAGCAGAATTTATTGTTTCAGAAGAAGAGTATAATACTTTACTTACAGAACTTGGAGTGGCGCGAAATCTGTTTACGAAGGAAGAATTTGAGCGATTTATTAATTTAGAAACAGAATCACAGATTTTGTATAAAAAAGTAAAATTAGCAGGAAGTCCTGAAAATTTAGACCCAGAAGAGCAGAAAAAATATGAGAAAAACGATGAAGAAATTGGACCATTTAGACAGAAAATTTATTCGTCTTTTAAATTGACTAAAAAGCAAGCACAGGAATATCTTGATTTTCCAATAAAGACACCAACGTATGTAGTAAAAGGGTATAAATTCACTGGAGAAGATGTTCAAACACCGATGACTATAAAAAGAATGGATCCCACTATTGTTTATGAATACCACAATGAAGATTCCGTATATATTGTGCATCAATCTGCCGTTAGGGATCAAGGAGAAAATTCGTTGCACGAGGTAGTGGGGAATAGTACAAAGATAACTAATTATGAATTAGTTGGTACAAAAATAAATTTATCTGAAAATACAAAGGATAAATTTAAAGTGATGAAGATGATTGTTCCTGCAAAAGGAAAGCATAGTGCTTATCAAGTGACAATTCTTGCAGATAATTTAAGTAGAGAAGAGTTAGAGAAAATTATGCTGTCCTGTTTAAAATAAAAAATAGAGTCTTAGGAACGGTATCCTAAGACTCTATTTTTTATTTTAGAAAGAAGCATTCTATGCAACTGTACAGAAAAGTTCTCTGTTTATTTCCCTTGCACAGATGTAGAAAGAAATAAAAGTCTAAACTACTTATTTATTAATGTTGGAATATTCAGGAATTATTTTTGGATGGAATTTTACTCTCACGGTTTCAATAAGAAAAACTATGTTGTAAATGCTCATAGTTTTTTATTTTTGAATTTCTTGTGTAGAACATAAATGAGCTAAACAAAAAATATCATTTTCATCTTAATACATCTCTAATTTTAATTCATTTTACAAAAATTACCAAAGTGAAATAATAAATTTAGTTTATAGTTTCTTACTTTAACAAATACGTCAAATTAGTAGAATGATAATAAAGTTGTTTAATTCACAACATAGTCATTAAAAAATAATAAAGTTATTTAAAAATCTTTCTTTTAAGCATTCAAAAGGTATTTTCAACTTAGTACAGAACTATATCATAATAGATTGACATAAAAAAGGTTTTAAAAAATTAATATGAATTGGGAGAAAAATTCGGATGAATTGCTTAGTTGCAAAGGGGAGTATTTATTACGAAATAGTAGGGAATGGCTTTCCAATATTAATAATGCATTCAATGGGGACAGACCATAAATCTATGAAAGCCTGGATAGAGCCAATATTTGATAAGATTCAGGGTTTTCAGAGGATTTATATAGATTTACCTGCTCACGGTCAAAGTTTAATTGACGAAAATTTCAACTCTTCAGATGATATGCTTTTAAACATTTTGAATTTTATCGATATGATAATTCCTAACCAAGCATTTTCTCTTATTGGTTTTTCATTTGGAGGATATTTGGCACAAGGTGTTTTGCACCATAGACATAAAAATGTAAAGAGTATTTGTTTGCTGGCTACTTCACTTCATTTGAAGGATAGGAATCTTCCTAAAAAAATAGTGGTTAGAAAAGATAAAGATTTATTAACAGAATTGGATTCTGATATAAGAATGGCTTTTGAAACATTGATGAATTATCAAAATAAAGAGAATCTTCACTGCTTTTTAAACGAAATTCAACCTGGACGATTATTAGCTAATAAAAATTTTTTAATGTCAAATTGGAGAGAGAAAGGATATTTTCTTTCTGAAGAACCGCTTAATGGTGTAGGTACACTTACACAACCTGTACTCATTATTCTGGGGAAACAAGATTCAATCTGTGGTTATAAAGATCACTTTTTTCTTCTAGAAAAATTTCCGAATGCTACGTTTTCCATTTTAGATGGTGCTGGTCATATGCTTCAAATAGAAAAACGTAAAATAGTACAAGAACTAATAAAAGACTGGCTAATTAGGAGCAATCCGGTTTGCGAATTAAGCGAGTAAATACAATCGATAAATTTTTTAACCAGGTTTCCATGTCTGTTGCTTGTCATTTCATTTTGTAGTTCTTCAACTAAAAGCTGCTTTAATTCAATAAGGATTAAACAATTTTAAAGAGCCTTGGTACAATAAAATGTGCAAGGCTTTTTTATATTTCATAACAAAATTCAATAAATTTATTATTAATTTTAAAAATTAAAAATTCAGACTTTTTGTCTTTGTACAATACAACATACATCTACAATGAAGGATGGGTGATAACCATCATTTTCATCTTCGCGTTAAGTTCTGATATAACGAACTCTTGGATACTGAAATTCTATTCCTATTATAGCGGTAGCTTATTTGATTTTTAGGTTTATAATTCATAGCTAGTTTAAGTTAAGTGACTATTTTGAGTGATCTATAAAGAATTAATCGCTTTTATATAATTATATACAAATAAATTATACATTTTTGGGTATGGATCCCTTTAATTTACGAAAATGGGAAATGTAAATTTAAATTTTATGATATTTTCCCTCTGTTGTATTCATTGCGAGTGACAAATAATTTAAAAGCGTAGAAAGATCTTATTTCTACGCTTCTTTTAATAAGTAGTAGATTTAGTGTTTTTTAAAATTTGTTATATAAGATTTTACAGCTTGCAATAAGAATTCTTCCTGTCTCATACCAGCTTCCGCTGCCATTTGAACTACTTTTTGCTTAAATTCATGATCTGCATGAAAAGTTAATGGCTCTACATTACTTTTAAAGTAAATACCTTCTACATGTGGAAGAATCGTGCCAGATTTCATATGAGAATGTAAGTACTTAATCTCTTCTTGAAACTGCAATGGATCTACTTGTAATATGAAAGGTTTAATTTCTAATTTGATAGTATCTGCTGAAATACTCAATCTCATATTTGTGATACCTAGCTCCTTATAAAATAAGTTTATTAGATTATAAGTAATGGAATTAAATAATTGAGGTTTTTTAAAGGAAAAAGATAAATACCCTCGTTTTGTAATTACCGCTTTTTTAATGAAAGGTTCAAAGGTGTAATCATGTTGTTTATAAGTGGATAGAGGGAAAATGTCTTCGTCCTCTGTAAGAATCTTGCCGTCTGCTCCATTGATTTCTATTACCCTAGCTGTTTTTCCGTTATGTTGATGTGTTAATAATTGATATAAGTATATATCTTCATTTTGAATTTTCGTAATGAATGTTTTTCGCTCTTTTGTTTTGGTTTTTTCATAATCAAGCATAAAAATCTCTAGTTCTTCCTCATCGATAAGATATACTTGTTTTCCTCTTTTTTCTACCATTGTGGCGGGTAATTTTCCAGATTTGATGTATGTAAAGATAGTAGATGGTGCAACATTAAGAATTTCAGCTACTTCTTTCGTGCTAAGGCCTTTAACCTTATTTTGATTTTGTAAACGTTCAATATCCTCTAAATAGAAAATCTTACTACCGAATTGCTTCCAGTTATCTTTATATACACATTCTATTAATCCATCTTTTTCTTTTTTTAAAATTGTTTGTACCGTTACTCCTAATAAGTCGGCTGCCTCTTTGGTCGTTACAGTAGGTTTTGTAATGAACAATAAATCTTGTGTCATGAAAGGACACCTCCATAACTATCGTTTGTTAATATTTTAGGTATGTATATATCATATCAGAATCTGATTTATATTTAAAATAAGAAATAGATTTTATTAAATATAGTATTCATTGTTATGGTTTGTAAATATTTTTCATTTAATTTATATGTTAATGAATTATTATAGTTGTTTTTATTGTAAAATAACTATAAATTTCAAGTATTTAATTGTTAAAAGATATCTATTTAATAATAAATTATAAAAAAATATAAGTATTGATAAATAGAGAAGAATGTAGCGTTCTTACAGAAAGAAAATGAATTATCATTTGTATAATTAATAGAAGTAAAATAAAATAATAATTATAGGTAATAAAGAGAATTATATTCATAATCTTCTATAAGAGAGGTGAATTCGAAATATGAATAAAAAAAATGTAAAAGAAAATTTATTAATTATAAACAATCAAAGTGAGTATATGGATACATATGTAGAGAATATAAAAGATATCGTTCCATATCTATATAACAACAGTTATGTAGATATGGTGGAAGATAAGATGGAGGTTGCAGAAAAAGAAGGAAAGGGTAAATATACGTATTTAAGTGACATAGAAGTCATTTATCATTTCGTACATTTACAAAAAGATATGGATGAGAAGAAGAATAGAAAAGAGGATACGAAAAAGAGCTATATCTCAGAAATCTTATCATTTTGTCAGTGCATGGTGCAGCATGCAGAAGAATTTGAATTGGATGGGGAAGAGGTAAAGCAAAAGGACTCTTTATTGAAAACATTGCAACCTTGGCATATTCGTAAATACAATTCGTGGTTGAAACGGGTAGAGAACGGTAGGAATGGTGACACGTATGCAGTCGCGACACTTGCAAAGAAAACAGTGCTCATTCGTTCTTTTCTAAAACATCTACATGTATTTTCTTATATTGAAAAGCCTCTTCATGAAGAACTACAGCGCGCAAATGTGAATGAGCAGGATCGGCCAAATCGGGACCTATCCTATGATGAGGTTATGAAAATTTTAGGATTTTATAAAGAAAGAGGACATTTAGTAAACTATACAATTTTACTGGCTCTAGCAAGTACTGGTGCAAGAATTCAAGAATTGTGCACCGCGAGAGTGAAAGATTTACATTATGACGGAAAGTACTGGTTAAAAGTCACTGGAAAAGGGGATAAAGTGCGTGAACTTTTTATTTCGGAACATTTATATCAATGTATTTGTGAAATGAGGCTAAGAAGAGGATGCCAAACAGTATTGGATAAAGGGGATGAGAGTCCGGTATTTATAAATCAAAGAGGAAATACTTATAACTCTAAAACATTATCGAATCAAGTAACAGATATGATAAAAAAGACAAACTTAGAGTTTCTACTGTATCGTGAAAATCCAGTAACGGCGCATACATTCCGTCATGCTTTTGCAATTATGGCAGTAGAGCAAGGTAATGCAGATCTATATCATTTAATGCAAACACTTGGCCATGAAAATATTCAAACAACTAAAATATATTTAGAAAAGCATATGAAGCGTAAAAATAACGTTGGATCTACTTTCGCTGATATGCTGGTTTAAATTTTATGTAGTTTATAAGGGTATTTAATTATGTATTTTTTATATAATTAAACAATGTATATGTTTGTTTATTTATTGTGAAGAAATATATAAATTAGGGAAATAAATAAAAATAACGAAATTCATTTTATACAGAAAAAACCAGGATGATTTTAAAAAGTTATCCTGGTTTTTTCTTAAATACACATAATTATTCATATTTCATAAAGTTAATTTGAGCTAATTATAAGTTAGCAGAATTTATATCTATTCCAATCTTGATAGTGTTAATAACATTATATAGTTTGTAGAATTAGTTTATAGAGATTATGAAACTATTTTTCATTAGGTGTATCTAATTGATGATTGATACAGTGCTTGACTTTTTATTCATAAGTATATAGATCCCACCTATGAATGATAAGATTACTGGATAGAAAATCGCCCAACCACTAAATGAGTATACAAAAATACATATAATTAAAGATAGGAAGGCCATCCACCAACCTATATCTAGAACTTTTAATAACTTAAGAGCAGCTAGCATTGTAAAAATATATGAGGTAATAAAAATTACACTAGGGCCTTTTAGAAGCATCTCTAAATTTGGTCGTGCTATACCATAAAAAATTAAAATACAACTAAAAATTCCGCCTAAAACTAGTAAAACTCTAGTTGGAGTTTGGAATTTAGAATGTAATTTAGCAAAGAAGGAAGGGAAATGCCCTTCTCTAGCTTGGGCATAAATCATTCTTGAAAAACCTGCAATGTTAGCATGTACAGCACTAAACGAAATGAAAATTGCTAAAATAGTGGTTATATATGTACCTATTGGTCCTAATCCTTTTGATATTAGAATACTAAGTGAAGCTATCTGGTTCTTATCACCATATGAGTGAGTCCCTATTGTTACAAAAGATATTGCAATGTACATAATTGAGATGCAAATTGCCCCTAAAAATAGACTTATGGAAATATCTTTAGCAGGTCTTTTAAACTCTTCAGCTAATGGGGTTATCATCTCCCATCCTACAAATGAGAAAAAGATAATTACAGAAGAAGCTCCAACAGAAGACCATCCATTTGGTACAAAAGGTGTAAAAGAACTTAATTTTACATTAGGGATAGAAACGACAACAGCCACAATTATTAGAAGTGAAATTATACAAATGACAAACACACTTACTTTTGATGATAACTCAATTCCTTTAATATGTAAAAGTAAAGAAGTAATCAAAATTACTGCCGCGATGCCTATAACTTCTGCATTACTTATTGGAAAAACATAACCAATATAATGGGCACCTGTTAAAGAGATAATAGGTAATCCAATAGGAATAGATCCTAACATAATCCACCCTAGGATTGCACTCGTATTTGCATTAAATGCCATTTGAACATAAGCTGTAATTCCTCCTGCGCTAGGAATCATTTTAGCAAGGCGTGCCAGAGCTGCGACAATGGGAAAAGCTAATATAGACATGATAACCCAAGATAAAAGCGAAGCTGGTCCAGCACTATTTGCAGTAATTGAGGGCAATATAAGAATTCCACAACCCAACACAGCTCCTATGGTTAATGCAGTCCCTTGTACCCAAGTAATTGAACGTTTCAATGATTGTTGTGTCAAGATATTCAGCCTCTCTTTCGTTAATTGATATCAATTATATAAAGTTTTAAAAAAAGATAACATGCTATAATTTATGTATTAATTATAATTTTCTTAAAAAATTTAAGAATTACTAATTGTATTCTTAATTAATCAAGGGGAGATACATTAATGGACCAAACAGATTTAAAGATTCTTTCACATCTTCAGGAAAATGCACGTTTAAGTATGGTTGAAATAGGAAAACTGGTAGGTTTGAGTTCCCCTTCTGTTACAGAGCGGGTCAGAAGGCTAGAGGAACAGGGTGTCATTATAAGTTATCGTACGATTGTTAATCCGAAAGAATTAAAAAAACATATTACCGCGTTTGTTTTGATGGAACCAAGAGATTGCAACAAATATAAAAAATTTGCAATGGAACATCCAGATGTAGTCGAATGCCATCGTATTGCCGGTTTATATAGTTATCTAACAAAGGTAGTGACAGAATCAGTACATACACTCGAAGACTATATTAATTTGTGCTTAGGGTATGGAAAGCCTACAACCTTAATAGTGCTTTCTTCTCCAGTAGAACATAAATCACTTTTTACAGAGAGTGAAAAAGCTTAATTACATATGAGAGATTATCCTAAATAAAAAGTGTAAAAATAATACCTAATGGGAAATAGGGTCCTATTAGGTATTATTTTTCAGGGGGTACTTTTCAGAAAATTATTAATTGATTGAAGGTAGGGTTATTATGAAATATGCAGTGCTCACAAATGACTTACAGTGCGATTTGATTAATAAAATGAGGATAGAATTGCAGCTGTAGAGGCGTTTACATCTAAAATGGTGGCTTTCGTAGATACTATGAGAGGAAATGATAAAATTTTAAATTATATATTTGATATAGCCATAGACTAAGGCTTCGGCACTAGCTTTCCTTTCACTTGAATATATTACTAAGTCATATATAATATGCTTATATACTTGAAAGTGAGGGAGAGAATGGCATACAGCAAGGCGCAAAATGAAGCCACAAAAAACTATAAAAAACGTAATCCAGAACAAGCGAAATACCTTAATTATAAAACTATGGCTAGAAGTTTCATCAAGAATTTAGCCACACAAGAAGATTTGGATATGCTAAAAGAATTAATGGCAGAAAAAGAGGAGAATGACCGTGCTAGAAAATAAATTAGGTATTAAAAATCAGTTGGAATTGAATCGAGTGGAAGAACGACTATCAAAAATGAAAGCCAAAGATTTATATGATTCAGGAGAAATAAACCACATAGAAGTTGGCACATTTAAGGGTCTTTCTGACATTCATAATTATCTATTTGAAGATATTTATTTCTTTGCTGGAAAGATTCGAAAGGTTAACATAGCGAAGGGAAACTTTCGATTTGCTCCTGTTATGTATCTAAGCCATTCACTAGAACATATAAACACTATGCCACAAACAACCTTTGATGAAATCGTTGAAAAGTATGTTGAAATGAACATTGCCCATCCTTTTAGAGAAGGAAACGGTAGAGCGACTAGAATATGGTTAGATTTAATCTTTAAGAATGAAATTCAACAGGTGGTTGACTGGAATAGAATTGATAAAGAAGATTATTTACTGGCAATGGAACGCAGTCCAATTAAAGATATTGAAATTAAGTATTTACTCAAAAATGCACTAGTAGATAAAATTAATAGCCGTGAAGTATTCATGAAAGGCATTGATATTAGTTACTATTATGAAGGATATACTGAATATGATATAGAGGATTTATAAATAAAAAAGGGCTGAAATTGCCCTTTTTTATTTGCGCTTTGAAGAGGATTTTTCATATAAAAACAGTATAAAATGGATTCCATTAGGGATCCCTAGTGTTATTTGGAGCTTATCTTTTGTATTTCCATTCATTACCAATGTCACATAATACAAGAAAAATAACCATGAAACAGATATCAAAAAGATAGAAAATGATTATTGTGCTATTTTCTTGCTGTTTAATAAATTGAAAGACACCTTAAATTAAGGTGCCTTTTTAATTACACATAAAACGAAGGATTAGATTAGCCGAACGCTATAAAATCTAGGGGATTATTAATTATATAATATATATATCGATTGAATAGAATATACTTCTTGAAAAATTCGATATTTATTATTTTTAAGAATTATACATTTTTTTATATTTTAAAAATAAATATCGTATATTCTAGAATATTATTATACAATATATCAATTGAATTATATATAAGAATGGAGAGTTTTAATTGGAATTATTAAGAAACAGTAGGGTTGGTACAAAACTAAACATATTAATAGCTATATCGAGTATCGCTTGTATAGTATTATCCCTAATAGGTTTTTCGGGACTAGAAAGAGGAAAGAGTGCTTCTTCTAATATGTATGAAGATGATTTAAAATCAGTCGAGTGGATAGGGACCATAGAATCTAACTTTTATCATGTTAATATGAACTTTATGGAAATAATGATATCCAAAGATGAGAAAAGAATGAACGATTTGATAAAAGAAATGGATGGGATGCGTAAGGAAAACGATCAGTTATTAAAGCAGTATGAGGCTAAAATTATCTCTAATAAAGAAAAAGAGCTATATAACACATTTCATGAAGCATTTAATCAATTAAGAACTCTGATGAAAAAAGCACAAGAATTAGGGAAATCTAATAATGAGGAAGCTTATGTCTATTATCTAAAAGAAATTGAACCTAATATGCAAAAAACAATCCAGTCAATTCGTGAACTAATTATATATAACAGTAATAATGCAAACGAGTTACAAAAAGTTAACAATACCAGTGCTCAAAATACAATGATAATGTTTGTGGCTATCTCAATTTTAGCAATTGTTATAGTTATATTTATTGGATATATTATTAAACTTTCTATACGAAAACCACTTATTTTATTACAAAATGATATGGAAAAAGTCGCTGCAGGTGATTTAACAATACGTACTTCTTATAAAGCAAATAATGAGTTAGGGATCATTGTACAGTCTTTTAATAGTATGTTAGATAACCTACAACAATTAATTACGAACGTTAAGTCGACAACACAAGAGGTGATTTCTTCTACGGAGGGGGTTTTACAAGACACAAAGCGAGCATCTAATATTTCAAATGAGGTTGTTCAGACCATTTTTGAAGTAAAAGAAAAAATAGCGGGACAGGTAACTAGCATTCAAGAGAGTTCATCTTCAATGGAGGAAATAACAATTGGTGTGCAAACAGTAGCTGAATCTTCAGCAGTAGTTGCTGAGGTAGCAGTAACTACTACAGAACAAATACATACCGGTAGTGAAGTGATAAAGCACTCTATTCTTCAAATGAATAGTGTCCATGATGCTGTCGAGGAAACATCAAAAGTAATAGATAGACTTGTTACACGTACACAACACATTGATACAGCCCTGGATGCAATCACTAATATTGCCGAGCAAACGAATCTACTTGCTCTAAATGCTGCTATTGAAGCGGCACGTGCTGGAGAGAATGGGAAAGGGTTTGCAGTGGTTGCAGCAGAAGTGAGAGATTTAGCTGAAAAGTCTAAAGAGTCCGCGAATGAAATTAATCATTTAATTAAATCTATTCAACAAGATACTCAAGATACAGTTCAGGTCATGCAAAAAGGAGAACAAAAGGCAGCAGAAGGAAAAGAAGCGGCCCACAAAGCGGATCAAACATTCTCATCTATTATGAGAGATATTGATAAAATTACAAGTCAAATTCAAGAAGTCTCTGCAGCCACAGAAGAGATGTCTGCTGGCACAGAAGAAGTAAATGCGTCTCTTTCACTAGTATCTGATACTGCAACACAAGTAGAAAGAGAAACAATTCAAACAGTACAATCAATTCAATCACAAGCAGTTTCAATCAATGAAATTTCAATTCAATCCAACAGGATGAAAGAAAAGGTAGAAGCATTATCTGAATTGCTTTCAAGATTTATTATTACAGAACAAGAAAAAAATTAATAAATGTGGATACAGTAACAATAATATATTCTTATTTTTATCAAAGTGAAAAATTTTTGTAGAATAGATGGGATGGAAGGGAATTAAATGAATAACGAACTAAAGTATAAGATTTACGAATTACAACAATTCATTCAAAAAACTTATTTTGATATTAAAACAGCATGTGATATTGCCATTTATCAAGAAAACAATTCTAAATATCTAATTTCATTAGGATTTTTAAATAAATCATATATAACTTATTTAGAAGCTAAAAGATTTTATCGTGAAAATGAAGAGCTTACAAGTGTAGAATTTGATAATTTCTTTGATGTGTATGATAAATTAGAACACGAATTAAAACAAGTTATTTCAAGAGAAGATAAAAATCCTTCATTATTACATAGTAGACTTAGTCAGTTTCAGCAGAAAGTTGAAAATATAAATGATCTAATAAAAGTAATGCAAAATGCTCGTTAATGAATGTTTTTTTCTTTGGTATATAGAAAGTAAACATTAAAAACATTTTAGAAAGAATCCGTTTTGTGAATCCATTTTAAAACGGTGTGCGAATTGGCTATAAATACATTTACCAATCCTTTTTATAAGAGAGCACTTACTGGGAGTGCTCTCTTTTTATTGTTTATGTCGGAAAGTAAAAAATCCATAAACTAATGGTAACTAACATAAGTCCATATTATTAAAGTTAAAGTGGTTATGAAATCTGAAGAAGACTCCTAAGGTGCCTTAAATTAGTAAAGCGCAGTATTTCCCTTTTTCATTTGATCGTTTAAATCTTAATATATTAATGATAAGATTAAAGGTATTATAATTAGTAAAGATTTCTAATAATTAGATTGAGAGGATACAATATTATGGGTTATAAGTTTCGTAGAATTATCCAAGTTTCTCCGGGTGTAAAAATTAACTTTACATACACTGATTCAGGAGGAAGAACCGTTCCGCCTGAATCAGGAGTAATAACTTATGTACCTGGCACTGGAATCTCGTATACACCACGAATAGCAGAGTCAAATAGCTATTATAAACAACGAGGATTTCAAAGACAAAACACTTCCTATCCCACTATGAATGAACAGGATTACAATACGATAAAAGCATTTGAGCCGGTAAGAGAAACCAATACTTACCTTGTTACTGCTTTTCGTAAGAAGGATAATCAAGTAAACTCCGTGGGTAGAAAACTAATGAAACCACTTTCCATAATTGCAGGCGTTTTTGCAGGCCTATTCTTACTTATGATGCTTGTTATACCTGCTCTATTCCTGGCAGTCATGTCTTTCCTATGCTATAAAAATATAAAAACACCATTTGCAGTTGTATGCCCAGAATGTGATGCTGAGAATCTATTCATTTTTGAAGAAGAGAAAATTGCTTGTCGTAAATGTGAGAGCACTCTTATTATACAAAAATAAAAGACGTTCATTTGAGCGTCTTTTATTTTTGTTTGGACTTTTATTTTCAAAATCATAAAATTGGATTCATTTACAAATAGATTAGAGCTCCGCTTCTTGTAGAAGGGTCTTACTTATTAGTTTTTCAAGTAATAATCACTTTAACCCAATGTTTTCAATTTCTAAAATATGTTACGATTTAAACTGGGAGGGAAATATATGAAAATGATACAGGAAGATATGTATAAAGAACTAATAGATAAGACAAGAACGGTTACTATATTTTTAAAAAGTGGTGTTCCGATACGAGGACAAATACTTTCAATGGATACATACTCTGTTCTTGTAATGGCTCATAACCAACAACAATTAATTTACAAACAAGCTATTTCAACTATTACCAAGTAATTTTTGATATTTAAAAAATTGTTAATTTCAAGGAAGTAAACCTTACAAAAAACGAAAAAGCATAATCCTTCTTTCTTGCAATATAAAGAAGGGTTACACTTTTTCTTTTAATCCAAATGTTCATATAATCCTGAATGATAAAATTTTGCTAAACGTACGAATTGGGATAAGAAAACGTAGCGTTTGATTAAAATTTAGGGTTTTAAAGATTTCAAGGTTAATCTCATATAAGTATCCATTCGCTGCTCTAATGAATATTCTCCACTTAAAAGACACCAGTCTAATATAATTCCTCTAGCAACTGTAAAAAGATACGTTGTTATGTCTTCTACACTTATATCATTTGTTAATTCTTTTTCAAATCTTCCTTTATTAACAAGATCATTTAGAGTTTTGTAAATTAATGAAGGTTCATATGCAAATATTTTTTTGTTGAAATCGTTAAGGAGATTTATATGTAACTCTAATTTAGTAGTATATTTAGCTATGCATTGGAAGAAAGTCAAAATAGTTTTTTGTATTGTCGTATGTTGAGTTATACTTTTCAGTTCTACATTTAGGTTTTCTTCAATTTGTTGAAATAACTTTTGATAAATATCTTCTTTGGAAGAAAAATGATGATAAAAAGTGCCAACAGAGATATTTGCCTTTTTACAAATATCTTCAATAGTTATATTTTCAACTTCTTTTTTTTTCGTTAAATTTAAAAATACAAGAAATATATTGTTCTGTGTTTGTAGAGCTTGTTGTTTTCTTTTGGTTAAATTTTTATTATGCAATCCTTATTCCCCCTTAACTATATATTAACTGATATTTTTAAAGTGAAAAAGTATTTTGAAAGTTTTGATTATCGTTGTATAATTTACATTAAACCGAATAATATTCGGTGAATGTAATTCGGTTTAATGTGAATTATTTTTTTGAGGGGAGATTGTTATATATGAAAACACCTTATCAATCAATCTTTATGATTCCTACAAATAAGCTGTTAGGAAAACAGGCTTTAGGGGACACATATGAACCATTTGAATGGTATAAAGAGATGCGAGAAAAAGAACCTATTTATTTTAATTCTCAGGCTGACATGTGGAATATTTTTTTGTACGAAGATGTAAAAAGAGTCTTAGAGGATAAAGAGTTTTTTTCTAACATTATGCCGGAGAAGAAAAAATCTCCCTTTCCACAAAGTATCCTTGGGATGGATCCGCCAAAACATACGCAAATCCGGTCTATTGTAAATCGTTCGTTCACTCCTAAAGCATTAACGGTATGGGAGCCGAGAATTCAACAAATCACAAATGATATTCTTACTCAATTATCTAATCGTGAAACTTTTGATATTGTTCGAGAGTTATTTTATCCTTTACCAGTTATAGTAATTGCTGAAATGTTAGGTGTTTCTGTTAATGATATGGAAAGATTCAAGAAGTGGTCTGATATTATAGTAAGTTCACCCAGTCATGATGATCCGGATTATTTGCAAGAATTTTTTCATATACGTTTACAAGCAGAAAATGAATTAGAGGAATTTTTTGAAGAAATCATACAACTCCATCGAGGAAAATCAAAAAAAGATTCAAATGACATTATTTCTTTATTAGTTCAAAGTGAAGTAGACAAAAATATTTCGGGCAAGGAAGTAGTATCATTTTGTAAATTACTATTGGTAGCAGGAAATGAAACTACAACTAACTTACTTGGAAACTCATTATATTGTTTGATAGAACATCCAGATGTTTATAAGCAAATACAACAGGACACATCTCTTGTTCCAAAAGCAATTGAAGAAGTACTGCGGTATCGTTCACCAGCTCAAAGAATTGTAAGAAAAGTAAAAAAAGAGGTTCAATTAGGAGGCCAAACTTTACAAGTAGATCAAATCATCTCAGCTTGGCTCGGATCAGCTAATCGTGACTCTCTTCATTTTAAAGATCCTGATAGTTTTAACATACATCGTAGTCGAAATCCCCATCTTGCATTTGGCCATGGAATACATTTTTGCTTAGGTGCTCCCCTAGCTAGATTAGAAGCAAAAATTGTATTGACGGAATTAATGAAAAAATATAAATCGTTTTCGTTTATTGACCATAATCTTCCCGTTCCTATCTCGAGTGTTAGTTCTGTATATGGATTGAAATCTCTCCCTGTGAAAAGTGAAGTTATTCATATAAAGTAAATGATTTACTTTTGATACAGGTTGTATCAGAACTAACTTTATTTATCAATTAGAACTATTGACATCAGACTATCAAAAAATTATTGCAAAGATAGTGATAATTATAATTTCGTTTTTGATTTTCATAGAATGAAGCCAGAAGAACAAGTAGAATTATAGGTAAATAAGTTGCAGAGTGAAATTATGAAAAGAATGCTGTTTACTCAAGAGGGATATTTTAGCTTAGGATTATTTTTTAGATTGTATTGTAAATTCTATTCCCGAGCATAGATTGAAATTTATACTTTTAAAAAGTAAATAAGTTTTAAATTTACAGATTTATAGAAATTTTATAGGGTGAATATAAAACCATAAAATGAGGTGTTCTTTATGTGTACTAGTTTGACATTACAGACAAAAAGCGGTCAGCACCTTTTTGCAAGAACAATGGATTTTGCATTAGATTTCAATCAAGAAGTAATAATAGTTCCTAGACGTTATCAATGGAACAATATAACTGGTGAAACTATCAAGGCGAAACAAGCTGTTGTAGGAATGGGGATTAACTATCTAGGAAGGATCATTCTGGCAGATGGAGTAAATGAATCAGGTATGACATGTGCAACACTTTATTTTCCAGGATTCGCTACTTATAGTAACAGCATAGATGACAATAAAACAAATCTGGCTCCATTTGATTTTGTGGCATGGAGTCTCACACAATTCAATTCTGTCGAAGAATTAAAGAAGTCTGTAGATAGTATTTCCTTTTTAGATGTACCACTATCTGTTTTAGGAGTTATCCCACCTCTACATTGGATTTTAGCGGATAAATGGGGAGAATGCATTGTATTAGAGCCGACAATTGAGGGGCTAAAAATGTATGATAATCCGCTAGGGGTAATGACCAATAGTCCTGAGTTTAACTGGCATTTACAAAATTTAAGACAATATATTGGTCTTAAATCGCAGCCATATGCCCCAACCCAATGGGGGGATGTACCCTTAAGTGCTTTTGGACAAGGTTCAGGTTCGATGGGACTCCCCGGGGATTTCACTCCACCATCAAGATTTGTTCGGGCGGCGTATAGCAAACAAAATATTCAAGGGGTAGATAACGAAGAGGAAGGGGTATCGGCCGTTTTTCATATCTTATCAAATTGTGAGCTACCAAAAGGTGGAGTGATAACGGAAGAAGGTACAATAGATAATACCATTTATACAAGTGCAATGTGTATGGAGTCTGGTATATATTATTATCATACCTATGATTGTAGACAAATTATAGCCATACATCTATTTAATGAAAATTTAGATACAGATGAAATTAAAACTTATCCATTTCAGCGTAAACAAAAGATATATTATCAAAACTAATTAGATTTGGAATAACATCAAAAAAGCAAACTTAATTAAGTTTGCTTTTTATAATAGGCCATACCTTCAAAAAGTTAAAAGAAGTATAATTGATGTATACTAATTACATTCATATTCTATTATATGCTTTTAATTTATTAGTATTTGCTACAACTATATAAAATGGAAAATCTGTAAAAGTGTTTGTTGTAATCAGATGAGTAAAATTAATACGCAGAATAAAGTAGTGGTCATACCTGAAAATAATTTGATAAATAATGAAGAACATGTCCGTTTATATGCAAGCCCTAATATAATTAAAAATGAAGCATATTACAAAAGAAAAGGGAGTTAAAAAGGAATTAGAAGAATCTAGGTAAAAAATAGAAATATTAGCTTATAGTAAATAGAAATTTCTTAGCAAAACCGTTTAAAAACAGTCGATTTCTTTTTAAACACCTTTACAACTTAAAATAGACATTTAAGTTGTTGTGCATGTTTTAATATTGTCGTGGTGTTTAAAAACTAATACAAACGAATCTGAAAGTTTGTTTTTTCGGGATAACTAGATAAAATAAAGAATTTAATATAAAAAGCGGTGCTTATTTATAAATATGGTGGGATTAAAATATTATTTCAGATGAATATGAAATAATAGAGGAATGATAGAAATATAAAATTTTTAATTAAATTATCTAATAAAAGAAAACATTAAATAAATAGATATATGATAGATGGTATTACTATTTTAAGAAGACGGTTCTTTTGAAACCGTCTTCTTTTTGTTTCCCTATAAAAAGATACAGACTAATTAATGCCCATTTTTATGTTTTATAAATGTAATGGATCTATTTTAAACAGCCTTTTTAGTAGTAGCTATTTTAAAGGTATTACTTCTCATGCTATAAAATTGTAGGCTTAATGAAATAATCATAGAGATTATCGCAAAGTAGATTAGAGCCATAGTCCCCATTCCAAGAGAAATTACTACTCCACCTAATGTGGCACCTACAGAACTTCCTAGATAATTTATCGAACTATTGAGGGCCACAGCTGCACTTCCGTGCTTAGGTTGATAGGATAATAAAATATGTTGCTGTGGTGCTCCTGATGCCCATCCCATTGCTCCCCATATGAAAAATGGTAAGTACTTTATAATTGTTAGATTAATCATTATAGGAATACATACAACTGAGACAGTTAAAATAATTAAAATAAGAGCCATTAAAGTTTTTGGTTTTTTGAAGTAATCAATTAAATATCCAATTGTTATACTTCCAAATAATCCACCCAATCCCCAAGCCCATAAAAAAATTGTTAAATCACTTGTGCTATCAAGATCTTGTAATAATGGAGATAGATAGGTATATAAACCTAAACTTGAAATACTTGCAAAGAATGTTATTAAAACAGTGATAGTAACTCTTTTATCTAAAAACATTGCAAGTCTTTCTTTCATAGCAGGTGGTGCAGTGACTGGAACATGTGGTAGAAACTTAAGAATACTAATAGCAGCAATTAAACTAAGTATTACCACAAACCACATTGCTGATTGCCAATCAAACTTGTCTGCGATATAAAGACCTATCGGAACACCTAATACAGTTCCCATACTCATGCCACCGATTGTTAAGCCAAGTGCGCGTCCTTTCTTTTCTACAGGTACTAACATAGTTGAGCCTGCAACAGCTAAAGGAGAAAATAATCCAGCACCAACACCAGCAATCGCCCTTGATATTAAGAATATCGAAAAGTTTGGAGATACTGCGGTTAATGCATTTGCAAGTCCAAATACAATTATTGAAGTCAATAGAACTTTTTTTATAGGTTTACCTGCTAAGAGAGAGGCAAACAGTGGAGCGGATATTGCATAGCATAATGTAAATATACTTACAGCTTGCCCAACTTGGGATGCACTTTTTTGATAGGTATCACTAATTCCAGGAACCAGTCCAGCAATAATATAAGCATCGAATCCCAAGGCAAACATACCAATAGCTAAAAAGATAACTTTTTTCATAGTTCTGCCACCTTTACATTGTCAAGATTATAATAAATTATCAATCTTATACACTCTAGTTGCTAGTTTTATACAGATAGAGAATGATTATTGAATCAATATATAACTCTATAATGATGTTACTTACAATTATAATAATTGAGCTATATATAATTATTGAATAATGCCATAGTAATTAAAAAATCTGCAGATTAAATTAAGGTAAAATAACATTTGATAATCATTACTCGTCTAGCTTAAGTAGGTTAATATTAGTATACTTAATGAATGGGATTAAATAAAATGAATAATATTAATGCAAGGGATGAAAAAAACTCATGAGTATTATTAAGTATGAAATTTTTGAATCAGTTATTACAACGGGGAGTTTTACAAAGGCTGCCGAAAAATTAAACATGACGCAATCTGCAGTAAGCCATGCAATTTCTAGCTTAGAAAAGGAATTAGGAACGTCTTTATTCCTGAGAACTGGTCGGACGATTACTTTAACTCCTCAAGGCACTAAAGCTTATGAGTATATTGGTCAGATATTAAATATAAACCGTAAATTAATAGAGACTAATTTTAATGATCAATTATTGCCTAAAACACTGAGGATTGGAGCCTTTACAAGTGTAAAAAAACATATATTACCTCCAATTATGAAAGAATTTAATAAATTGTATCCGTTTATTGAAATTATAATATTTGAGGGGACTTATGATGAAATACAAGAATGGGTTATTAATAAAGTAATTGACCTGGGATTTACAATTAACGGGGAATTCGGATGTGAATCCGTCCCATTTTGGGAAGACGAGTTAGTTATAGCAACACCAAATAACTTAAAGTTAATTCCTGAAGATTGCTCTTTAAAGGATTTCTTTGATCAAAATAATATTATTATGCCAGCAGCGCCATACAGAAATCAAGTTGAGAAATTTTTTAATCAGCACAGTATAGAGCCTAAGGTTCATTCGTATATAAGTGACTGCAATACAATTGTGAAAATGATTGATCTAGGAATAGGTATTTCTATAGGACCAAAGCTTTTCTTAAAATCATTTGATAATATAAAAATATATGAATTACCGGATAGACATTATAGAAATATATACATATCTTATAAACATGCTACAGAATTAACACATGCAGAAGGACATTATGTTCAGGAATTTATAAAAATAGCAAGGAACTTATTTTAAGTTCCTTGCTATTTTTTATCCTAATCGTCCAAATCCACTATTTTCGTTAAGCAAGACTCTTTTCTCAGAACTGTTATATTTAACTCTATAAAAGCTCGGTTTCTTAGAATCAATTTCATTAAGTAATTCCTGTAAGCGAACTGCATCTTTTAGATTTGGAAAACCAAAAGAAGGTTCTTTTTCCAGCATAACAAAATCAGTAACATCTTTGACTACATTTATAATTCGCTCTATTTTTCTATCCCCATTATATTCATGTTCAAGGGAATTAAAGTATAATAGTTCTTCAGATTGTGTGCTAGTTTCTGTCCAAATTCTTACTGAATCTTCATACCAGTTTGGTGTATCATAAGAGAGTTGTGCAAAAATTAATTGATTATTAGCATCCTGAAAAACAAAATCTAATTCTCTTCTTCTGAATAAGTTTACAAAACTACTATATCCTGTCACTACAGCACCATTTATTTCACCCATAACAGAAACGCTATCTGAAATTTCATCTCCAGAAATTGAATAATCAGACTTCACTCCTTGAATATGTCTTAATTGTAATGGTGAATTACCGTTGATCCATTGAACAAGATCTAAAGAGTGTATAATTTCACTGATAACTCCTGTTGTAGGTCGATAGTCATTAATTCTATTTTTTTCCCATAAGAAGTTGGCACGTACTAATTTTAAATTATTTTCATTCACATATGCTTTTAATAATCGAGCGGCTTGTGAATATCTTGCAACCATATTTAAACAAAAGCCCGATGTGTATTTTAATAGTTTCTCTGCATATTCTAACTTGAAATTTGGATCAACAAAAGGCTTTTCACATATTACAAATCCATTGAAATTTTGAATTGAAAATAATACTTCTCCATGATTTTCGTCGTTAACGGATATTACTAAAATATCTGGCTTAAATACTTCCAAGGCAGATTCGATAGTCGGATAATACACTAAATCAATATCTTTTTGAGATCTTGAAGTATAAGCAATATCAATATCATTATTGTAGAGAGGTGAGATGTTCTGGAAAGCTTCTAAAAACATTTGCCCTGAAAAACCCATTCCAATAATTAAAACTTTCATTTTGGTACGCTCCTATTCTATTGTTTTAAATAATAACTGTTCCCCAGTTTGGAGATAGCCTCTTTTTCTATTGAACTCTTCGGCCATTTTACTAGATTGGACAATAATTTTTTGAACATTATTTTCTTTAAACCAATTATGAAAAGCATCCATCATTGCTTCTGCAATTCCTAGACCACGTCTATCTTTGCTTACTACAAGAGATTGTCCCCAGCCAACTCGTCCGTTAAGTGCACCTACCATAGGAGCGCGTGAATCAATTATTCCAATAACACATGAGCATATTTTTGCATCTTCATCATATTGACCAACCTGAATCAGTACATTCTCATTTGAAATATTTTCTTTAATCCAAACGCGATAAGCATTTTGCCAGGCCAAATTATCTTCTTCACTTTTTGCTGCATAATGTGTATCACCACTAGATAATAAAATCTTTCTTAATTCTACTAATTCTTCAGTGTCTTGAATGGTAGCTTTACGAATCAATAATTTTTCTTGCATAATCGAAATTCCTCCTAAAGTTCTTTGTGTGATGGATCTGTATTTTTAGGGGGTAAAATAACCAGACTAAAGACATCCTATTATCTTTTAATTAAAATATAATGATAAATTATTTTTATATTTATAAACTTAATTTGAGAATGTATAGTTGATCTTTAACTATTAATTTTAATAACCTAAAAATACCTTTTTTGTAAAATTAGTTTTCACGAGCCAAATATTATCACGACTTAAATATTATATCAATATTAATTTTCTAACTCTTTAGAAATAAATTTAAAAAATAAAAAATCTATTTTCTTGTTAAATAAGTGGCTGTAAACACTCTATTTATAAGCTTTTCACTATTTCTAATCGAACTAAAGCTTAAAATTTAATGTAAATATATATATATAGGAAGAGTAAAAATATAATTTACCGAAAAAATTTTATTTTTAAAATTTTTGTTTGTTTTTTGTTCGTATTATGCCTATAATGAGAGAGCACCACAACTTTATTAACATTTTTTTACATTACCCCCTTTAAATTGATAGTTAGAGAACTTATAATTGGAGGCACTATATGTATACAAAAATATTAAATGAAAAACTAGTAGAACTGAAAAAAAGTGGGCAATATCGTGAGTTTGTTACATTAAATCGAATTCGTGGGCAATATCCTTTAGCTAAATTAAATGGATCAGAAGATAGTCAGCCTGTAGTTGTTTGGTGCAGTAATGATTACTTAGGAATGTCACAACATCCTGTTGTTGTTGAAGCAATGCATAACGCAATTAATTTATATGGTGCGGGATCAGGTGGTTCTAGAAATATTGGTGGTACACATTACCAATATGAGGAATTGGAGTCATCATTAGCTGAATGGCATGGTAAAGAATCTGCACTTGTATTCCCGACAGGATATGGATCAAATGATGCAACACTTCAGTGTTTACTACGTTTATTTGAAGATTGTATTGTTTTTTCCGATGAACTTAATCATGCATCTATAATTAATGGGATACGTAGTACGAAGGTAGAGCGTACAATATTTAAGCATAATGATACAGAACATTTAGAGCAATTACTTGCATCACAACCATATAGCCGACCAAAAGTAATTGTTTTTGAGTCAGTTTATTCTATGGATGGTGACATTGCACCAATTGAAGAAATTGTTAAACTTGCTAAGAAGTATAACGCTTTAACATTCCTTGATGAAGTTCATGCAATTGGTATGTATGGACCTAGAGGAGCAGGGATAGCTGCTGATCTAGGTATTGCAGATTCAGTTGATATTATTCAAGGAACTATGGCTAAGGGAATTGGTGTTATCGGAGGCTATATTACGGGTTCGGGACCAATGATTGATGCAATCCGATCTTTTGCCTCAGGTTTTATATTTACGACTTCACTACCACCATCTATAGTAGCGGCATGTTATACAAGTGTTGAGCACTTAAAGGTTTCTAACGTAGAAAGAGATGGTTTACATAAAAAAACAGAAATGTTAAGAAAATCTTTTGAAAGAGCGGGAATTCCAATTATGAATTCAAGCGAGACACATATATTACCAGTTTTAATTGGTGATGCAACAAAGTGTAAAGCTGCTGCACGTCAGTTACTTGAGAAACATAATGTTTATTTACAACCAATTAATTCACCAACTGTACCAATTGGGACTGAGAGATTTAGGGTAAACATTACTCCAAATCACACTGAAGAACAGATAATACAATTAACAAATGCATTGACTGAGGTATTTATTGCATTCGATATACCTTTCTTGAAGGAAGAACAAGTAATAGTATAATATCTATATATAAAATTATTTTGATTATAAATCAAATGATATTTTAGGATATTAAAATTACATGTAGTTTACTACTTAAAATACCCCATATTTATATGGGGTATTTTAAGTGAGGGGGAGTTAATTATGGAGAGTTGTCCTATGTTCGATCTTGTAAAAACTAATAATTTATCACCTGAAATTTTAGGAACTGAAATGGGTAAGTTAGTTAGAGAGTTATTTATTTTAAGACCAGAACAAGTGAATATTTCAGTCTATGGAAGCTTTAAACACGTTACAAATAAATATGAATTGCAAATAGCGTTTTTGAAAGGGATATTTAATCTTACAGAAAAAAGTATGTTAGAACAAGATCCTTTTAGGGTTGGTAATAGCACTGGAATTAAATTTGTAGAAGAATTTGCAAAAACACCTTATTCTTATACTGCAAAAATTTCTTTGTTTAATGAAAAAGAAAGTATAGAAGTTGTTACATATAAAAATGATATAGGAAAATTACTTATTTCAGAAATTAATGGGTTTAATTTTAACATATCAGAAAATAATCCAACTATTTTAGTGAGGAATAAAAATAGTTGTAAATTTCTCGCTTTTATAACATCCTTATGCAGTGATTATGAAATTAATATTATAAAAATTCAAAGTTCTCCTCAAAAGATAAATAATATTATGGTCATTGAATTAGATAAGTTACCATCGCTTAAAGTAATTGAGAGGATTAATAATAATCCTTATGTATATAAGACTATAATTATAAATTGAACTTACTTACAAAATATATCTTAAATAACTAATAAGTTATCCTTCCTATGATTCTAATGAAGAAATTCAATTCCATAGTGATGGTACAGAAAGTGAAAATGGAAAAATTATTTTTTATCTATGGAATTTTAGAGAGGGTAGAACAAGTACAGAAGCCAATCCTAGCTATGGATATGGAGAAAAAAGAACATATAATGTAGAACTAACAGTTAAAGATAGTAGAGGAAAAGAAAGTAAAGAACAAATAAAAGTTACTGTAAAAAAGACTCACAAACAGGTGGATTGCTTGAAGAAGAGAAGATACTCAGGTTTAATAAGCTTGTAAAAGGAAATATGATTAATCCTGATCAAACAGATGTTTATACGTTTGATGTTACAGTTCCAAAAGAAGTAGATTTCTCCGTGGTAAATAAAATATTGGAATGACATGGGTGTTTTATCATGAATAAGACATGCAAAATTACTTAGCTTGTGGTGAATATGAAGGAAATACTATAAAGGAAAATATCATTTAAATTTGTATAAATTTGATGGTAAAAATGGTGGATATTCATTATTAGTAAAATGAATTTATTTTTAACATGTATACTACAGTTTTTTGTAGGAGGGGCCTGTCACTATAGGCTCCTCTTACTTTGTTATTTATACATTAGAACCATCTTATTGAACTACTTACCACTTAACGTCCTAACGGACTGTTTGAAGTGGGAGATTCCTGCGAACACCGATGTATCCACCAGTTATCTTAGCAGGCTCTACCCGCAGTCCCTACGGTGAGAACATAAGTATCTTGTACGTTGACGCACCACACTACCTACTTTAGCTTGGTTTTCGCAATTTTGAGAAGCGTGGGGCGATAGAACGTTGAAGATTTTACGGTTGCAACGTTTTTCCGCAACCAACCTCATATCTTCAGTTTTCGAAGAGCAATCTGTACAAGTAAATGATAGCAAATATGTTGGCTTATGCCAACCGACATTCATCTCCCACCTAAAATTGGGGTTTCACACCTTCACATTTTTGAAGAAGGAGTCTTCTGTCGGAAAACGATAAAAAACAAATATCCGCTTTAATAAATCTAATATTCAACGTGGAGAATCCAAGTGCTTATAAAGAATACTTAGCTAACTGTTCACCCCAAGAAGATAATTTTGTTTCAATAAATCCTGCCTTTTTATATACAAATTTAGCTAAAAGATTTTCAGGAGCATATCCAATCATGATTAAAGGGATACTTGTATAGTTATCTTGTATAATCTCATCAATAACCAGATATATAGCTTGTTTACCTATACCTTTCCCTTGAAATTTACCATCAATCATAAGTCTATAAATCCAATAATTATTATCATCAGGATCTATTCCAAACATAGTAAATCCTATCATTTTTTCATCAAGATAAATACCTTTTGCGTAGAAATGATCTAGAAATTGAACTTCTGCGATAGAATAGAGGTTGGATGCAATAAATGTTTGCTGTTCTTCTTTAACAGACAGTCTAATTGCTTCTTCCCAATTACTTTTGTCAATAGGCTTTAAATAAATTTTCTTCAATTTGATACTCTCCTTCTAATATTGAAGAGGAACCACGTAGTTTATGGGCTAGTAAAACGGTATCCTCTTGTTTTTTTGCCCAATCAAATAAAAATATTTTCTCATCGACATCGCCTCCTTAAAGTTAAAATCACTTCATTATATTCAATATAGTTATATTCTTTATCTATAAATTCTTTTCCTACTGAATAAATCCTATTTCTTTAGCTAATTAATTCAAGGTATATGCTAACAAATATCGGTAGAATTTCTTTACTTACAATTCTATTTCACTTTCAATAAAGTGTGACGTTTTTTCGTTTTGAGGAAGAATATAATTCTTAATTTGATAGCATTGCCATCAACCTATTATTATAGGGATCTCTTTTCTATTTACTTATATTTTCATTGTTACTGAACTTTAATCCATTAGAAGTTTGTTTATATCCCAGGTTGCCTCGTGTGAAAATAAGAATAAGCAAAGCAATAAACCCCAGCCCTATCACTACAAATGTATCTGTATTCTTTAAAACAGCGTTGGTGGAATGAGTTTGTACCAAGCTAAACGTATTTACACTTGCATGAACTAGCATGACAATAAATAAGTTACCGTGATTACAGTTATAAATCCAAGTGAGAATGATTGAGATCGGCAAACACAATAAAATAAAAATTGGGAAGTGAATATATAGGAGAGAAAGGTCAGAACCCGGTCCACCCCTTTGTGCAGCCGTTAAGAAATGTGGAAGATGCCAAAATGTCCACAAAACACTAAGTAGTAATGTAGCTTTTAACGGTCCAAATTTAGATTGTAATCTAGGCAGAGCGAAACCACGCCATCCAATTTCCTCCGGTAAAGGTCCACCGAGAAAGAAAATTGCTACAAAAGAGATGAGATAGATTATAAAAAATTCAAAATTAAGGTCACGGAAAGTAGGTATCTCTCCATTTAATATCACCATACCTAGAAACATTGCAGCGGGGATAACTATGAGGATAAACAAGTACCACTTCAAACCGACTTTAGTAGATAGGATTCTTTTTCTAACTTTTTTCCATGACTCTTTGCCTTCAAGGGTTCGAAACATGATATACGCTGCTAACATAGGGCCTACAAATGCATTAGCAAAAAAGAAAATATCAAATGCCTTTGTTTTAGGAAAAGTACCCCATTGCGATAAGATAAATGGAATTAACACAACCCACGAGAATAAATATGCCATTACAAAAAATGAAGTTAACGGATAGGATTCCAAATACCCTCTCAGACCTGTTGATGAGTTTTTTGATTTTGTTAAATGCTTCAACACAATCACCTCTCCATTTATAAAATACCGTATATGTGCTAATTCTACATATTTTCATAAAGAACCTTTTTGACGTAGTAGAGTTGAGTTTTTTGTAAGAAAGGAGCGATACATTACCAAAGAAATGGAGAAATTTCTATAACAGTTTCCTTCATTTTCGTGTCTATCTTGAATGCATCTGGGGGGCATCTCATGCCTATCAAATTAAGAACATAGACAAGATGAACTTCGTCTTTTAAAACTAAAATATTCTTAATGCAGAGGTACACTCAAACAAATGTGATTATTAGTGCTTCACTAACATGATTCGTTGAACCCTCAATATAGAGGCATACTAGGTTATGATGTTTTTCCGTAACAAATATCGTTAAAAGTTTTTAGGTTTAGAGAGAGTTATAGAGGGTATATATACATTATAAAGAATTGGTTAGAGATAAACTTTATAGTGAATTGGTCTATAAAACTTACATTCTTACTTTAAATAAAAAGGGGGGAGTATATATGAGTAAAAGGTTAATAAATAAGAGGATTCTATTTATTTTGTGAACGAGGAGCGTGTGAAAAATGAAAAATATGAAACGTAAGCTTGGAACCTTTGCACTTACAATGACTGGGATTGGTTCGATTTTAGGATCTGGCTGGTTATTTGGTGCATGGAAGGCCGCCAAAATATCAGGGGGGGCCGCTATCTTTTCTTGGGTCTTAGGAATGATTGTAATATTATTTATTGCCTTACCATATAGCGAGTTAGGAGCCATGATTCCAGAGGCTGGCGGAATGGTAAAATATACCCAATATTCACATGGAGATTTCGTAGGATTTATTGCTGCATGGGCTAATTGGATAGCCATCGTCTCAGTTATTCCGGTTGAAGCTATAGCCTCAATACAATATATGAGCTCGTGGCCTTGGGAGTGGGCAAGTTGGGCCAAAGATTTAGTGGATAATGGAATGCTGACTTCAAAAGGTCTTGCAGCTGCTTCTTTACTTATAATCATATATTTCTTTTTAAATTATTGGACAGTTAGTCTATTTGCAAAAGTGAATTCATTAATTACTATATTTAAAATTATAATTCCTGGTCTTACAATTAGTGCATTGCTATTTGTTGGATTTCATGGAGAGAACTTTACTAGTCATCAGGACTTTCATGTATCTAATTGGTCAAATGTATTAACTGCTATGGCAACATCTGGTGTTATTTTTGCATTCAATGGTTTTCAAAGCCCAATTAATATGGCTGGTGAAGCAAAGAACCCAGGGAAATCTATTCCTCGGGCAGTTGTAGGATCCATTTTAATTGCAACTGTAATATATATATTATTACAAATTGCTTTTATCGGTGCTGTAAATCCCAATATGATAATTAATGGATGGTCGAATTTAAATTTCAATTCACCATTTGCTGATTTAGCGATAGCACTAAATATTAATTGGTTAGTTATTGTATTATATTTAGATGCTTTTGTATCTCCTTCTGGTACAGGTACTACTTATATGGCAACCACATCACGCATGCTATACGGAATGGAGAAAAATGGATATTTCCCTAAAGTTTTTGGGAAATTACATCCTATATATGGTGTGCCTAGATTTGCCATGATGTTTAATTTAATGATTTGTTTTGTTTTTTTATTTTTATTTAAAGGATGGGGTGTTTTAGCTGAAGTTATTTCAGTAGCTACATTAATTTCATATGTTACTGGACCTATAACAGTAATGACTCTGAGAAAAACAGCGCCTAATTTTCATCGTCCTTTCTATATAAAAGGATTAAATATTATTGCACCTTTAGGGTTCATTTTTGCATCATTAACATTATATTGGGCAAGATGGCCATTAACAGGAGAAGTAATGTTTATTATACTTATGGGCTTACCTATATATTTTTATTATCAATTAAAAACAAAATGGGTTGGATTTAAAAAGAATTTTTTAGCTGGATTATGGATTGTCGGGTATTTATTATTTATGATTTGTATATCGTACACTGGAAGTGAAAGATTTGGTGGGTTAAATATTATAACTTATGGATGGGATATGGTACTTATTTCAATTGTTTCATTTCTATTTTATAGATGGGCTATAAATAGCGGATTTAAAACAAAAGATTTAAAAGTAGCTCAGAAAATTAATGGGGGAATTAGTTAAATAATATACTTAAATTAGAAAAATGGATTTATAAGGGTTACCGTATAATATTTTTGAATATCCCCAAAACGAGGTCCCGTCAGGAAAATGCAGATTTACAACGTTAACCTTATTTTCCTGACGATTCCTCCGTTTTTAACAACGTTAAGAAAGTTTTAGTGGTCTTAAAGCATCTAATGAGATCGCTTTCTCCGAATTAAAATGATATTCTCCTAGTAAATTAATATGTTCCCAACCTAGAGGCGACATATGGCGCAATAATTATTGATTAAAACTACCAGCCTGTTTTTGATATTCAACTCCTTTTGTTAGATGTAAGGTATTCCAGATACTGATGGCATTAATGATTATATTTAAGGCACTAGCCCTTTGCAGTTGATGCTTCCCTAAGCTCACCCTGCTTTCAAAAGAAAATAGCTCTTGCCAATCCATTCATGGCTAGATTTATCTGAAGATAATCCATACAGCCAATTCTTAATTACGGTTATGGGTGGTGTTAACCAATTAGAGCGAGATTTTATCCGTATGAGTTAACTTGAAGGGATTGAACTGGCTAAGAAAGAAGGGAAGTTTAAAGGTCGGTTAAAGAAATATCATAAAAATCACGCGGGAATAAATTATGCAGTAAAGCTATATAAAAAAGGAGGAATGACTTTAAATCACATTTGTAAAATTACAAATGTGTCCAGAGCTCCGTTATACAGAAAGTTAACAGAAATGAACAATTAGCTAATCTTTATTCTGCTAAAGGGGATTTTTCGCATGGTTAACGAAATCATTATTATATGGAAGTTTATTTAAAGATAAAGAGGACTTGGGGAGCTTCATATGACTGCAGAAATAATCTTTGCATCCAATAAATTAGGAATAATAAATGATGATTAATTACAATCCATGCTCAATAAATTTAATTTGGGTAAACTCATTTCATCGAAAAAAACAGTAAAGCTTGAAGAGATAATTACTTTAAAGCGTCCATCCGAATCCAATAAAACTATATTGGGGTGGTTAAAGGAATCACCGGGTCATCCTTCACCCGAAATATTTCTAAAATTAATAGAACGACTTGAATATATACAGGGAATGGAATTAGAAACGGTACAAATTACCCCTACTTAACCTTTTTGCATAATTTTTCCTAGCTAAATTTTATATTTATTAATATTTAAAGGCAACCTTTATAATCGAATATACATATCGAATAATATAATTAACTATTCTGAATCCTTTTGATAAATATGTTATAGCAGTTACCTTTTATTACCTAATGTGTTAATATATTTATATATGATTTATTAAATATATTTGATAGGGGTGGAAATATGATTAAACTCAAGAAATTATCTACATTATTACTTGCAAGCGCTTTATTGATACTACCTACAAGTGCAAGTGCAGCAAATCTGTATGGTGTTGTGAGTAATAAATGGGATGGAATTGGCACTATCCAGGAAGCTGTAGGTATCGATGGGGATACTATTTTTGTTGGAAATTCTACTGATTTAGCTGTATTAAGCACTGAATCTGGTGGATCAATGGTTTCACATGAAAAGAACAAACCTTCTTTTCCTACAAAGGGCATTGTAAAAACATCTGATGGTAACTTTTTTATTGCGGGTACATCAGGAAAATGGAAAGTTGTAGATTCATCTGCAGGTTTAGTTGAACAAGGGCAACTATCGGACAAACGTAATCCGAGATTTGTTAAGAAACTATTGGATGGAAGGCTTTTATTAGTTTACGATAAAGGTTATTATGCTATCCTTGATGGTGATTCTTATGGCGTAACACGAACAGGAAAATGGCCAAATGATTGGAATATTAACGATTCAATTCAGTTATGTGGACACCTGATCTTGATGGTAGGTGATAAAGGGAAATATCAAGTCATGTCACTAACAAATGGAAACGTCATCAACTTTGGGGATTGGGGATCAACAAAACATGACATTACGTCAATTGACAGACTTTCTGATGGTACTATAATAGCTGTTGGAGAGGGTGCAAAATTCGCCCTTTTTAATAAAGAAGGGGAAAAGATTGAGAGTTCAGAACTGACTGATCAAGAAAGTAAAAATTATAAATGGAATAAAGTGGTGGCCCTCAAGGATAAACATGCAATAGTAATTAGTTCCACTGGTCAGATGCTTTTGGTTCAGATTGATGGAAATAATAAAATTTCTGTTAAAGCAAAAACAAAATTAAATAATTATACTTCTAACGGCACTGTAGTAAAAATTAAAGATAATCAAGTATTCGTTACCCTTGCTAGTGGTCGATATATGGTTTATCAAGCAGATTTATAAAAATTCGAATTTAATAGTAAAACATTTGAAATGCAACAACTGTATTATTTGTATAATTTAATTAAAACATAAAAATAACCAGGGGGATTATTTTGAAAAAAATATACTTATTTGTTGGTTTTTTGATGGGGTTTATAGTATTTAATTTGGATGATATTAAAGTTGAAGCTGCTGAGTTAAATGTAGAACAAATAAAACATTTAGAGTCTTTAGGTTTCTCTAAAGAAGAAATTTCGGACATGCCTGTAATGGAAATAATGAAAAACTTAGAAATTGATGGCCAAGTTGTAGCTACCAAAGAAAAGTTTATTAAAGTTACTGAAAATGGAGTTAATAATTCAAGTAAAGAAATTGAAATTGATAAGAACACGTATTTAAATGAAGTTCAACTAGAAGAAGCAAAAAGAGTACAAAAAAGCAATGGTGTGGCAAAACTTTCTAGCGATACGAATACCACATCTTATAAAAAGGTTACAACTAATATTGTCTCTTTAAAAGCAAAACAAAAGTACAGGGTAAAAACTTCCATAGAATGGAGTGTTATGCCTAGTAATAGAAAAATAGATGTTATAGGTACAGGTGTTAACAGTTCTTTTTGGGCTCCTTCTCCAGGATCACAATACGGACAACAAAAATGGAAGCTAAAGTATGATTGTAATAAAACTAAATCTAAGAATGCAACTTATACGAAGGACAGCAACAAATGGTCAAAAGGACCTTCTGGCTATGCTTTAAATATTGATTTACCTAATGATGTTAATAAATCCTACGCTTGTTATAACGAAAAAGTTCTAACTTTATCCGCATTCTCTTATTATACAGTTGAGAGATTAGCAGCTACTACTCAGATAGATGCTTATGGTAAATACTTGCATCAAGAAACAACATTCCAAGTTTCTCCGTCTATATCGTTTTCACCCCTTACGTTTGGAGTTTCAGCTAGTCAATCTGATAAATTTACAGAAACTACTACACATGCACAAGTGAAATTCTAAAAACTTTTAAAAAGATTAGCAACTGCTATATTGCAAGGAATAAGAGATGTTGCTCTTATGTAAAATAAAAGTAGCACGAAAATCTAGTTAACTTTCTGAACAAAATTTTAGTAACGCTTCAACTAATTTAATTGAATTTGAAACAAAACTAAATAGTAAATAACTAAAAAAGAGAGCCATGCTCTCTTTTTTAGTCCTCAGTAAAACCTTATTAAATGTGGAGTTTAACTAAAATGTAATTTAATTCTACATAAGTAACAAAAGATATTCATGAAGGATATACTTTCTTGTCTAAATTGTTTAGAGATTCATGTCTTTGTACACTTTTGAAAAAGTGTACAAAGACATGAAAGTAGAAACTTATTTTATAGTGTAAAATGCTCTACCATCTACAGAAACAGTCCAACTAGTACTTATTATCCTGTCCACACATCGAGATAAGAGAAGGGATGCTTCTTTAAACAGGGACACTAAAGTGAATACTTTTTAAAGAAACTTTTTTGCAGTGTAGTTAGAGATTTATAGATTTCAAAAAGGTATTGTGCCGTTGTTTATTTTAGTCGCCCGATTAACTTTGAAATTATTACAAGTTTGTTAGATCATTATTGCCCATACGGCTTAGTGGTCAATGTGATCTATAGCATAACTATTTTCTACATTCGTCTCATTTGTAAGATGACGTCGGCATATTATACAAACCTCTATATCTTAATGATATACAGCTCTTTTTACCCACTTATCTGTTGGTCAAGCTTTAATTACTAATAAAAGTAGATTTCAACACAATAGCCACTTATTGTTAATAAAAATGTATCACTTTCAAATGGGAATGTATTTTTATTTTAGAAAACATTATCCATTTGCCAATAAAAAAATAAAAATTTGAAGGAACTAATAATAAATGAAAAGAAAATAGATGTGTTAGATTCAATTACTATGAGTAAAAACATATTTCACCAATTGATAAAGAATTTTATGATTCTAACTAAGCTAATCAAGGCTAACTTATTTTCTCCTAATTTTAGCCTTAATCTTAATTAAAACCGCTTATATAGATAAACATTCTTATTTTGGTAGTTATTTTTTAAGTTTCAATGCACTTGTACCATACTCACATAAAGAAAAGCTTATTTGAATTGAAGTTCATGTAGGATTTCCCCCTATTTTCTAAAATATAAGTGTAATTTCTTTAATAATCTGCACAAAAATTAAATTCTATACGTATATTTAAATTAGAACGACTGTACTAATTAAAGGGAGGAGAATGTATTTGAATAAAAGGCATTATGATAGTGAGATTACAAAAAAAGAAATCATGGAGCATGCATCTCTTTTGTTTTCTCAAAAAGGATATAACCAAACATCTGTCGGAGATATTTCCAAGTCCTCTGGTTACAGTAAAGGACATATATATTATCATTTTACAAACAAAGAACAGCTATTTGTTCTCTTAGCGCAACAAACTATGCAAAATTGGTATGAAAAATGGATAGCAAAAGAATCTACTTATTCAACCGCAACTGAAAAACTATATAGCATGGCAATTCATGTCCTTTATAATTACCAAACGCCGTTATTAAAATCAGGTCAAGAGCTCGCTTCAAACCCAAAATCTAGTCCTGAATCGGTCCAGAAATTATTCGATTTATCAATTATACCAATGAATACTTATCAAACAATATTAAAAGAGGGGGTAGAAAAAAAGGAGTTTAAAGATGGTAATCTAGACGAATGGACTATATTGCTAGGAACTTGGCTTGGGGGATTATGTCAGCTCACGAATACACATGAGTTGAAAACACTAGAACCGCTGTTTAATCAAGCGATTACAATCTTTTTAGAATCAATAAAAGACGGGGGAAATGAAAATGAAGATTGGATTAATCGGTGATAGTTTAACTGAAGGTCGTCCAGGAGTGTCCTTTGTGAACATATTAAAACGAAAATATCCAAGTATCACATTTTTAAACCTTGGTAAACCAGGGGAAACGGTTAAAAGTTTGCATACACGATTAACGAAAATCAAGTTGGAATCAAATTTTGATTTAATCTTCCTTTGGATTGGTGCTAATGATGTTTATTCAAAACTGTTAAAAGTGCAAGCTCAACCAATTGTAGAAGACCATCGAGAATTTAATAATTATTTCAACAAAATACTGAATATAGTCATTCCTTTTTCAAAGTACGTTGTTGTAGTTTCACCAGCAATAGTGGGAGAAAATTTAAAAAATCAATCAAATTACGAGTTAAAGGGGTTGTCTACTATTATTGAAAATATATCGAGTCAATTTTTAAATGTTAGTTTTCTGGATATGCAATCAGTTTTTGAGAAACGGTTGGCTAACGTGAACAGTTCAGACTATATCAGCACAAGTGTTATGACTGTAATGAAGGATGTGTTTCTTTATAAGAATCCAATTCGAATTGATCGATTATCCAGTAAGCGAGGTCTTCATTTGACTTTAGATGGTATTCATCTAAATAGCAATGGTGCTTTGTGTGTGGCAGAAGAATATGCATCTATGATAAATCAACTTTTATTCGATAGCAGTGGTACCATTCAGTCACAAAAATAGATTAATTTATGGGGGGAACTGGAATGGGAGAAAATAAAAAGATTGCTATTGTAACAGGCGGTGCCTCAGGGATTGGCAGAGCCATTTGCAATGAATTATCGTCTCGAAATGTATTTGTAGTTATCGCTGATATTAATGAGAGAGAAGGAAAAGCGTTTGAAGGAAAGCTTAACCAAGACGTTTTAAATTCTAGGTTTACGTATTTAGATGTTACTGATTACAATTGTGTAGAACATGTAATTGAAGAGATATATGGAGAATTTGGAAGGCTAGACTATCTATTTAATAATGCTGGAATCTCTATGTACGGTGAATTGTATGATATGTCGTTAGAAAACTGGAAAGAAATTGTTGATATCAATTTATGGGGAGTCATTCATGGTACTCAAATGGGATATAAAATAATGAAAGAACAAGGGTTTGGACATATTGTCAACACGGCATCTGCTGCAGGTCTTGGTCCATCTCCAATAGCTTCGGCCTACTCTACGACTAAACATGCTATTGTAGGTTTAACAACCTCCCTTCATTTTGAAGCGGAAGAGTTTGGTATTAAAGTGAGTACGCTTTGTCCGTCTTTCGTTGATACTCCAATATTTGATGCTGCAAAAGCAATAAATATCGATAAGTCTGCTATAACTAAACAAATGAAAAAACACAAGATGATGTCTCCTCAAAAACTTGCGAAAATTGCTATTAATGGAGTTCATAAAAATAAACCTATAATATGCCCAATGCCACTACGTAAAACAATGGATGTCATATTTACAATATTCCCCCCAATGCATAATGCATTAGCGAGGTTTGTTTGTAAAGTGGTTAGAGAGGCCAAAGGTTCAACTGGCTAATTTTTATGATCCCTCGCAAAATAATCCAACAAAACTGGTTAAACCTTCGCTATTTAGTTAAGAAATAAATTCAATTTGTTATGTAAAAAAATCAACCAAATGTTATTTTAGTCCGTTGTTAAAATGAGACCATTAATAAGTTGGTTTCATTTTTTTATCCAAAAATAATTATAGAAATAGAAGTATTCACTCTCTTGTCTAATTAGGAGGATATAAAAGTCCAAACTTCTGTTGATTTTTTTCGTGCTTATATTGATGGACATAGGAAAGGATTTCGCAAACATAAAATAATATTGACAACGAAAGATTACAAGTATAAATTCAGTTTCAGATTACAAATGTAATACAGAGGTTTGTAATTTTATCATTTTAGCCAATTCATCTCCCACCTACTCACTTCGCGTTCCTTGAGGAAGGAGTCTTCTTGACTAAAATGATAAAAAAGGAGGGAGAAGGTATCTTTTATTGAAGTTTGTTTATAATAGCTTTTTAACTTGTTAGGGGAAATCATAAAGGAGATTAGTAATTTCTTTGATCATTTTTATTTTCTTTATAGTATTGGACTTATTGTATTAGAAAATTTAAATTTTGAAAGGGGAATCAATAAATATGAGTAAGAAAAAAGATACGTGCCTATCAACTTAAGGATAGAAATTAAATGGGTTTTTGTTTAAATAAACTAAACAAAGGGGTGTTCTTTATGTGTACTAGTTTGACATTACAGACAAAAAACGGTCAACATCTTTTTGCAAGAACGATGGATTTTACATTAGATTTCAGTCAAGAAGTAATAATAGTTCCTCGAAGTTATCGATGGAACAATATAACTGGTGAAACCATCGAAACGAAACAAGCAGTTATCGGGATGGGGATTAACTATCAAGGAAGGGTCATTCTGGCAGATGGAGTAAATGAAGCAGGTATGACATGTGCAACGCTCTATTTCCCAGGTTTCTCCACTTATAATGAAAGTATAGATGACAGTAAAACAAATCTGGCTCCATTTGATTTTGTGGCTTGGAGTCTCACGCAGTTCAATTCTATTGAAGAGTTAAGAAAGTCTGTTGATAGTATTTCTTTTTTGGATGTACCATTACCTATTTTAGGACTTACTCCGCCGCTACATTGGATTATAGCGGATAAATGGGGAGAATGTATTGTACTAGAGCCGACAACTGAGGGGCTAAAAGTGTATGACAATCCGTTAGGGGTAATGACCAATAGTCCAGAGTTTAACTGGCATCTACAAAATTTAAGACAATATATTGGTCTTAGATCGCAGCCCTATGAGTCTACACAATGGGGGGATTTATCATTAAGTGCTTTTGGACAAGGTTCAGGTTCAATAGGGCTTCCGGGTGATTTTACCCCACCATCAAGATTTGTTCGGGCAGCATATGGCAAACAAAATATCCAAGATATAGATAACGAAGAGGAAGGGGTATCGGCCATTTTTCATATCTTATCGAATTGTGAGCTTCCAAAAGGTGGAGTGATAACGGAAGAAGGTACATTAGATAATACCATTTATACAAGCGCAATGTGTATGGAGTCGGGTATATATTATTATCATACCTATGATTGTAGACAAATTATAGCCATACATCTATTTCATGAAAATTTAGATACAGATGAAATTAAAACTTATCCATTTCAGCGTAAACAACAGATTTTTTATGAAAACTAATCGGAACCCTGTAAACAGTGTACAGATGTTAGACTATATCATTTCTGTTGTCTAGTTTACTAAAGTATTACTAAAAAGGAAGGATGATACCACATGTTAGGAATAGAGGGTAAAAAAAGGGGATTTTAAGGCATTATTTAAAGTGAAATAGATAATTTAAAGGAGGAATTTAAATGGATGCAAGGAAAGAAGGCATAAAATAAGAGAAGATGCCAAAGAACTATAACCGTATTTATTTCGTTTCTCCTATTAATTTTATCATTTTAGCCAAGAAGACTCCTTCCTCAAGGAGCGTGAAGGGGCACAGCTCAGTGAGTAGGTGGGAGATGAATTGGCTTCGAACAAGGGATGGCAGGAAGCCATCTTAATTGTTCGACATACAGAAAGTGTTACTCACTACCTATCGAATGTACGTTTGGTGTATAATAGTCATATACCGAAATGGAGGTGAATCAAATAATGATGAATAAAGCCTATAAGTTTCGTATCTATCCAAATCAGGTACAAGCAATTCTAATCAACAAAACGATTGGGTGTTCTCGCTTTGTATTCAATCATTTCCTATCCTTATGGGATCAAGCATACAAAGAGACAGGAAAAGGCTTGACCTATGGTACATGCTCTGCCAAACTACCTGCCATGAAAAAAGAGCTTGTTTGGCTAAAAGAAGTGGATAGTATCGCGATTCAGTCGTCTGTTCGCAACCTTGCGGATGCTTATACACGCTTTTTCAAAAAACAAAACAGCGCACCGCGCTTTAAATCTAAGAAGAACAACGTACAATCTTATACCACAAAACAAACAAATGAAAACATTGCCGTTGTAGGGAACAAAATAAAGTTTCCGAAACTAGGCCTTGTTCGATTTGCCAAAAGTCGCGAAGTAGAGGGGCGTATTGTAAATGCTACAGTTAGACGAAACCCTTCTGGTAGATATTTTGTGTCACTATTAGTTGAAACAGAAGTACAAGAACTTCCGAAAACACATTCTTACATTGGAATAGATGTAGGACTAAAAGATTTCGCTATTTTGTCAGATGGAACACACTATGAAAATCCGAAGTTTTTCCGATCATTAGAAGATAAGTTGGCGAAAGCACAGCGTGTTCTTTCTAGAAGAATGAAAGGATCTTCTCGCTGGAATAAACAACGAGTAAAGGTAGCTAGAATTCATGAATACATATCAAATGCTAGAAAAGATTACTTGGACAAAATTTCA